>CAYJLG010000004.1:0-98078 GCA_964371035.1 uncultured Clostridia bacterium | reverse complement strand
CTGCCTCAATATGCGCTTCCGTAAATGAAGAAGTTGTTCATGGAATACCTTCTTCAAAAGTTAAATTAAAAGAAGGCGACATTATAAGCATTGACATAGGTGCTACTTTTGGTGGGTACGTTGGAGACGGTGCTAAAACATATGTTGTTGGAGAAGTGGATATAGAGAAGAAAAGGTTAATTGAAATAACTAGGAAAAGTTTCTACGAAGGCATGAAATTTGCTAAAGTAGGATATAGACTTTCTGATATATCACATGCTATCCAAACTTGTGTTGAAGCTGAAGGATTTTCTGTAGTTAGAGATTTTGTGGGGCACGGCGTTGGTAAAAAAATGCATGAAGCTCCGCAGATTCCGAATTATGGAGCACCAGGAAAAGGTCCGCGTCTTCAAAAAGGCATGACGCTAGCAATAGAGCCTATGATAAATTATGGCACGTATCACGTGACTATTTTAGAAAATGACTGGACTGTCGTTACAGTAGATGGAAAACCTTCGGCACATTATGAGCATACAATTGCCATAACAGATGGAGAACCTGAACTGTTGACTGTACTTTAATAATTAAGAGGTGGATTGATGGATACAACGCAAGATTTAGTAATTGGTCAGGTTGTGAAATCAAAGGCAGGAAGAGATAAGGGCAAAATATTTCTAATAACAGAAATAGTTGACGATAAGCATATTTTGATAGCCGACGGTGACTTAAGGAAATTAAGTTCGCCGAAACTTAAAAAAATCAAACATATTGCCGTCTACAATTCAGTTGTTGAAGACTTTGTTCAAATGTTAAGTAGTAATAAAAAAATCGATGATGCTTCTGTAAGAAAACTGTTAGCAGAATTCTTAACGAGTAGCAATAGAAATGGGAGTTGAGAAATCAATGTCCAAAAAGGATGTAATAGAAGTAGAAGGAAAAGTTCTTGAGGCTCTACCAAATGCTATGTTTAAGGTTGAACTTCAAAATGGGCATCAAATATTAGCCCATATATCGGGTAAGCTGAGAATGAACTATATAAGAATTTTACCCGGCGACGAGGTAGCAGTTGAACTGTCACCTTACGACTTATCAAGAGGTAGAATAACTTGGAGGAAAAAGTAGTAAGGAGGGATTACAATGAAAGTAAGACCATCGGTAAAACCAATTTGTGAAAAATGTAAAATCATAAAGAGAAAAGGCAAAATAATGGTAATTTGTGAAAATCCAAAACACAAACAAAAACAAGGTTAATAGGATAAGCGCAAGATATCAAACTACAATAATAAAAAGCACAGAACGTAGGAGGTGTACGCTTAATGGCAAGAATTGCCGGTATTGATTTACCAAGAGACAAAAGAGTAGAAATAGGTTTAACTTATATTTTCGGTATAGGAAGACCTACTTCTAAGAAAATATTAAATTTGACAGGTATTAACCCTGATACTAGAATTAAGGACCTTACAGAAGATGATTTGTCTAAGATAAGAGCTGAAATAGACAAGTATTTAGTAGAGGGTGACCTTAGAAGAGAAATCTCTTTAAATATTAAGAGACTTAAAGAAATTAATTGCTACAGAGGACTTAGACATAAAAAAGGATTACCTGTAAGAGGACAAAACACTAAAAACAATTCGAGAACTAGAAAAGGTCCTAAGAGAATTGCAGGGAAAAAAGGAAAGAAATAGGAGGTGACTAATAATGGCTGCTAAAAAACAAAAAAGCACAAGAGTAAGAAGAAGAGAACGTAAAAATATTGAAAAAGGTCAGGCACATATTAAGTCTACCTTCAATAATACGTTAGTTACATTGACTGACATGCAAGGAAATGCTATTTCTTGGGCGAGTTCAGGACAATGTGGATTTAAAGGTTCCAGAAAATCAACTCCTTTTGCTGCCTCAATGGTTGCAGAAGAAGCTGCTAAAAAAGCAATGGAACATGGATTAAAAACAATAGAAGTTTACGTTAAGGGGCCGGGAGCTGGTAGAGAAGCTGCAATTAGATCATTGCAAGCTGCAGGATTAGAAGTAAGTATGATTAAAGATGTTACTCCAATTCCACACAACGGCTGTAGACCACCTAAACGTAGAAGAGTATAGTAGGAGGTGAAATAGATGGCAGTAAATAGAGATCCGGTATTAAAAAGATGTAGAGCGTTAGGTATTGAACCTAGTTGGTTAGGAATTAACAAAGAATCTAGAAGACAACCTAACAAAACTAACAAAAAATTGAGCAACTACGGATTACAGTTAAGAGAAAAGCAAAGAGCTAAGTTCATCTATGGAGTTCTTGAAGGACAATTTAAGAACACTTTTAAAAGAGCTGAGAAGAAACATGGAATAACTGGTGAAAACCTACTTATTATGCTTGAATCAAGACTTGATAATGTTGTTTATAAATTAGGCTTTGCGGCTACAAGAAGAGAAGCAAGACAATTAGTTGTACATGGACATTTTCTTGTAAACGGAAGAAAATTAGACATTCCATCTTACGAAATTAAAGCGGGAGATGTAATAAAAGTTAGAGAAAAGAGCACAAGTTCTCCTAAATTTAAAGCGATGAAAGAATCAATGGTTACAGCACCAACTTGGTTGTCAGCAGATCTTGAAAACCTAGAAGGAAAAGTTCTTGCATTACCAACAAGAGATCAAATTGATACTCCAATTGAAGAACATCTAATCGTCGAGTTGTATTCGAAATAATAATTGATTTAAGAATTATCATATTCGACAAAAAAATAACTCTAAGGAGGATTTAAAATGATCGAAATTGAAAAGCCTAATATTACCTTAATAGATAAAAACGAAGAAAACACATATGGCAAAATAGTTTTGGAACCGTTAGAAAGAGGTTATGGAACTACTTTAGGAAATTCATTGAGAAGGATACTTCTTTCGTCACTTCCAGGAGCAGCTGTAACATCGATTAATATTCAAGGTGTGTTACATGAATTTACAGCTATTCCGGGTGTAAGAGAAGATGTTTCGGAGATAATTCTTAACATTAAAAATATCGCTGCGAAGATGAATGTAACGGAACCTGTCCAATTGTTAATTGATGCAAAAGGTCCAAAGACTGTTACAGCAGCTGATATTATTACAGGAGTAGATGTAGAAATTGTAAATGAAGACTTACATATAGCAACTTTAGAAGAAGGCGCGGAACTTATCATTGAGATGGAAATGGAACGTGGCCGTGGATATGCAGTTTCTGACAGAAATAAAAAAGATACTCAATCTATTGGAGTGATTCCTATAGACTCGATTTACACTCCTGTTAAGAAAGTTAACTTCGCAGTGGAAGACACAAGAGTAGGTAATAGAACAGACTTTGACAAATTAACGCTTGAAGTTTGGACTGACGGTACTATAGACCCTGAAGAGTCTGTGTCATTAGGTGCAAAGATATTAAATGAACATCTAAACTTATTTATATCGTTGACAGAACATATCGGTTCCGTTGAAATTATGATAGAAAAAGAAGAAGATGAAAAAGAAAAAGTATTAGAAATGACTATTGAAGAACTTGATTTATCAGTTAGATCTTACAATTGTCTTAAGAGAGCAGGAATCAACTCTGTTGAAGAACTTACTTACAAGTCAGAAGATGATATGATGAAGGTAAGAAACTTGGGTAAAAAATCTTTAGATGAAGTACAGAAAAAACTGGAAGAATTAGGTTTATCTTTAAGAAGAAATGACTAATTAAACGCAACTAGTTAATGTTTGTATACATTAACACAATATTATAAAAGATACATAAGGAGGGCTTAGCATGGGTATGCACAGAAAACTTGGTCGCCCTACTTCTCATAGAGTTGCTATGTTAAGAAACTTGACTGCAAGTTTGTTATCTAATGGCAAAATCGTAACTACTGAAACTCGAGCAAAAGAGTTGAGAAAAGTTGCTGAAAAAATGATAACTCTTGGGAAAAGAGGAGATCTACATGCAAGACGTCAGGCACTTGCGTACATTTACGACAAGACTGTTGTTGATACGCTATTTGCAGATATTGCTCCTAAGTACGCTGACAGAAACGGAGGCTATACGAGAATAATGAAATTAGGACCTCGTAGAGGCGACGCAGCGGAAATGGTTATAATTGAATTAGTGTAATTTAAATAAGGCACACCGATATAAGAAATTCTTGTATCGGTAATTGTGCGATAAGACAAAGGATTAAGCATAGCTTAATCCTTTGTCTTAAATTAAGAGTAGAGAAGAGAAGTTGCAATGCGTAATGTGTAATTATTTGTCGCAGGTAAATGTATTGGAAGGGTGGGTATTATTGAAAATTGCCCGGAAAGTGCGATACGACAAGAATTTTTCTCTGTTGTTAATTTAATTCAATTGAGAGGCTATGTTAAATAAAAAAATGGTGCAGAATGCAATAATAAAATTATTAAGTAGGAATTGTAATTGCGAATCACGAATTATGCATTACGAATTGAGAAAGGATTGCTTATGGACATAATACGAATTGAAAATGTAAAATATAAATATGAAGAACATGGTGGAAAATATGCTCTTGAAGGCATAAGTTTAAACATCAAAGAAGGTGAATTTACCGCTATTTTGGGGCACAACGGTTCTGGCAAATCAACTCTTGCAAAATTGATTAATGCCTTATTGTTACCTACAGAAGGTAAGATATTCGTAGATGGAATGGATACTGCTGATGAGGAAAAACTTTGGAATGTTAGACAGACTGCAGGCATGGTTTTTCAAAACCCAGACAATCAATTAGTAGCAACAATAGTTGAAGAAGATATTGCCTTTGGACCTGAAAACCAAGGTATATCACCGTCAGAAATAAGAAAAATAGTAGACGATGCACTTAATACAGTTGGAATGTATGAATATAGAAAAAGACCACCTCATCTATTATCTGGAGGGCAAAAGCAACGAATTGCAATAGCGGGAGTGTTAGCTTTAAATTCAAAATGTATTATTTTAGATGAACCTACTGCTATGCTTGATCCAGTAGGTAGAAAAGAAGTTATTGATACGATAAAAAAACTCAACAAAGAAGGCAAAACTATTTTGTTGATAACTCATTATATGGATGAAGCAGTCGAGGCAGACAGAGTTGTGGTTATGCATCAGGGAAATGTTGAACTTGATGGAACACCAAAAGAGGTGTTTAAAAATATTGATGTCATTAAAAAATTTGGTCTTGATGTGCCCCAAGTTACAGAACTTGCTTTTGAATTAGCTAATGAAGGTTTTGATATTCCAACTGATATTATTAGTATTGAGGAACTGGTGAAAAAATTATGTCAATAAAAGCTGAAAACATTATATATATATATGGCGAAGGTACGCCGTTTAAAACAATAGCACTTGACAATGTGAATTTTTCTGTTGAAAAAAGCGATTTTATCGGAATTATAGGGCATACAGGTTCTGGTAAGTCCACTTTAATTCAACTGTTAAATGGATTAGAAAGGGCTAATAAAGGTGTCGTAAATGTAGATGGGAAAATTGTTGGTGAAAACAAGTCAGAATTGAGAAAAATTAGACAAACTGTTGGCTTAGTATTTCAATATCCTGAATACCAGCTTTTTGAAGAAACTGTTAGTAAAGATGTTGCTTTTGGACCATTAAATTTAGGTTTAGACGAAATTGAAGTTGAGAGAAGAGTAAAAAATGCACTACATTCAGTAGGTTTTGATTATAACTTCATAAAAGATATATCTCCATTTGATTTAAGTGGCGGACAAAAGAGAAGAGTTGCCATAGCAGGAGTTTTAGCTATGGAACCAGATTATTTGATTTTAGATGAACCTACTGCAGGATTGGATCCTGCAGGAAGAAATGAAATCTTTGCTCAAATAAAAAAATATCATGAAGTTAATAAAAAAGCTATACTATTAGTGTCTCATAGCATGGAAGATGTAGCGAAATTGTGCGAAAAAATAGTAGTTTTGTATAAAGGCAAAATACATATGCAAGGAACGCCACGAGAAATATATAAAAATGCGGATGAGCTCAAAAAAATAGGCTTAGGTGTTCCACAAATTGTCGAAATAGTTTCAGAATTAAAAAATAATGGGTTTAATTTAAGTGATGATATCTTGACAATAGAGGAAGCAAAGTTGGAAATATCAAAGGAACTAAGGAGAAGACAAAATGTTTAAAAATCTTACTATTGGACAGCATTACCCAATAGATTCAAAGGTACATGATTTAGATCCTAGAGTGAAAATTATTATAACATTACTATATATTATTTCACTGTTTTTAATACAAGAATTTCTTTCATTTATTTCAGTTGTACTTTTTTTAACTATTGCAGTATATATGTCAAAAGTCCCTATTAAATTTGTAATTAGAGGATTAAGACCTATCCTTATGATTATTTTTATTACGTTTTTTATAAATTTATTTTTGACTCCAGGAACTACGATTTTTAAATTTTGGTTTTTTAAAGTTACAGAAGAAGGCTTGTTTCAAGCCACTTTTATGGCTATTAGATTAGTCTTATTAATTATGGGAACTTCAGTATTGACACTTACAACTTCGCCAATACTACTTACAGACGGAATAGAAAGTTTATTAAAACCTTTTAAAAAGATTGGTCTCCCAGCTCATGAATTAGCTATGATGATGACTATAGCTCTTAGATTTATTCCAACGCTAATGGAAGAAACTGAAAAAATTATGAAAGCTCAAAAAGCTAGAGGTGCAGATTTTGAAAGTGGAAATTTAGTAAAGAGAGCTAAAAATCTAATACCGTTACTAGTTCCACTTTTTGTAAGTGCATTTAGAAGAGCAGATGATTTAGCTATGGCTATGGAATCAAGATGCTATAGAGGTGGAGAAAATAAAACTCGTATGAGACAGCTTGCTATAAGAAAGGAAGACTATATTGCTTGTATAGTATTTTTGGTTTATATTGTCGCAATCATAGCACCTAGGTTATGGTAAAAAATATTAAACTTACAATTGCATATGATGGTACAAATTATTTTGGATGGCAAAAACAGGTTAACGTAGAAACAATTCAAGATAAAATTGAAGATGCAATTAGATTAATCACTAGTGAAGAAGTAAATTTGACAGCTTCAGGCAGGACAGATTCGGGCGTACATGCTATAGCTCAAGTCGCAAACTTTTTTACAAATACAAATATTCCAAAAGAAAATATTAAATTAGCTTTAAATTCAAAATTAAATAGTGATATCAGAATTTTGAAAGCAGAAGAGGTTGACGAAAACTTTAATTCGCGTTTTAATGCTAAACGAAAAACTTATGTTTATAAAATATATAATGATAAAATCATGATGCCTTTTTATGAAAGATATGCGTGGCACGTTCCTTATGGACTGAAGTTATGTTTAATGGAGCAAGTGCTTGATATTATATGTGGGGAACACGATTTCAGGGCTTTTATGTCTACAAATTCATCCGTAAATTCAACTGTTAGAAAAATTTTCGAAACAAATTTAACTAAAAATGATAATCTAATAGAGATAAGCGTGACCGGCAATGGATTTTTATATAATATGGTTAGGATTATTGTCGGAACTGCAGTAGGTGTCGGAGCAGGTAAGATAGAGATTTCAAATGTCGAAAGAGCGATGATAGACGGAAATAGGAATTTGCTTGGAAAAACGGCGCCAGCTAAAGGATTGTTTTTAGAAAGTGTGGAGTATTTTTAATTAGGAATGAAATACAATTAGTAATTAGGAATGAGAAATGAGGAATGAAGGAAAAAATTTGCTGTAGCAAATTTTGATAATTATAGTGGAAAACTCAAAGGTTTTTTCCACTATAATTCCTAACTCCTAATTGCTAATTATTTTTAGGGTTTTATTAAACATTATTATCTTTATGACGATATAATTCTTGAAAAGGATAACTATATAAAGAAAGGAATGATTTTATGAAAATTACTAATATAGGTAATTTTGTCGGGTATAAAAAAGAAGTAGCAAAACTTACAAAGACTGAAAAAGTTCAGTCTAAAAATTATGATATGATTCAAATTAGTAAAAATCAAAGTATGGAAAAACCAAGTACTGCTGATAATATAGATAATGTTAAAAACAAACTAGTAAATGATTTAAATGCTGAAAATGATGCTGCAAAAATTGAAAATATAAGGGCTCAAATCTCTGCGAATACTTATGTTGTAGATTCTAAAGAGCTTGCAAGAATTTTAATGAGCATATAGAACTTATAGAGGAAACAATATGAATACTAAAGAATTAAGCAGATTATTAAATGAACAGTTAGATTTATATAGAGATTTTTTGTCTGTGCAAGATGAAAAGCATGAGACTATAATCAGAGACGATTTAAAAGGGCTTGAAGAAATTTCGGTTAAAGAGCAAATATTTATGTTAAAATCGAGAGGACTAGAGCAAAAAAGAGAAGAGCTTCTTAAAAAACATGGATATTCGGGTAAAACTTTATTAGAAATCGTAAATTTTTCAGAAGGCGAAGATAAAGAGAAACTATTGAAACTGCACAAGGAGCTTCTTGATATATTGGAAACCACAAAAGAAAAAAACAATAGATGTCAAAATTTAGCAAGGGTTAGAATTCAAAGGGCACAAGCTGTAATAGATAGATTAGATCAAGAAAATAGTCAAAAGAAGCAATATTTTCACGATGGCAGTGTGACAAAGCAA
Organism: uncultured Clostridia bacterium; assembly: GCA_964371035.1. Lineage (GTDB taxonomy): Bacteria > Bacillota > Clostridia > Tissierellales > Sedimentibacteraceae > UBA1535. The sequence continues at coordinate 89,462 of CAYJLG010000004.1, read as the reverse complement.
GATCCCAAGAAACCAAGTTTTATTTCAAAGAAGGTTTAGACTTTAGCGAGTTAAGGAGAAATAGTATGATCAGATCAACATTTAGCAGTATTCAAACTGCGAAAAGCGGACTAAGTGTCAGCCAACAGTTATTAGATGTAACGGGACAAAATATTACTAATGTAAATACAGACGGATATACGAGACAAAGAGTAGATATTTACTCTGTGGGATATTTGAGCGGACCAGTGCAATACAAATATGATCCATGGTCTATAGGCCAAGGTGTTGGAAGTTATGGACCTTCACAAATCAGAGATCCTTTTTTGGATGAAAGATACAGAACAGAGGCTTCAAAAGTTGCTATGCAAGACGTGATGGCGGATTCGCTCAGTGAACTTGAAGCAATTTTTGGTGAAATTACAAGAGATGGCATCGATGCTTTGATGTCTGATATGGTTACTCAATTACAAGCTTTAAGTGCAACGCCATCAGATCCTGTTATAGAAGGTGTTGTTAAAACAGCCGCACAAATGGTAACACAGATGTTTAACAACTATTCAAAGCAACTGTCTGATATTAAAGATCAACATGAAAGCTATCTCGATGACTCTGTAAATGAAGCAAATAGATTGATGGAACAAATAGCTGAACTAAACGACCAAATAAGAGAGTTAAATATTCACGGTAATCCGGCGCTTGAACTTAACGATGCAAGAAATGTCTTGATAGACGAATTGTCTACTCATATGAACATAGAAGTACAAACTAGACTTGAACCTATAGGATCAGGTGAATATGTAGAAGAGTTATATATAGAATCTGTTGACATAACAGATGCAACAGGCAACCCTTTCATATTGGTAGATAATGATCATCACTCTCAACTTCAAAGAGGCGAAGATGCCAATGGTGATATGACAATCGCTATTGATTCTACATTGAAATCGATACGTACGGAAGATACAGCACATACTGCTACTTGGGAAACTATAGTAGACAAAACTGCAGGCATAAATGACCCAAAAGAAGGAACTATCGCAGGATATATCGCATTTTTAAATAATGAAGCCGAGTTTACAGATAGCAATACATATAGCATCGAAGACAGAGGCATACAATATTATCAAAGCATGCTCGATGAACTTGCAAATACTTTTGCTACAGAGCTTAACAACCTTAACAGAGAGCCTTTAACTTGGAATGCTGACGGAACAGTTGCAACATGGGCAGAAAAACCTTTGTTTTCATCGACTGATGGTGGAGAAATTACAGCAGAAAATATACAGATATCAGATGCATGGAGAGGAACAACGACTTCATATATAACACATACTACAGAAGAACCGATACCTACAGGTGAATTAGATGCTGCTGGGAATCCGATATATACGGATAATTCTGCACTCAATGACAACATAATGCGAATGATAGATGTATTTACTAAAGATATAACTTTTACTCATGACTTCAATGGCACACCTAATGATCAAACAGATGATAATTTCTTGTTTGAGGGTACTTTGCAAGAATTCATGTCATTTGCAACATCAACTCTAGATAATCAAATAAGAGATACTAATGCATTATATGAAAGCTATGGACAGACTTTACTTGCGATAGATACTTCGCGAGCATCTATATCGGGAGTATCATTAGATGAGGAAGCAATAAACTTAATTATGTATAATCAGGCATATAGTGCAGCATCAAGATTTATGACTACTATAGATGAAGCACTTGAAACGCTTATAAACAGCACAGGCAGAGTAGGTCTGTAACGGAGGTATAAGATGAGAGTAACAAATACTATGCTGACAAGCAAATATACAAGAGATTTAAACAATAGTTTAGCCGATTTAAATCAATTAGCAGACAAAGTTTCTACAGGCAGAGAGTTTCAAAAGGGTTCTGAGGATCCTATAGCGGCTGTAAAAGCGTATAGACTCAGAAGAGAAACTTCGAAAAATGAAGATTATATAGATAATTTAGAGGAAGTTGACTCTATATTGATGTCTGCAGAAAGCAGTTTGATGGGACTTGAAAATGCTCTTGATGGTGTGTATACATTGCATCTAAAAGGTATAAACGGGACTTACACACAGAGCGATAGAGAGATAGTGGCAGAAGAAATAAGAAGGATACAAGAATCCATGGTTACTACATTAAATGCGCAGTTTAACGGAAAATATCTGTTTAGCGGTGCGAGCATGGAAGAACCTCCTTTTACAGTTGATGGCAATGGAGATCTGTTGTATAAAGGCATAAATATGAATACAGCAAGCAATGATCCTGCAGCGACACCTGAGCAACAAGCGGCTTATGAATCGCTCACAAAACTCATGGACGAAAATATGTTTATAGATACTGGCTTGAGCTTAGATGTAGATGATGCTACGGGAGAAATAAATCCGAACAGTGTAATGGATTTAGCTATTCCTGGTATTAGCTTTTTAGGATTTGGTGAAGATAATCTTTATAATATAATGTCAGATCTTATTGACAATCTTGAAAGTGATGATTTTGATTTTAATGAGTCACAGGATTTGATTGGACAGTTTAATGCTGGTAAAGATTTGATATTGCAAGAAATTACAAATATAGGTGCAACTACGAATTATGTTGATTTCTTACAATCAAGAGCAGATGACAATTCGTTGAATCTTGCCACTAAGACTCAAGATATAGAATATGTGGACGCAGCAGAAGCAATTACAAATTGGATGATGCAACAATATGCATATTCGGCCACATTGCAAATGGGAAATAAAATTATTCAGCCGAGCTTTTTGGATTTTATGCAATAGAGTATAGTAAACAAGAAAATTATTAAATTAGAAATCTAAATAGAAAACCAGATTTTAATTTATTCAATCTAAAATCAAGCTTTTTAAGGAGTGAGAAACTTGATTTAAGACATAAAATTTTAATTTATATTAAACGAGGTGGAAAAATGGAACAACTTTTAAAGATTGAAAGTATTCCTATGTCGATTGAAATGAAAATCAATAATGGGACGTATGAAATTGCTTCGGGGAACGCTACTGTAGAGATAAGTAGAGATCCTGGCGGATTTAAAATGAAGATGCAGCCGACGAAGTTGCGATTAGATTCATTTGAAGCTAGAAATTCTATGAATCAAAAAAGCCCATTTAGGTCTACTGAAGAATACGCTCAAAAAGGAATACAAGCAGGCTACCAAGCTATAGGTAATTATGCGAAAGAGGGAAGTATGCTACTAGACATCAAAGTTAATGATGGAACGATAGTAGATTTGGTTTCACAAAAATTTGCAAGTGAGATGGCACCAGGTAATTTTAATATTGGATTTTCACCTGCAAAACCTATTGAAATGGAATTTTCAGAGCCAGATTTAGCTATAAGATATGAAATGGATAAGCTAAATTTTGATTGGAAGATAAATAGGCCACAAATAGAATTTACACCAGGTGATATTGAGATAATAATTAAAGAATATGCTAGATTAGAAATAGAATATGTTGGAGATCCAATTTACGTTCCACCTAGCTCAAATCCTAGTTATGAAGCTCCACCGACTCTAGATACAAAGGCATAATATAATATAATAATTTGAATATTTATTATTCATTGTTTGTGTGGAAAAAAACAACACATAAACTTAGAAAGGAATGGACATATTAATGAAGTTTGTTACAAAGGAATTTGGAGAATTAGAAATAAACGAACAAGATATAATTAAATTTTCAAGAAGTATTTATGGTTTTGAGGGATATACAGATTATATTGTATTAAAAGATGATCCAGATGATAGCATTATGTATCTACAATCGACTGAAAAACCAGATTTACATTTTGTATTAGTAGATCCATATACGATTTTACCTGATTATTCACCGATTTTGTCTCAAGAAGATATTATGGCTTTAGGAGCTAAAAACAGCTACCTAGATGAATTAACTTATCTGCTTATAGCTGTTATACCTGAAGATGTAAAAAAATCTGTTGTCAATATGATAAATCCATTAGTGATAGATCCACATTCAAGAAAAGCGATTCAAGCTGTATTATTAAATGAGGAGTATGCATTGAGATATCCTTTATTTCCTACAGAAGTAGGTGGTGATAGTTTTGTTAGTAATTAAAAGAAAACTTGGTGAGGCTATAGTAATTGGAGAAGATATAGAAATTATTATTTCTGATATTTCAAACGATAAAGTTAAGATTGCTATTAATGCACCAAATGATGTGAGGATTACTAGAAAAGAATTAAAAGCTGCGCTAGATTTTAACAATGTTGCAATTGAAGCAACAAAAGATAAATTGAAAGAATTAAAACAAAAGCTTGAAAATTAATGTTTATTTTAATGATACCCTAAATAAACAAATTGAGATACTCTTTGTGATAATTTTGTAGATATCATAGAGAGTGTTTTTTTGAAAATAATGCTTGACATAAAATCTATGTTAGTGTAAAATTGTCAAGTAACATTTTTAGGTATTTTATTATGCCTTAAAAGAGATTGAAAAAATCTTAGTTATATTAGTTGTCGAAAAGGCTACCAATGCCCCGGAAGCTTTTTTAACCATAGATTATTAGATATTTAATAGGAGGACGATCCAGATGAAAAGCTTCATTGCAAAACCTCATGAAGTAGAGAGAAAATGGTATGTTATAGATGCCGAAGGAAAAACTTTAGGTAAGTTAGCTGCAGAAGTTGCAAAACTTTTGAGAGGAAAGCATAAACCCACATATACAACACATGTTGATACAGGTGACCATGTAGTAATTGTTAACTGTAGCAAAGTTGTTTTAACAGGTAAAAAATTAGATCAAAAAATGTATAGACACCATTCAGGTTACATGGGTGGAATGAAAGAAGTTACTTACAGAAAATTCATGGAAGAAAATTCTGACAAAGCAGTTTACCTTGCAGTTAAAGGTATGTTACCAAAAAACATTTTAGGTAGACAAATGTTAAGAAAATTAAGAGTATACGCAGGTCCTGAGCATGAAAACCAAGCTCAAAAGCCAGAAGTATACGAATTTTAATCTGAGTGGGAGGAGAATTAACTGATGAAAGTACAATACACAGGTACAGGTAGAAGAAAAAAAGCAATAGCAAGAGTAAGATTACTTCCGGGTAACGGAAATGTTACTATAAATAAAAGAGATATTCAAAACTACTTTAACTATGAAACTTTAAGAGTTGTGGTTAAGGAACCTATGATGATTACAGATACGTTAAGTCAATATGATGTGTTTGTTAATGTACATGGTGGAGGATATACTGGTCAAGCAGGTGCTATCAGACACGGAATATCAAGAGCTTTATTACAAGCTGATGCAGAATTAAGACCAATACTTAAAAAAGCAGGCTTCTTAACAAGAGACCCAAGAATGAAAGAAAGAAAGAAATACGGACTTAAGAAAGCTCGTAAAGCATCTCAGTTCTCTAAGAGATAATATTTTACTTTATATTTATCAGAGGTTGCCTACAACTTGGCAACCTCTTAAAAATTGTTAGGATTGTTATTATATAAATGGCAATTCGAGTGTTTCCTTGGCACCCACTTTAAAAATCAAGAGTAGTAAAAAAACAAAAAAATTAAATTGTGTATAATAATATACTTGAATTTATTTCAAAAATGTGTTTTAGATATTACTTATTGCTTGTATTCACAAACGTGAATAGATGGTGCTCCGGAAACTATTAGTTAAAATGATAATAGTTAAGGGAGTTTTTTTATGGAAAATAATAGAATTAAATTAATAACATACAATGGAACAATTGCTGCTTTGTATGCTGCGATTACACTTGTTTTAAGTTTTTTATCTTATGGACCAATACAATTTAGGATTGCAGAAATATTGATGCTTTTAATTTTGATTGATAAGAGATTTTTTTGGGGATTAACAATAGGATGCCTAATAGCTAATATGTTTAGTCCTTTAGGTATAATTGACGTAGTAGTCGGTACTTCTGCAACGATATGTGCATTATTTTATATGATGTATGTAAATAAAAGCATAGCCGATGCTAAAAAAGCATTGATAATCGCAAGTATTGGGCCTGCAATTTTCAATGCAATATTTGTAGGTGCGGAACTTACAATATTGTTTAAAGAAATGCCGTTTATTCTTAATGCATTATATGTTGCTATAGGAGAATTCGTAGTCGTATCAATAGTAGGGGTAGCGATATATCCTTTGTTAGTTAGAACATGCTACAAGAGCGGGTTACAGGGAAGGGGTTCTGCTCCTCTTGTGTAAGGACTATTCACAGTTAACATAAGATGATGCCGAAATTCTAATGTAGGGACTGGTTTTGACCAGTCTTGACCGTTCCGTTATTTTACATATATTAGCGATTGTCTTTTCGGTGTGGTCAAGACCACACCCTACAAATAAATTTTATTGATTACCAGAAATCGACTATGAATAGTAACCAGTAGTTACATTTATTAACACTTTATTTTGAAAAATAATTGACATATTTGTTAAAACAGTTTAAAATATAGGAGTAGCATAAGCTATGTTAAAATACTTTATAAGACGATATGTTACAAAAAATGAATAAATTTGGCGAGAGCCGGTTATAATACATAAAAGGAGGAACACTTAGTGGTTTCAGCAAGTGATTTTAAAAAAGGCATTACGATGGTTTGGAATGATGGACTATGGCAAATAGTAGATTTTCAACATGTAAAACCTGGTAAAGGTGCAGCTTTTGTTAGAGCAAAAATTAAAAATGTAAAAACAGGAGCGATTAGAGAGGAAACTTTCAATCCATCTGATAAATTTCCAAAAGCACATATAGAGACAAAAGAAATGCAATATCTATATAATGATGGTGAATTATATCACTTTATGGATTTAGAATCTTATGAGCAAATTCCATTGAATCATGATCAAGTAGAAGATGCAATAATCTATATCAAAGAAAATGAAAATGCGATAATGAGATTTTATGAAGGAAAACCGTTTGAGGTTTTAGCACCAAATTTTGTTGAACTTGAAGTTGTAGAAACTGAACCAGGATTTAAAGGCGATACAGCTACAGGTGCCAACAAACCTGCAAGACTAGAAACGGGTGCAACTGTTACAGTTCCATTGTTTGTTGAAATAGGAGATGTTCTTAAGGTTGATACAAGAACAGGCGAATATTTATCAAGAGTATAATAAAATATTAGGAGGATATTATGGAATTTTTATTTGAAAAAATAGCATACCTTAAAGGATTAGCTGAAGGATTAGAATTATCAGGAGACACTAAAGAAGGCAAAATGTTTGCAGCTATTATTGACGTAATAGAAGAGATGGCAGAATGTATGGATGAGATAGTAGAAGAACAAGATGACGTAAATGAGTATTTAGACCTTTTAGATGAAGACCTATCAGAAATTGAAGAAGAAATTTTCGGAGAATTTGATTTTGGAGATTTTGATTTTGATGAAGATGATTGTGGTTGCGATTGTGAGTGTGATGACGACTGTGATTGCGAAGATGATGACTGCGAATGTGGTTGTGGTTGTAAAGACGAAGAATAATTATATAAATCTGATAATGCAAAGTATTATAGCTTTGCATTATTTTTTTATGTAGATGAAAATAGTCAAATTATGATGATACAGAAACTCAAAGTAGGGAAAGGTTAGGACAAACGCATCAATTCATAAATAATTCAAAAAAATGTTGAAATACAAAACGTTGTAGGGTGTGGTCTTGACCACACCGAAAAATAGAAATGTTGTAAAAAAACGGAACGGTCAAGACCGTTCCCTACGAATATGTCGACCTTTTACCTTGGAATACATATGTTAACTGTGAATAGAATGATATGAAGAAAAATAATTTTTATTCTTGTAAGATTTCAAATTATTTTGTATAATAAGATAATCATTTTTTCTCTTAACTTCTAAAATGATTTAATTGTTTAAAGGCATAATGTTTTGAGGAGATTAGAAAATGAATGCCAAAATGTTGAAAAAACTACGGAATACTATCATATCGTTTGATAGTGGGATATACATAGAAAATGTAAAGAAAAGCTTGTACTACATTTCAAAAATAATGTATGTTTTTACATTTCATAATTCTGATAATTTTGATGTTTTTGCTGAAAAAATATCGAATGATATGAAACTTTTAGATGAAAAAAACGTCTTATTATTTAATGAATATAGTGAATTTAATATTGCGAATAAAGATCATGAAACATTAATTATTCAGTTTTTGTATGAAGAAAGGGAAAATTTTGATTTTCAATTTTTAAAATTTTCAGAATTATACGAATCGTTATTATCTTCAAATGAGAGGAAAATTTTAGGGCAAGTGTATACTCCGGTACCAATTGTTGATTTAATGATCGAGAATCTATTTAGTAATAGTTTAATAGATAGAAATTTTAAAATAATAGATCCTGCATGTGGAGGCGGATATTTTCTGCTTAAGCTGTATGAGAAGCTAAAAAATTTCTTCTATGCAAACTCTATATCCATCAATGATTCAGTCGATTCTGTCGAAAGATATATTTTAGAAAACATGATTTATGGGTGTGATATTGATAGATTTTCTGTTTTTTTATCAAAAATTTCATTAATTTTTGCTTCAAATATAAATGATATAGAGTTAAATATTTTTAATGAGAATTTTTTGACTGATTTTGAAGTAGCTTACAAATTTGATGTAATTATTGGAAATCCACCTTATATTGGGCATAAAAACATCCCAAAATCCGATACGCAAGCACTAAAACAAAGATATGATCAGGTGTTTTATGATAAAGCAGATATTTCTTATTGCTTTTTTGAAAGAGGACTTGAGTTGTTAAAAGAAGAAGGAACTATAAATTTTATAACCTCGAGATATTTTCTTGAAGCTAAAAATGGGGATAAATTAAGGATTTTTTTAAAAGAAAATTTTGAAATTCAAAAATTAGTCGATTTTAATGGAAAACGAGTTTTTAAACAAGCAATAGTAAGTCCTGCAATAGTGTTTTTAAAAAAGAAAATAAATCTTAAAAATTTGACAAAAGTAGAAAAATATGATGGTAATGCAAGAAAATTCGTGAATTTTATTGTTAAACAATGTGAATTAAATGAAAACGGATGGATTTTACTAGATGAATCTGAAAAAATTAGATATAAAAATATCGAATTAAAATGTAATACTTTGTTAAAAAATATTGCTACTATAAAGCAAGGCATTATTACAGGATATGACAAAGCTTTTATCGTTACAGAAGATGTGATAATAAAATACAACTTAGAGCGAGATCTTATAAAAAAATGGATTAAAAATAGCAATATCAAAAAATCAGGTATTATTTATGAAGGTTTGTATATTATATATTCGAATTTAATAGATAAAGAAGAAAATTACCCAAATACAATTTCTTATTTGAATCAATTCAAAGAAAAATTGATGACTAGAAGAGAATGTAAATCTGGAATAAGAAAGTGGTATGAATTGCAGTGGGGTAGAAGTTTAGCTGATTTTGAAAACCGAAAAATATTGTTTCCTTATAAATCTGCAGGAAATAATTTTTCGTTGGATGACATTGGATATCTTTGCAGTGCTGATGTATATATTCTTCACGCAAATGAAAATAAAGTAATCTCAGAATATTTAGTAAAATTTCTTAACTCTTCTTTCTTCGAGTTTTATTTTAAGAGAAGAACAAAGGTAGTTGGTGAAAATTTATTTGAATACTACCCAAATAAATTAGAAACTTCAATGGTTTATATTCCAAAATTTCATGAAATGCAAAATTTGATTGGAGTAGACGAGTTGACTTTTGAAAAATATTTGCATGATATATTTAATGAATAAAATATTGGTTTAGGATGGTGACTGATGAAAAGAAAAATTTTATCTTTTTTAATGATATTTTTGTTGATTTTTACACAAGTAGCAATTGCAGATGTCTTTTATTCAGATATTGAAGGAAATTGGGCTGAAGAAGAAATATTGTTTGCAACTAATGAGCTTAAAATATTTACTGGCTACGGTGATTATACATTTAGACCAAATGAAAATATTACTCGTAGCGAGTTTTTAGCTATAATCACTCGCGTAGGCGTAAATTCAGGAATTATTGATGAAATATATACATCTGATATGAATTATTTAGATATGGATATAACAAATTGGTCATATACACACACTATAACTTTTTATGAACATATGAAAAGTAATTTTCAAGAATATAGTTTTTATGATGTTTTTCCAGGACAATTTTTTTATCCTGAACAATTTATCACTAGAGAAGAATGCGTAGCGTTAATTGGTGTGTTAGTCGACAATGCGCTATATGACAATGAATTGAGTTTTTCTGATATAAATAATGCTGATAAATATTATGAACAAGTAAAAATACTTTACAATAATGATATTATTAAAGGTTATGTAGATAACACAATAAAGCTAGAAAACAACATTTTAAGATCAGAAGCAGCAGCACTTATAATTAGATTATACAATGAAATTACTTATAGAAATACAAAATTAGATTTTGAATTGACTAAAATGTATGTAGATAACCAAGATGTACTACCTTTTTTTGGAGATTATGGTATAAATACTACTGATGCTAATGAGGCGAAATATTTAAAAGCTAAAAGGACATTAGAAGAATTAGAGTTTAGTGGATATATATTTCCAGAAGATAGACATTTATATGATGAAAAACCTGTAGAAACATTATATGCTTTAAGAGAACAAGATTTCCCTAATATCGTCGGCGTTAATTTCTATTTGTTAGAATTTAGCCAATATTATTCAATTTCAGATGAAGAAAAGCTTATATTAGCTAATGAACTACTTGAAAATTTGTTGACTAGAGATGATTTGCAAGATTGGGAGCTAATCCAAATATTTGAATTGTTGATGAATTATTCAGTAGATTACGAGCTGTATATTGATGCATTGGAAAATTGGTACAATAAAACTGAAGATGATAATGTTAAATTTAATATTAAAGTTCTTTTATATAATTCTTTGATGCAAAACAATAAAACAGATGAAATAATATCACTTGCATATAATGATATTCAAGCTGGAACTGATTATGAGGAAATGCTTGAAATTGATTTTAATTTTTTAATAGGCGAAACAATTGATTTTTCTGATTTAACTGATACATACATCTATTTTACAATGTATGAAGCAGAAAATTTTGAAGAAATGCATGATGAAACTAGAAGAATTATTATTGTTGGTGATTATGTATATGCGATTGAAGATGGAGCACTACCTTTTGTAGAAATAGAAAATAGTGAGACCAATGAAAACTCAATTACTAGTGAAGTCACACAAGAGATTACTACTGATGTTGATAAGAGATTAGATATATCTCTTAACATTGAAAATGAAGAAATGTTTATTAACTTTTCAATGAACAAACTAAAAATTTTAAGATATATTGAAGAATATAATAGAGGTTTTATAGAGTCAATCAATGATTTTGAAATTATTAAAAAATTAGAAATTTATAATGAAAATGAAGAAGAATTAAGTTTGTTTTATAATTCTATAGTAAGATTTTTTAAAGATACCTCAAACATTTTAGTTGAATAATTTGTTGTTTTGAGTTAAAGTATATGTATATTAATTTTGGAGGTAATAATGAAATCACCTATAGTTACATTTGAATTTGAAAACGGCGACCTTATCAAGGCTGAACTTTATCCTGATGTTGCTCCTAACACGGTAAAAAATTTCGTTTCACTGATTAACAAAGGATTTTATGATGGAAAAATTTTCCATAGAGTAATTGAAGGTTTTATGCTTCAAGGCGGATGTCCGGACGGAACTGGAATGGGCGGACCAGGATATGGCATTAAAGGCGAATTCAATTCAAATGGGTTTAAAAATGAATTGTCACACAAAGAAGGTGTGCTATCTATGGCTAGAAGTATGTCACCAAATTCAGCTGGTTCACAATTTTTTATAATGCACAAATTTTCTCCTCATTTAGATGGGCAATATGCAGCATTTGGAAAAGTGACAGAAGGTATGGAAGTAGTAAATAAAATTGCTAGCTGTGAAACAGATAGATCAGATAGACCAAAACAAGAAGTAAAACTAAAGAAAGTAATAGTTGATACTTTAGGAGAAACATTCGAAGAACCTGAAACTGTTTAATAGCATTTTTAAAAAATTAAAATAGGAGCGTTATATGTATATCCTGAAAATAAAGTTTTCTGGTAAACATACAAACGCTCCTATGTTTTTTGATTTTTGATTGAAGTAAACGGTAAATATCAAATTTTCATATAATAATTTATCTTGCGATTATTTCAATTACTTCATCTAGCTCAGTTCCAGTTTCAATTGTGAAATCTCCTGATTTTAATCTTGTATCTAAGTCAAGTTCTATAGATCGAGTCAAAAAATCTTGTTTGTCTGTTATTAAGCCATTTTCTAGTAAAATATCAGCAATTGCAGAAGGAAATGTGCCTTGAGGAATAGTAAACGAAACTTCTATACCTGGCTGATGATCTGTAGTTTCATCAGGGTTTTCAGTATCTATATTATCACTTGGTTGTTCGTTATCATCTATGTTTGTCCCTACATCAGTAGAACCATTATCAGTGACATCTGTTGGTTCGCCTGCTATATCATCAGAATCAGGCTTTTGAGTCGTATCATCTGTGACATCATCATTTCCTGCAACATGTACAGGTTCAATAGCATCTTTTGTAATATCTAAATTGAATAATATATTAAATCTCCAAACTAAAACAGTAGCGATTACGAGAAAAACAACAATAATCATGCTAAAATCTGTCAAATTATAAAATAAATCTTTAATAGCTCCAATAAGTCGTTTCAATTTTACCTCCGGAAATTAAAATCATTTTTATCATGATACCACAAAAAATAATTCTGCACAACAATTTTAGCAAATTTATTCGCATTTTGTTTAAATATATGATATAATTGATATTATAATTAGAAATAGCAGCATGCCACTTTTGAGTGAGTGAAATGTTTAATTAAACTAACTGATTAGACGTAAAGTTACATAAAATAGTTCCATAAAAATTTTAGAGGTGATTACTATGAATAAAAATATAGGAATTAAGTTAAATGATGGAATAAGAAACATGTTGATTGAAGAAAAGACAAGTTGCTACGAAATATTAAAAAAAATTTATGGAGTTGATTATTTTAAATACTTAGCAGTTAAAGTAAACAACATGATCAAAGAGTTATCTTTTGATGAGTTAGAAGATGACGATGTACTTGAATTTTTAGATGCAAGTTCATCGGATGGCAGAAGAGTATATATCAGAACATTAAGCTTTGTATTTATCAAAGCTTGCAGAAATTTATATAATCAAGTTCAAGTAAATATTGAACACTCTTTAAACAAAGGAATTTATGCTGAGATAAAGCTAGGTAGAAAACTGACAGAAGAAGATTTAGAAAAAATAATAAATGAAGTTAAAAGAATTGTCGGTGAAAAATTACCTATTAACAAAAATATTGTAACTGTTAAAAAAGCAAAAGATATCTTCACAGAACAAAACATGTTTGATAAAGTTTCGTTGCTATCAAATTGGAGTACAGAAAACTTAAGAATATATGAGTTAGATGGTTATTATGATACTTTTTATGGATATGTAGCGCATAATACAGATGTTATTTATAATTTTGATATTAAACTATTTGGAAACGGAGTAGTATTACGATATCCATCTCAATCAAATATAGATGAACTTAGAGAATATGAAGAACATCCTAAACTTGCAAAAGTATTTAGAGAAGCTGAAGACTGGGCAGAGATAATGGAAGTTGAACATGCAGGAGCATTAAATCAACTAATTAAAGACGGAAAAATTGAAGATCTTATTCTAATTAATGAAGTTTTACATGAAAAGAAAATTGCATATATTGCAGATGAAATTTCTAACGATGAAAATATTAAAACTGTTTTGATTGCTGGACCATCTTCTTCAGGTAAAACTACATTTGCTCAGAGATTATCGCTACAACTTAGAGTGAATGGCAAAAAAACTTTTGCAATTTCGCTTGATGATTACTTTGTAGATAGAAGCAAAACACCAAGAGACGAAAAAGGTAATTTTGATTTTGACACGATAAAGGCTCTAGATGTAGAATTATTTAATGAAGATTTAAAAAAGTTAGTTAGCTGTGAAGAAGTTACAATACCAACTTTTGATTTTAAAACAGGTACTAGAATATTTGATAAAAAACCTATTACTCTTACAAAAAAACACATAATTATTGTAGAAGGTATACATGGTTTGAATGATGTATTGACTGCTTCGATTGAAAAAAAATGTAAATTTAAGATTTACATAAGTGCACTTACCCAATTAAATATTGATAATCACAACAGAATTTCTACATCTGACACGAGGTTGATCAGAAGAATAGTTAGAGATAATCGGTCGAGAGGGCACAATGCAGAGCAAACTGTAAAAATGTGGAATAGCGTAAGAAGAGGCGAAGAAAAACATATTTTTCCATACCAAGAAAATGCTGATGCTATTTTTAATTCATCACTTATATATGAATTTGGTATCTTAAAAAAATACGCAAGTGATGTTATCAAAGAAATTCCTTTGACTAGTGATTTTTATGCTGAAAGGCAAAGATTGTTAAAATTTTTAAGCTATTTTATGGAAATCGAAGATGAAAAAACTATACCTGCAATTTCTATTTTGAAAGAATTTATGGGTGGCGGTATACTAGCATAATTAAAATTATTATTTGTTTTGATTGCACTCTTTTTAAAAAAAGAGTGCTTTTTTTGCGATAAAAACAATGAAAACTGGTGTTTTAAATTTTCATGCAATCTTAAAAAAATCTTAAAACATAAAATTTCTGTACTTGATTTTTAAGTTTATTTAGTCTAAACTTAGAAAAGTGAAAATTTTATGTGAAATATGAAAGGAAAAATATGAAAAAATTATTAATAGCAACTATTTGTGCTACAGTAGCACTTCAGTTAGTTGGATGCAATACTAATGATGCTGAGGCAAGTGCATCAGGAAATAATATAATACAAGGAGCCCAAACTTCAGAAGGCATAGAAAACACAGAGAATTCAGAGGTAGCAGAATTCGAAATATCAGAAGATGAATTTGAATTAACTTTTGAAAGATTCAAATATTCATATTTGCAACAATTTAGTGAAGAAACTGTAAATTCAGAAGATTTTACGTTAATACTTGAAGAATTAGTAGTTGAACAATTGATTCTTGAAAAAGTTCTAGAAAATTTAGCAAAAGAAAATGGATTAGAAATTACTGATGACGAAGTAGAACTTATGTTTGAAAATAGCAAATCTTCGTTTGAAACAGAGGAAGCTTTCAACAAATATATTGAAGATAATAAATTTACTGTGGACACTATAAAAGAAGACATTAAAAGACAGCTTTTAATTGAAAGACAGATGTTTGAGATGATGACGTCTGTAGATGCAATGCAACCTACAGAAGAAGAACTCAAGGATGTTTTTGATAATAATCCTGATAAATACACAACTATAAGAGCTAGTCATATACTTGTTGAAACTATAGATGAGGCAATATCAATTAAATCAGAATTATACAATGGCGGAGATTTTGCTGAACTAGCAAAAAAATATTCTACAGATTCTAGCGCATCTGCAGGTGGTGATTTAGGCTTCTTTGGAAAAGGAATGATGGTTGCAGAATTTGAAACAGCAGCATTTGCCTTGGAAGTAGGTGAAATTAGTGAACCTGTTCAATCTCAATTTGGCTTTCATTTGATACATTTAACAGATAAGGCTGCAAGCTACGAAACAGTTGATAGAACGGTTCTTACAGATGATTATAAAGCTAAAGTATATTCTGATATGATGATTGATATTGTAGATAATACAAATGTCGAAATGTCTGATGATTTACAAGAAATTAGAGATAGAGCATTGCAATAAACAAACATATTAATGAATTTGAAAAGTAGATTTTAGTCATGTTTTAAGAATCTTTTTTAAAGTTAAAGCAAGATAGCTTTGAAAAGAGATTGACTAATATCTACTTTTATTATATTTACATGCTATTGCTTTGAAGTAATAATAGAATCAATCATGAATTTAGATGTAAAGCATTTTAAAATAAAAAGATTGCATTAATTTGCTTTAAATGATAGAATGACGTAACAAAAACAAATAAAAAAATAAGGATGTTAACTAATTAATGAAAATTGAAAACTTAAATTTAAGTGAAAAAATCTTGAAAGCGTTGAATGATATGGGTTATGAGGAGTTTACTCAAGTCCAAGAAGAGGCTATACCTAGTATTTTAGACGGTAAAGATATTATCGCACAATCAAATACAGGAACAGGAAAAACTGCTGCATTTGGAATTCCTATATTACAAAATATAGACGTAGAATTAAAAAGACCGCAGACGATAACTTTGTGTCCTACTAGAGAACTTGCCGTACAAGTTTCGAATGAATTTAAAAAAATGTCAAAATACATCGATGGACTTAAGGTTTTAAGCGTATATGGCGGTGCTGACATAAGAGGCCAAATCGATAAATTAAAAGGTGGAGCGCAAGTTATAATAGGAACACCAGGAAGAGTTATAGATCTAATAGATAGAGGTGTCTTAAAACTAGACAATGTTAAGGTAGTAACATTGGATGAAGCTGATGAAATGTTAAAAATGGGCTTTAAAGAAGACATAGAGCTTATTCTTGAAAAAATAGATCGTAAATGCCAAATTCTTTTATTTTCTGCAACCATGCCTGAAAGTATTATGAAAATAACTAAGCAGTTTCAAGATGATCCCGTAATGATAAAAACGCTTAGAGAAGGTATAACTGCAAAGGAAGTAAAACAAAGTTATTTTTTAGTTAAACAATCCGATAAAATAGAAGCATTAACAAGAATTTTAGATACCTATACAACAAAATTAACAATAGTGTTTTGCAATACAAAAAGAAGTGTTGACGAATTGTTTGATGTATTAGTAGATAAAGGATATAATTGTGATAAAATACATGGAGATATCAATCAAACTCAAAGACTCGATACCTTAAATAAGTTTAACAATGGATTGGTTGATGTGTTGATAGCAACAGATGTAGCAGCTAGAGGTCTTGACATTAAAGAAGTTGAAGCTGTTATCAATTTTGAAATCCCTACTAAAGAAGACTATTATGTTCATCGTATTGGAAGAACAGGTAGAGCAGGTAGAGAAGGTTTGTCATTTACAATTATGACTAACAAAGAAACTAGAAAACTTCAGGCGATTGAAAAATATACTAAAAAACCGCTTAGAAAAAGACAGATACCTACAGTTGAAAAAGTAAATGAAATTAAACGAGAAAAGTTTATAAGAGAATTAGAAGATAAGATATTAAAAGGTTATATAGAAGATTATACGTATATAATTGAGAGATTGTATGAGTCAGGGCACTCAGCTGAATCTATAATTTCTGCACTGATTAAAGATAGATTAACTTTTGATGAGTCGAAAAATTCTGCAGATTTGAATGATATAGTTCCTGAAAGAAGACGTTCAAAAGCTAAAGAAGATATGATTAACCAAAATGGAGTAAGATTCTTCTTAAATGTTGGAAAAAAAGATGGCATTAGAGCGAGAGATATTTTAGGTGCAGTTGCAAGCGAATGTAATATACCTGGAACTTCGATCGGAAATATAGAAATACTTGATAAATTTTCATTTTTTAATGCTGAAAAAGAGCACAAGAGTGTAATATTGAACGTCATGAACAATGCTTCTATCAAGGGAAAAGATGTTGTAGTAGAGCTGACTACTTCTAAAAAACAAAAAGGTAGTGTATCAGAATCTAAGTATGGCAAAAAAAGTACTGGGAAAACTTCTGATAAAAGAAGAGTAAAAGATTCTGGCAAAAAAAGAGATGATAAGAGACGAAAAGCATAGATTAAAGCTGATTTATGGAGAGGAAGCAGTAGAAAAACTTAAAAATTCAAAAATTTTGATTGCTGGATTAGGCGGAGTAGGAAGCTATTGTTCCGAAGCTATTGCTAGAAGCTTTATTGACAATATGATTATTGTAGATTTTGATGTTTATGATATCACGAATTTAAATAGGCAATTGCATTCTGAAATTAGCGTAATAGGTCATAAAAAAGTAGATGTCATAGCATCAAATATTTTAAAAATAAACAAAAATGCTAAGATTACTGCTATATCACACAAATTGACTGAAGAAAATATTAGTAGTTTAATCACTACAGATATTGATTTTGTTGTAGATGCTATAGATGATGTGAAAGCTAAAATAGCTTTGATTGAACATTGTAACAATATAGGAGTTAAAATTATTAGTTGCATGGGGACAGGCAATAAAACTAAACCTGATATGCTCAAAATTTCTGATATTAAGAAAACATCAGTATGTCCACTTGCTAAGAAAATGAGATATGAACTAAAAAATAGAAACATTAGTAATTTGCCTGTCGTCTTCTCTACTGAAGAAATAGTGAAAAATGAAACTGGAACTATTGGTAGCACAGCATTTGTACCTGCTACGGCAGGTCTGATGCTTGCATCGTATGTAGTAAATCAATTAACAAAACAAAATTAATTATTTTAATACAATATGGAGATATACATGAATCAAACAGGTATTATAAAAAAAATTAATGGCAAAAAAGCTGTAGTTGAAGTTAGAAGACCTTCTTCATGTGGAGATAATTGTGGTAGCTGTAGTGCAATGTGTAAAGTTCCGCTTATTGAAGTTAAAGCAGAAATAAGCAATAATGCGGTAGATGTGATAGAAGGTGACAATGTTGAATTGTCTTCAGAAAACATTAGTGTGCTAAAATATGCTTTTGTATTATATGGATTACCACTTGTAATAATGGTAGGTGTAATTTTTTTGGTTAGCAACTTAGTAGAAGGCGAAACAGGTCAAATTTTTGCAGCTTTAGGTGGAATTTTGTCGTTGATTTTGTCTTTTTTTATATTAAAAAAGTATGACGACGTTCAATCTTCTAAGAATGAATTTAATCATATAATAATCAAAAAAATACAGTAAATTACTTTAAAGGTGTACAATGAATATTTTTGATATGCAATACGATAAAGCAATAAAAGCTATGGGACCTTTGGCTGAAAGAATGAGACCTGACTCTTTAGAATATTTTGTTGGACAAAAACACATTGTAGGCGAAGGTAAAATTTTAAATAGAGCAATAAAAGCAGATAAGCTAACATCTGCTATATTTTATGGACCCGCAGGAACTGGAAAAACAACTCTTGCCAAAATTGTTGCAGGTAAAACAGACAATGTTTTTACGACTTTAAATGCTGTTACCGCTGGCATTAAGGATATTAAAGAAAAAATCGATGATGCAATAAATAGTTTGTCAATCTATAACAAAAGAACTATTTTGTTTATAGATGAAATTCATAGATTTAATAAAGCACAACAAGATGCATTGTTGCCATATGTCGAAAACGGTACAGTCGTACTTATTGGAGCAACTACAGAAAATCCATATTTTGAAGTCAATGCTGCTCTTATATCAAGATCATTAGTTTTTGAATTTAAAAAAATTACAGATCAAGATATTTTAGATGTACTTTTGAGAGCTATAAGTGATGACAAAAGAGGTTATGGCCAACTAAATATTAAATTGGAAGAGGGAAGTTTAGAGCATATAGTAAAGTGTTCAAATGGAGACATTAGAAAGGCTTTAAGTGCTCTTGAATTAGGAGTTACTACGACTGATGAAGATAAAGATGGGATTATCCATTTTACATTAGAAGTGGCAGAAGAAAGTATACAGAGCAAAAAAATATCTTATGATAAAAAAGGCGATGAGCATTATGATACTATTTCAGCTTTTATTAAAAGTCTAAGAGGTTCTAATCCAGATGCGGCTTTGTTCTGGCTAGCTAAGATGCTAAAAGGTGGGGAAGATCCAAAATTCATTGGAAGAAGAATAATTATTAGTGCATCTGAAGATGTTGGCAATGCCGATCCTAGAGCACTTGAAGTAGCAGTAAATGCATTCAAAGCAGTAGAAATTATAGGTATGCCGGAAGGTAGGATTATACTTGCACAAGCAGTTACATATATAGCTTGCGCACCTAAGAGTAACGCCTCATATTTAGGCATAAACAAGGCAATGATAGCGATTGAAAAATATTCTAATGAAGTTCCAAATCATCTTAGAGATTCGAGCTATAAAGGCGCTGCAAAATTAGAGCATGGAATAGGATATAAATATCCGCACGACTTTGATAAATTTTTTGTGAAACAGCAATACCTGCCTAACGGCGTTCAAGGAGGCTTTTATTTAGCTAAAGAATCTGGATATGAGGCGAGGATTAAGAAATTTTTAGAATATTTAAATGATTAACACAGAATTACATGGAGGTTGCATTTTTGCAAGTAAATTATGGTATATAAATTAAAAAACATATCTATTAAAGATATTGAATCTATAGAAATTATTTCTCAAGCATTAGAATTGAAATCGCTTGATACAAAAAAAGAATACGATCTGTTGATAGAATATTACAATGAAGATTTAGAAGAAAATATGCATGACAAAGATGTTTCTTTTGAGATAAAAAAGCATCACTTGAAATTTTTAAAATCTTTACGAATATTTTTTGATAGTAATAATATAAAAATTAATGAGATTAGCTTAATAGGTGCGATAGCTAAACTTAATGTAGGCGATATGAGTTTTTCTATTTTTAAGTCTAAATATCAAAACTATAAGAAAAATGATATAATTCCATGCAAAGAAGTATTGATGTACGAAGATGGAAAAAACACTCTAAACTTCATGTTGAATTCTGAACTTATTAGTGAAGAAGAGTATGATCACAATATTTCAGTTCTTCAAGAAGAACTTTGTATTTTTGAATTTGAAGATGAATCTGGGTATGTGAATTAGCTGTGAATTTAAAATAAGAGCGAATATATGCATTTTGGAACATTTGCACGTATTCGCTCTTTGATATTTTATTGGCTTAGTTGATTTTAATGCCGATATGAATTTTATCTAAAATACATAATAGCTGTAGGCATTTTATTATAATTAAATTACCTTGTTTCCATTTATATACTTTGCTTCTATATTAACTTTGTGATCTTGATATATTATATTTTCAAATCTATTGGTTAAATCAATGGTTCCAAAATAATTTAAATCTGAATCGTCAAGAACTATAGCGTCCATTTCATATCCTTTTTCAAAACTACCTACTTTTCCAAAAAATGAACCACCGCCTTTTGTAGCCATATAAAATGCTTCGCTAATTTTTAGTGGTTTTGCACTATTGTCTTTCAAATTCCAATTCATCTTAGACATGCCTATTGCATCTACTATAGCTTTGAAAATAGAAATGCTATGACCTGCTCCAATATCAGTACCAAGCCCAATATTTAAATTATGTTCCAAATATTTCCTTACAGGAGCAATTCCGGAGGATAAGTTAATATTGGATGTTGGACAATGAGCTATATAAACGCCTTGTGCTTTCATCAATTCTATTTCATCATCACAGCTATGTACGCAATGAGCCATGATAGTTTTGTTTTCGCCACCAAACAAACCGTGAACTTGATACGCATCACCATAATGCTTAGATTCAGGCTTTAAGTTTTTCACCCATTCTATTTCTCCCAAATTCTCAGAAAGATGAGATTGGTTTGGTAGGCTAAGTTTTTTTGAAATATATCCTAAACAATCTAGTAATTCGTCATCACAAGAAGGAATAAATCTAGGAGTTATGATAGGAAACACGTTTTTGAATTTTCCGTCTATCATATGCAACCATTTCAATGTGTTGTCGTTTGAATTTTTTGCATTGCCTTCTGAGAGGTAAGCAGGACAATTTCTATTCATGTTTACTTTTCCAACATATGCTATTATTCCGCTTTTTTCCAATAGTTGCATAAGCTCGATAGTAGCATCGACATGTATAGTTGAAAAAATGGATGCACGAGTAGTAGCGCTATTTTTAAGATCGTCAACAAATTTTGAATAAACTTTTTTTGCGTAATCTAAATCGTTGAATTTAGCCTCTTCTTTAAATGTGAAAGTATTTAACCAATCTAACAATTCTAGGTCCATGCCAGTACCTTTAAAAGCATATTGTGGTGCATGGACATGTAGATCAATTAGCCCTGGAACTATGATACTATCTCCATAATCAGTTATGGGCACATTTTCATATTGCTTAGGTAAATTAGTAAATACATCAATAATTTTAGTGTTCTCACATAAAATGATACCATTTTTTATAATAGTTAATTCTTTTGAATTCTTCGTGAAAATAATATTTCCTTTTATTGCCCAATTCATAGTATTGACTCCTTTTTTGATTAAATACTAAAAAATCCTACTATTAAAGAAAGCATTTAAGCTTATCTTCGTTAGTAGGACTTAAGGTTTCCTGTAGAGACCCCCACACCATATTAGCAGGGTTATACGAACATGTAATTTATATTTTATTTTAATAATAACTCATACAATCGAAATTATATAATAAAAAAAACATTTTGTCAAGAAAAAATTTTCCCGCTAAAGCTTCATTTAACTGTGAATAGCATTAGTTGCATATAATAAAGTATGAAAATCACTGATTTTTAGAGATTTATTTATAGAGAAATTAAATTTTGTGAATAATTGTTCATAATCGTTTAACGTACGCTGTTTTCCACCCCTACATTCAACCGCCAACCTTAATCCATGCATGATTATTTCTTTGGGTTTATACTCATCTATCAATATATCTTCAATAATCAAAAAAGAAGTGTTTTTATTGCAAAATTTTGTGCATTCATAAAGAACTTTCAAAGAAGCTTCATCGTCAAAATCATGTAATAGATTCATCAGAATAATGAAATCGTATTTTTTTTCTTCAAGCGTTAAATTGAAAATGTCGCCTTCGATAAAATTTATATTGGTATTGTTCATAACATTAAATTCGTTTCCGATAGTACAAGGTATTTTTGTGTCAATTATCGAATAGTCACAGTTTTTATAACTTGAAACAATTTTAGTTGCAAGTCCGCCGCTATTTCCACCAAGTTCTAACACAGCTTTATTTGTAAAATCAGTATGCTTAATAATATCTTCACCAATTTTATAAGTTACTAAAAAATTTTGCCTTGAATAAATTTCATATTCAAGTTCACTAATGTTATCGAAAAAAAACTGAGAACTACTAGTTGCTTTGTCATACATTTTTTCGTAGTTCGAAAAATTAGAGTTCATAATTTTTTTCATTGCATTTTCAAGTGAAATTTTTTGCTCGTCTGTAATAGTAAGTTTTTCATTAATACGTGTGAGTAAATTATTTGTATATAAAACTCTAATAATAGCTCGATACACGTTTATGTGTATAGATTTATTTGTAAATTTATATTCATCTAATTCACTTGGAATATTATTTTCATATATTTTGTTTAATAAATAAATTGCTTCGTAAATGTAATTTGAATTTTCCATTCTTCCTCCAATGTCTATAGTTTAACTAAA
The DNA here is from genome assembly GCA_964371035.1 of uncultured Clostridia bacterium. Taxonomy (GTDB): domain Bacteria; phylum Bacillota; class Clostridia; order Tissierellales; family Sedimentibacteraceae; genus UBA1535. The sequence continues at coordinate 65,997 of CAYJLG010000004.1, read as the reverse complement.
AATTGACATTACGTCAAGAGCTACAATAATCGTGTGCTGAACAGCGCATAAATATTTTTTTAATTTTAATGTTGACAAATTTACTAGGGTATTATATAATAAACCCTAGTAAACTTGTAGGGATTAAATTAGTAAGTGAGGAGGGAACAAAATGTTGTTATCTACAAAAGGCAGATACGGATTAAAAGCTATGTTTGAGCTATCGCTTTTTCATGAAAAAGAACCTGTTCCTTTGAAAAAAATTTGTGATAAATATGGTATTTCTGAAAATTATCTTGAGCAGCTATTAGGCAAGTTAAAAAGAGCAGGGTACGTTAAATCTACAAGAGGAGTGCAAGGTGGATACAATATAGCTTATGCACCAGATGAAATAACTGTAGGTATGATACTTAGAACTTTAGAAGGTGATATTACTACTTCCGAATGCGTAAATAACGAAGTCTGTTCTAGAGAATCTGTATGTGTCACTAGAGTTATATTTGAAAAAATTGAAAACAGTATAAATGATGTGATAGACAATATTACGTTGTCTGATATGATAAACGAGGAAAAAACTATTTTTGGAGGGATTACGAATGAATAAAAAATTATATTTTGATAATGCAGCAACTACGAAAGTTAGAAAAGAAGTAGCTGATGAGATGTACAGATTTTTAGAAGAAAATTATGGCAACCCTTCTAGCAGTGTGTATGAATTAGGTAGAACATCTAAGGCAGCTATAGATAGTGCAAGAAAGAATGTAGCTAATTTTTTAAATGCAGAAGAAACAGAAGTGTTTTTTACAGGGAGCGGAACAGAATCTGACAACTGGGCTATAATAGGAACAGCATTTGCAAATTTAAATAAGAAAAAACATATTATTACTACTAAAATAGAACACCATGCTGTATTACATACATGTGAATATTTGGAAAAATTTGGAATAGAAACAACATATCTAAATGTTGACAAATACGGAATGATAGATTTAGAAGAATTAAAAAGTGCTATTAGACCAGATACGATGTTAATATCTGTAATGTATGCAAACAATGAAATAGGGACTATTCAACCTATTAAAGAGATAGGTGCAATTGCAAGAGAAAAAGGTATTTTATTTCATACAGATGCAGTCCAAGCTTTTGGGGCGGTAAAAATAGACGTAAAAGAAGAAAATATTGATTTATTGTCTATATCGGCTCACAAAATTAATGGACCAAAGGGCATAGGTGCACTTTATATACGAAAAGGTGTGAAGATTGATAATTTCGTACATGGTGGTGCTCAGGAAAAACGAAAAAGAGCAGGAACAGAAAGTGTTCACAATATAGTAGGATTTGGTAAAGCTGTAGAATTGTTAATAACTGAATTTGAACAAAAAACACAAAAACAAAAAGCTTTAAGAGATAGATTGATAAAAGGTTTGCATGAAAATTTAGATGAAATACATTTGAATGGACACCCGACTGAAAGATTGCCTAATAACGTCAATATTTCTTTTAAATATATTGAAGGCGAAGGAATACTTTTATGGTTAGATATGGATGGAATAGCTGCTTCTAGTGGTTCAGCATGCACATCGGGTTCGTTAGATCCGTCGCATGTGCTTTTGGCTACAGGACTTGATCATGGCGATGCACATGGTTCGATAAGACTTACAGTAAGCGCGGAAACTACTGAAGAAGAAGTTGATTTTGTTATTAAACAACTTACTGAAACCGTTGAAAAATTAAGAAAAATGTCACCGCTTTACAATAAAAAATAGATAAGGTCACCTCTAAAAAGTTTTTTAGCTTTTGAAAGTTTTAATATATTAATTTAAATTATAGGAGATATAAATATAATGATGTATACAGAACAAGTTATGGATCACTTTAGAAATCCAAGAAATGTAGGCGAAATAGAAAATGCTGACGGCGTAGGCGAAGTAGGAAATGCAAAATGTGGAGATATAATGAAAATATTTCTTAAGATAAATAATGAAATTATAGAAGATGTAAAGTTTCAAACTTTTGGCTGTGGATCTGCGATCGCATCATCTAGTATGGCGACAGAACTTATCAAGGGCAAAAATATTAATGAAGCTGTCGAACTTACAAATAAAGCAGTGGTAGAAGCATTAGGCGGACTTCCAGCTGTAAAAGTACATTGCTCGGTACTGGCTGAACAAGCAGTGAAATCAGCATTACATGATTATTCGACTAAAACAGGAGTTGAAATCAAAGGATTAGAAGGATTTGATCCGAATGCAGACGAAGATTTACACGACCATGTTCATGGCGAACATTAGAATTATTTAATAGTCAATTACTAGGGGCGAATATTTGTGTTCGCCCAATTTGTTTTTTATAGAATTTTCTTATTTTAAGAAATGATTTAGAAAAAAGAGGTATAAATGAATAATAAAGTGTTACTAGGAATGAGCGGAGGTGTGGATAGTACTGCATCTGCAATTATACTTAAAAATCTAGGTTATCAAGTTATAGGTGTAACATATAGGCTTACAGATGAAAAGAGTTTTGAAAATAGTATTAATGATGCCAAAAATGCTGCTGACAAACTTAACATTGAGCATGTCGTTATAGATTATAGAAATGAATTTAAGACTAGAGTCATAGACAATTTTGTAGATGAATACTTGAAAGGTCATACACCAAATCCGTGCGTAGTATGCAACGAATTCATAAAATTTGGAAGTTTTTTAAGAACGGCCGATGAGTTAGGTGTGCAATTTGTTGCATCTGGACAATATGCTAAAATTATGGAAAAAAATGGCACGTATTATATAGTTAAACCTGAAAATAGGATAAAAGATCAAACATATTTTTTGTATAACTCTAAAGAAAACTTTTTAAATAGAGTGCTTTTTCCTATAGGAGACATTATATCAAAAGACGAAACTCGAAAAATAGTTAAAGACAGTGGAATAGAATTGTTTAGCAAAAAAGATAGTCAGGAAATATGTTTTATTAAAGATGAAAAATACACAGAATTTATAGAAAAAACAAGCAATAAAACGTCTCAAAAAGGAAATTTTACTGATGTTGAAGGAAAGATTTTAGGAGAGCATCAAGGCATAGTTAACTATACTATAGGACAAAGAAAAGGATTAGGTATTGCTCTTGGAAAACCTGCATTTGTGGTAGATATCGACAGTGAAAAAAACATTGTAGTACTCGGAGATAACGCAGATCTATTCAAAACTGAGTTGACTCTAGGTAATTATAATTTCATAAACAAAGAATATGATAGATATGAATTGATTTTGACTGCTAAAATTAGATATGCAGCAAAGGAAGAACCTGTAAGAATAATAAAAGATAAGAATACATTGAACGTGAAGTTTCAAAACCCTGTAAGGGCAATAACTAAAGGTCAATCTGTAGTGTTCTATGATGGAAATATTTTAGTGGGTGGAGGACTTATAAAATAGTTGACGTTACGCAAAAATTAAGATATAATCATAAAACATGCAATATGAGCGGAGGAAATATGAATAATAAATATTCAATAGATAATATTAGAAAAGAATATATCAATTTTTATGCATCAAAAGAGCATTTAGTAAGGCAAAGTGCTTCGTTGATACCTAAAAATGATAAAAGTTTACTTTTGATTGCAGCAGGTATGGCACCTCTTAAAAAATATTTTACAGGTGCTGAAACACCGCCAAGTAAAAGAATGGTGTCGTGTCAAAAATGTATAAGAACTAATGATATAGAAAATGTTGGTAGGACTGCACGTCATCTTACTTTTTTTGAAATGCTTGGAAATTTTTCGTTTGGAGATTACTTCAAAAAAGACTCTATTTGTTGGGCTTGGGAATTCCTGACAAAAGTTATGGAAATACCAAAAGAAAAACTTTGGGCTACAGTTTATTTAGACGATGATGAAGCGATTGAATTATGGACTACTCTTACAGAAATGCCAATAGAAAGAATAGTTAGACTGGGAAAAGAGGATAACTTTTGGGAGTTAGAAGTTGGACCGAGTGGACCATGTTCAGAGATTTATTTTGATAAAGGCGAAAAATTTGGTTGCGATAATCCAGATTGCAAACCAGGATGTGATTGTGATAGATTTACAGAGATATGGAATTTAGTTTTTACACAATATGATAAAGATGAGCAAGGTGTATATCATCCTTTAGCAAATCCTAATATAGACACAGGTATGGGTCTTGAAAGAGTAGCGATGACACTTCAAGGTAAAGAATCTGTATATGAAGTTGAACCGATTTTTAGCATAATTAAAAAAGTTGAAGATATAAGTGGTGTTAAGTATAAATCTAATGAAAAAACAGATGTTTCTATGAGGATTATTTGCGATCATTCAAGAGCTGTTACTTTTATGATCTCAGATGGAGTTATCCCTTCTAACGAAGGAAGAGGTTATGTCTTGAGAAGATTACTTAGAAGAGCATTGAGACAAGGTAAACTTTTAGGCATAAATCATGATTTCTTGACAGAAACAGTAAAGGTAGTAATCGATGGATGGAAAGAAGCATATGAAGAACTTTCACAAAAAGAAAGCTACATTCTAAAAGTAGTTAAAATTGAAGAAGAGAAGTTTAGAAATACTATTGACCAAGGCCTTGAAATCTTAAAAAAAGAAATTGCTTTAGCAAAAGAATCAGGAAAAAATTCGCTTGAGGGAATTATTTTATTTAGACTTTATGATACTTTTGGATTTCCTTTTGAACTCACAGAAGAAATATTGACTGAAAATAATTTTGTATTTAACAGACAAGAATTTTTAGATATAATGGAAGAAAATAGAGTTAAAGCTAGAGAAGCTAGAGAAAAAACTGGTAGTGCTGGATGGACGGATAGTTCAGTTAATATTGAAGGATTGACTACTGAATTTTGCGGATACACAGAAACTACATTGAAACCAAAAATTTTAAAGATTTTTGTAGATAATGAAGAAGTAAATCAAATATCAGAAAGCGAACTAGGAATAATTGTTTTGGATAAGACTCCTTTTTATCCAGAGGGTGGTGGCCAGATAGGAGATGAAGGATTGCTAGTTGGCGATGGATTTAAAGCTGAAATTTCAAATACAAAAAAATTAAATGATGTAATAGTTCATGAAATCAATGTATTAGAAGGCATGATTTCTTTAGAAAATCCGGTTGAAGCTATAGTGAATGAAAGTAAAAGAAAGAACACTTGTAAAAATCATACTACAACACATATTTTACATAAAATTTTAAAAGATGTGTTAGGCGATCATGTAAATCAAGCAGGTTCGTTAGTTTCTGATGAGAGATTGAGATTTGACTACACTCATTTTGAGCCTGTAGATGCTAATACATTAAAAGAGATTGAAAATAAGGTTAATGAAATAATACTTAAAGATCTTAAGATTGCTGTAGAAAATGTAAGTATTGAAGAAGCTAAAGCTCAAGGCGCAATGGCTCTGTTTGATGAAAAATATGGCGATGAAGTAAGATTAGTAAAAGTGGGAGATTTTAGTAAAGAACTTTGTGGTGGAACTCATATTGATGAAACTGCAAAGATAGGTATGTTTAAAATAATATCTGAAGGTGGAATTGCATCAGGCGTAAGAAGAATAGAAGCTGTTACAGGAAAAGGTGCTATAGAATATTTACAAAAGATAAATACCATAATTGAAGACCTTATGCAAAGTGTTAAATCGAGTAAAGAAGATATTTTAACTAAAGTAAATTCACTAAAAAAAGAAATAAAAGATAAAGATAAAGAGATTGCGAAACTAAACAATGAAATTTTGAAATCAGGAATGGATGATATATTAAATAATTGCGAAGAAATCAATGGCGTAAAAGTATTTTTAGTTAAGTTTAAAGATACGGATGCAAATTCACTTAGAGATATATCAGACAAGATTAAAGATAAAAATCCAAGTTGTGTCGTATTGTTGGCATCTGAAGTTGATGGAAAAATTTTGTTTGTAGCGGCTGTTACTAAAGATTTAAATCAAAAAGGAATTCAAGCTGGAAATATTGTTAAAGAAGCTGCCGTTACTGCTGGTGGTGGCGGCGGTGGAAGACCTGATTTCGCACAAGCGGGCGGAAAAGATATAACAAAAATCGACGATTCCTTGAATGCTGTGAGATCGCTTTTATCACAAAACTTGCAATAAATTAATTAATATTTGATTTTAATAACAATTTGAAGTATAATATTTATGAGGTGTTTATTATGACTAACGACTTGAATAATACAATAAGTACTGAAAAGATAGACTACAATTCAGAAACACTTAATAAAGCAGGCGATATTTTAAGCCAAGTGTACGCTTCTTTAAAAGAAAAAGGTTACAATCCTGCTACTCAATTAATAGGATATATTTTATCTGGAGATCCGACGTATATAACTAATTACAACAATGCTAGAAGTTTAATTAGACAAATTGAGAGAGATGAATTGTTAGAAGAAATTTTAAATGTTTACTTGGATGTATTAAAATTGTAAATTTTGATTTGTAAGTAATGCTAAGAATAACTTGCAAAACAATGTAGGGGAAGGTTTTGGCCTCCCCTGTTCTTGTTTGTTTATAGTAACTGTTATGTTCGGAGAATGATACATTGAAAATTTTTGATAAAAATAAAAATATATCAAAACTATGTTTTGGAACATTAGCTTTAAGCAATTTGCAAAATTCGCAAAATCTGATTAGTAAAGCTAATGTTTTAGAGTATGCCTATAAAAAAGGAATTAATTTTTTTGATACTGCAGAATTATATGACAATTATGATGTGTTGCGCATGTTTCTAAAAGGCAAAAAAAGAGAAGATTTATACATAGCGACAAAAAGCTATGCTTATGATAGAGATACGGCGAAATCTAGTGTTGAAAAAGCTCTAAATGAATTGGAAACAGATTATTTAGATGTTTTTATGTTGCATGAACAAGACAATGGCAATAATTTTATGGGTCATTATGGAGCAGTAGAAGAATTTATGTGTTATAAAGAAAAAGGTGTCATAAAGAGCTTTGGAGTTTCTACTCATAACGTTGAATGCGTACTTGATTGTTCAAAATTTGATGAAGTAGATATCATTTTTTCGATAGTAAATCGTACGGGTATTGGAATAAATGATGGCATTATGAAAGACATGCTAAGTGCAATTAAAATCGCAAAACAAAATGGAAAAAAACTTATGGCTATGAAGGCTTATGGTGGTGGACATTTGTTAAGCGATACTAGAAGTGCGTTTGATTTTGTAAATGAAATAGAGGAAATAGACTATATTTCTTTGGGAATGAAAACTATTCAAGAAGTAGATGTTAACTTGTGTTATTTACACAACAAGCATGTACCTATTGAATTAATTGATAATATTAGAAAAACAAATAGAAAATTACATATTGCGAATTGGTGTGAAGGTTGTGGTAAATGTGTTGAAAAATGCAAACAAAATGCTATAAGCATACAAAACGATATATGTGTTGTTGATATGAATAAGTGCGTATTATGTAGTTATTGTGCATCTGCGTGCGAAAGCTTTTGTATCAAAATAATATAGATGAGGATAAATAATGGATAGATTAATGGGTCTGGACGTAGGAGACAAAACTATCGGTGTGGCTGTAAGTGATTTACTAATGATTACAGCACAAGGTGTAACTACTATCAAGAGAACAGGATTTAAGGCTGATATTGAAGAGTTATTAAAAATCATAAAAGAATATCAAGTGACTAAAATAGTAGTAGGATTGCCTAAAATGATGAATGGTACTATAGGAGTTCAGGGGGAAAAAGTTTTAGCTTTTACTGAAAAAATGAAAGCAAAAATAGATTTACCAGTAGAATTCCAAGATGAGAGACTTACAACTGCATTATCAGAAAAGATATTGATAAGTGCTGATGTTAAACGAAAAAAGAGAAAAGAAGTTATTGATAAACTTGCTGCAGTTCAAATATTAACAACCTTTATGGAAAGAACAAAAAAGGCCTTGTTTTGATGTCAGTTTTGTAAATAGGAGGCGTAATGAGTAAAGATTATAAAAATAGTAATAAACCTGAAAATAGAAAAAATAATAATAAAAATTTAGAAAAAAAGTACCCTAATAAAGAAAAAGAATTGAAGAATGTTAATGTGGAATTTGATCAGGACGAAGAAATTGAAGAGTATGAAGAACAAATAGTAGAATTGATAAATGATGAAGGAAAAATAGAACGATTAGTGCTAGAAGTTACATTTCACCTAGATGATGATCAATATGCAATATTAAGAGAAGAAAATTCTGAAGAAGGCATGGTATATAGATTGGATAAAGCTAGAAACGGTGAACTGATATTTAGTATGATTGAAGATGAAGAAGAGTTGAATGAGGTCATAGAAATATACGAAGCTATGGCTGATGAGTTGATATAAGAGGAGATGAAGAATTGGCACAATCAAAAAAGAATAAACTTAAAATAATTCCGCTTGGTGGATTGGGAGAGATAGGAAAAAACATTACAGTCGTAGAATATAATCAAGATATTATTTTAATAGATTGCGGTATGGCCTTTCCAGAAGATGAGATGCTAGGAATAGACATAGTTATACCCGATATAACATATTTGATAAAAAATAAAGATAAAGTTAAAGGACTATTTTTAACACATGGACATGAAGATCATATTGGAGCGATTCCATATGTCTTAAAAAAGATAAATATTCCTGTGTATGGTACAAGATTAACAATAGGGCTTGTAGGAAATAAGCTTTTAGAGCATAAACTTGAAGAAGTTAGTTTAAATGTTGTCAATCCAGGCGAGTTTGTTAAAATGGGTTGTTTCAAAATTAACTTTATAGGAACGACACACAGCATTCCAGATTCAGTTGGATTTGCAATAGAAACACCTATGGGGACTATAGTACACACTGGAGATTTTAAAATAGATTACACACCTATTATTGGTAAAACAATTGACTTAGCTACTTTTGCAGAATTTGGAAGAAAAGGTGTACTGTTAGCTATGTCAGATAGTACAAATGTTGAAAGACCAGGATACACACAATCTGAACGAACTGTAGGAAACAAGTTTTTAGATGTATTTAAAAACTGTAAGCAGAGAATGATTATTGCTACTTTTGCATCAAATATTCACAGAGTTCAGCAAATTTTCAATGCTGCAGTTATTTACAATAGAAAAGTTGTTGTTTCGGGTAGGAGTATGGTTAATGTTATAAAAGTAGCTCAGGAATTAGGTTATTTAGATATTCCGGATGGTACTATGGTTAATCTAAATGATCTTAAAAAATATAAAGATGAAGAAATAGTTTTGATTACTACAGGTAGCCAAGGTGAGCCAATGTCTGCCTTGACAAGAATGGCAGCTAGTGAGCATAAAAAACTTGAAATTAAAGAAGGTGATGTAGTAATTATTTCTGCTAATCCTATACCAGGAAATGAAAAAACTGTTGCGAGAGTAATAAACTTGTTGTATCAAAAAGGTGCTGATGTTATTTATGATGCGATGGAAGATATACATGTGTCTGGTCATGGAAAACAAGAAGAATTGAAACTTATGCTAACCCTTTTAAAACCTAAATTTTTCATGCCTGTTCACGGAGAATATAGACATTTAAAGCATCATGCAAAATTAGCCGAACAAATGGGTATTCCAAAGGAAAATATACTAATAGCTCAAACTGGTGATGTTGTAGAGTTAAATACTAAAACTGCTCAAGTTAATGGTTCTGTCCAATCAGGAAATATTCTAGTTGATGGATTAGGTGTAGGAGATGTAGGTAATATAGTTTTAAGAGATAGAAAGATGTTATCTGAAAATGGATTAATTATTGTTGTCATTACTATGGATAGAGCTACAGGGAAAGTCATTTCAGGTCCAGATATAGTTTCAAGAGGGTTTATATACGTCAGAGAAAACATAGATCTGATAGAAGAATCTAAAGGAATCATAAATGTTTCACTTAACAAATGTGAAGATGCCCAAATTAAAGATTGGAACACAATTAAAGCTACGATAAAAGACGATTTAAACAACTTTATCTATGGTAAAATGAAGAGAAATCCGATGATTTTACCAATAATAATGGATGTTAATATTTCGCAAATGTAAAATAAACAAATAACCTTAATCTATATGATTTGTTTATTAATAGTGTAAGATAAAACATGGGCTGTCATCTGACAACCCATGTTTTTGAGTGATTATTAATTATTTGATCAAAATTATTTATATCTTTATCCGTGATTGTTAAATTAACTATCGATTTATTAAGATTTTGAAGAGTTTTATCATCTTGTATAATTATTTCATCTATATCTTCTGAGCTAAACCCTCTTATTAGCAATATTTCCTTACGTAATTCTTTAGATATATCAAAGTAAACTGCAAATACTTTATCTCTGTATATATTTTTAAGTTTGTATAGAGATTTAGGATCTACGGTTGTAACACAATTTTTAGTAAAATCTCTTCTTAAAGTACCATATTGATAGTTAAACGCTTCGGTCCACTCTAAGAGTTCGTCATTTTTAATAAGTTTATCAAATTGATCTTTAGATACAAATTTATAGAATTTTTCTTCTTCCGCGTTAAATTTTGGTTTCGTGGTAACAGATTGAAGCACATTTAAACCATAATTGCCACAAAGTGTTTTGAAATTCTTCTTGCCAGAGCCTGAACCGCCTAAAACTATAACTATCATATGATCACCTCTCAATAAAATTCACTTAAATAAAGTTAAAACAAAAAAACAAATATAATATATGCTTAATTATAACAATTTATCGTAGAAATTGCAATAATTTATTGTGTTTCAAATTGAAATATTTGTTGAAAAACGCATTCAACTGTTATATAATAAATCGATATGACTTAAAGTCAAACTTAAGTTAAAATAAATCTTTGAGGAGATATGATGAAAAAAATATTAACTTTTCTTTTAATATTGATATTACTTGCAGGAGCAGGGGCTTATTTTGCATTTGATTATTACAACAACTCATTAGAAGCTGTAGATATTTCAGATGACAACATTATACAAATTTCTATACCTATGGGAAGTACGGCGAGCGATATAGCAGAAATTCTATTTCAAAATGACTTAATAACAAACATTGAAATTTTCAGGTTTTATGCGGGTAGAGAAGGATATGATGTTCACCTTAAAGCAGGTGAGTTTAGACTTAGAAAAAGTATGAACGTAGACGAGCTGTTAAATGCGCTTATTAGTGACGCGGAGTTACACTCTGAAAATACAGTAAACTTAACTATTATAGAAGGTTTAATATTAGAAGACACAGTAGCGTCTGTTGCAGAACAACTAGGGCTTGATTATGACATGTTATTAAATCTTGCATATGATGCAAGTTTGTTTAGAGATGAATTTACGTTTTTAGCAGAAAATTCTGACATAGAAAACTTGCAAGGGTTTTTATTTCCTGAAACTTACAATTTATATGCAGACATAACTGAAGAAGAAGTGATTAGGTTTTTGTTATCTCAGTTTGAAGATTATTATATAGCAGAAATATTGCCAGCAATCGAATCTTCGGGTTTAAACTTAAAAGAATTGATTACTTTGGCATCAATAGTTGAGAAAGAAGCCGTTTTGAAAGAAGAGAGAAGTACTATAGCAGGAGTTTTCTTAGAAAGACTTGAAATAGGAATGGCATTAGAGTCATGTGCTACAGTAAATTATATCTTGGGAGAATGGAAACCAAGGCTTAGTTATGAAGATATATCTATTGATGATCCATACAACACATATATATATTATGGACTACCACCGTCTCCTATAAATTCACCTGGAAAAGCATCTATAACTGCATGCTTGTATCCAGTAGATTCTGAATATTTATTTTTCTTAGCAAAAGGCGATGGTTCGCACTATTTTTCAGAGACATATGAAGAACATTTAGAAGCCGCTGAAAAATATTTAGATTAATAAAATAGTAACTTGATAATTGAAATTTGATATGAAACAATGTTTTTTCATGTGAAATTCATATCTATATGAGGATTTTAAAATATGAATGAAATTAACCAAGATTATATACAAGAATATATCAGAAGTTTGATTAAGACAGACAACCTAGAACTTGAAAAGTTCAAGAAAAATTGTATTGAAGAACACAGACCTATAATCCAAGATGAGGTAGGCCAATTTATAAAAGTAATGCTTAATATTATTAATCCAAGCAGCATATTAGAAATAGGTACTAATGTTGGATATTCTTCAATATTTATGTGTCTAAGTTTAGAAAAAAGAGTGAATATAACTACTATTGAAATCAATGAAGATGTCGTTGAAGAAGCTCGTAGAAATATAGCTGAATTTGGGTGTAAGGCTAATATTAATGTGATTTGTGGAGACGCGGCTGAAGTTATCGAAACAATAAAAGGAAATTTTGACATAGCATTTATAGATGCAGCTAAAAGCCATTATGGTCTGTTTTTAGAAAAAATGTTGCCAATGATGAATACTGGTGGCATTATTATCTGTGATAATGTGCTTTTTAACGGTTATATCGCAAATGATGATTTAGTAAAGAGAAGGAAGCGAACTATAGTAAAAAATCTAAGAAATTTTTTGAAAAGTATTTCTGAAGATAATCGTTTTGAAACATCTATAATACCTATAGGTGACGGGATAGCTCTGATTAAAATAAAAAACCAACTATAAATAAAATTGTAAAAAGACAAGGAGTGACAGTGTGATGTTACCAAAGGTATTAGCTCCGGCAGGAAGCTTGGATAAATTAATTATGGCAGTTGAATATGGTGCAGACGAAGTATATTTTGCTGGTAAATCAATGGGTTTGAGAGCAGGTTCGAAAAATTTTGATGAAAAAGATTTTGAGTATGGAATTAAATATTGCCATGACAGAGGAGTCAAGGCAAATGTAACTGTAAATATCGTGCCTCATAATAGCGATTTAGTAGGATTTGAAGATTATATAAGATATTTGAAAAAATTAGAAATAGATGCTTTTATTGCTTCTGATGCGGGGGTTATCGAAATTTTAAAAGATATCGCGCCAGAAATAGATATACATCTTAGCACTCAAGCAAATACAACGAATTGGAGAACTGCTAATTTTTGGTATAAACAAGGAGTAAAAAGAATAGTATTAGCGAGAGAACTTTCATTTAAAGAAATTGAAGAAATAGTTAAAAATACGCCTGATGACTTAGAATTCGAAGCATTCGTGCATGGAGCAATGTGTATTTCATACTCTGGTAGATGCCTACTCAGTAGTTTTATGAATGGCAGATACTCCAATAAAGGCGATTGCTCACAGCCTTGTAGATGGAAATATAATCTTGTTGAAGAAAAAAGACCAGGCGAATACTATCCTATAGAAGAAAACGACGAAGGAACTTTTATATTCAATTCTAAAGACCTGTGTATGATTGAACATATGCAAAAATTTATAGATTTAGGGATAACTGCACTTAAGATCGAAGGTAGAATGAAAAGTGAATACTACACAGCAAATTCAGTCAAAGCTTACAAAAATGCGTTGATTGAAGTCATAGAAAATAAAGAAAAAGCTGACTTGCTGTATTGGAAGGAAGAATTGGAAAAGGCTTCTTACAGAGATTATACTTATGGGTTTTATTTTGGTAATCCTTATGCAGAAGGGCAACTTTATACTAATAGCAGTTATATAAGAACTTATGACGTAGTAGGTATCGTGAGAAATTATGATGAAAGTACAAAAATTGCAACCATAGAACAACGAAATAAATTTTCTGAAAGTGATGTGTTGGAAGTTTTTGGTCCGACTGGCAGACATTTTGAGATAATTGCAACAGAAATGAAAAATAAAAAAGGCGAAAAAATTAGCTCTGCACCACATGCACAAGAAATTATAACTATGAAAATAGGCAAAAGAGTAGAGCCATATCATATGATTAGAAAAAGAAAAGAAAAATAGTTTCAAACATCAATTTTATTCAATATATACTAGTTTTGTAAAAATTGGTTGACTTTTATTAAAAAATATGAAATAATATAACTTGGTATCGGTGAAGGATTTATAAATTAATTTTTAAAATGAGAATCACCGATATTTTATGCGATTTGACAATATTTCATATTGAAGGAGGAAAGACTATTGAAATTCGGTGAAAAGGTTATTTCAACTGCTCAGAAGATAGCGGATGAATGCCAAGGGCACAATGTAGCACCTTGCACTGCTCGATGTCCAATGCATACAGATGTAATAGGGTATGTAAACTTAGTAAAGGACAAAGAGTATAAAAATGCAATACTGAAGATTCGAGAAAAAGTATTCCTTCCTGGAACTTTGGGGAGAATATGTGCACATCCATGTGAGGCAGAGTGTAGAAGATGTAAAGAATATGAACAACCTATGTCTATAGCAGCTATGAAAAGGTTTGCAGCGGATAAAGCAGACAATGAAGAGCTATGGGATTTAAGCAAAAAAACTTCGACAGGTAAAAAAGTAGCTGTTATAGGTGCTGGTCCTGCAGGTGCACAAGCAGCAATTGATTTAATAAAAGCAGGTCATAGCGTTACTATTTTTGAAAAATTAAACGTTTATGGTGGTATGATGAGAGTTGGAATTCCAGCTTACAGACTGCCAAGAAATATTATAGATTTTGAATATAAATATTTGGAATTATTGGGCGTAGAATTCAAAATGGGAGTGGAAGTTGGCAAAGATATTGCTTTTTCAGAAATTCGCAAAAATTTTGATGCGGTTATAGTCGCAAACGGTGCGCATAAAGGTTCGTTGATTCCTACTAAAGGAGACGATAACAAAAACATTACAAATGCAGTAGACTTTTTGAAACTTGCTTCGTTAGAGCAAAGAGCTGATGTCAAGTGTAAAAACGTAATGGTTATTGGCGGTGGAGATGTTGCAATGGATTGTGCAAGAACTTCACTTAGATTAGGAGCAGAAAAAGTAAATTTAGTTTCTTTAGAATGTTTAGATATATTACCTGCAAGCAAACACGAACAGCATGGAGCAATAGATGAGGGTATTATTTTAAATTGTGGGTATGGAACTCAAGAAATACTAGGTGAAAATGGCTTGGTTACAGGAGCTGTTATCAAGGAAGTAATATCTATATTTGATAGTGAAGGCAGATTTAATCCTACATACAGCGATAATTTAAAAACGATTGAATGCGATACAATTATTTTTGCCACAGGTCAAATTGTTCAAGATGCTACTGACGGAACAATTGAGCAAGGTAGAGGCGGAAGATATGTATGTGACAAAGAAACTCTTTCAACTGCAGCGGAAGGTGTTTTTATAGCAGGTGATTGTGGTGGTAGCAATATAGTAATCGAAGCTATGGCTCTTGGAAGAAAGGCAGCTACTTCAGCAGATCGTTATCTGCTTGGACAAGATATTAGAGAAGGCAGAGAATTTGAAAAAGAAGTTGCTTATATTACTAAATTAGATATTCCTCTACCGGCTGATGCGACTGATTTACCTCGTAAATATACTAGGGAAACAGATCCAAAGTTAAGAATTAAATCTTTTGATGAATGTGACCTTGGATTTGATGATGCGACTGCAGTTGAAGAAGCAGCTAGATGCTTTAAATGTGAATGCAAAAAGTGCATGGTAGAATGTATTATGCTTAATGATTTTACTGGTTACCCAGGAGAATTGTTTGAAAAATTCCTAGAAACAGGTGAAATGGATCCAAAAATATGTTATTCTTGTAACATGTGTGATCAATGTACTATAGTATGCCCTGAAGAATACAAATTTGCTGAATTATTTGGTGCGATACGTAAAGATATGGTTAAAGCTAATGGTGGTAATTCACCAATGCCTGGACATAAAGCAATAAACATGCATCAATTACTTGGTTTTAGCAAATTGTTTACAACTACAAATAAAGGGAGGATGAAATAATGGGTAGAAAAGCTTTTATAGGCGGTTGTGCGCTATCGTCATACAATCCTCAATTAGTTTTAAAGACTATAGAACATTTAAAAAGTGTTTATCCAGATTTATCTGTCATACAAAAATGTTGTGGAAAACCGACAAAGGCTGTAGGGCAAGAAGATAAATTTCATGAAAGATTTGATGGATTAACTAAGGATTTAGAAAGTTGTAACGTAGATGAAGTAATAGTTGCTTGTCAAAGTTGCTATAAAACTATGGCTCTAAATCCAAATATTAAAGTTATATCACTTTGGGCATTATTGCCTAAGATCGGATTACCAAAAGAAACTATTGGTAAAGCAAAAGGAAGTAATGTAGTTTTTAGTTTGCACGACTCATGTTCCATACGACCATACACAGAAATACACGATGGTATCCGATGGATAATGAATGAATTAGGATACAAGACAGTAGAACCTGAAAAAACACGTGAAACTACAAGATGTTGCGGCTTTGGCGGAATGGTTGTACCTGCAAACCCAGAAGTTGCTAAGCGTGTTATGGAAAGACGTGTAGGAGATTTTACGACAGATGAAGTAGTAACATATTGCGCTGCGTGTCGTCAATCAATGTTAATGGGCGGAGCTCAAGCATGGCACATTTTGGATCTTATTTATGGGGATGTTGTAAAAAAAGGAGATAAACCTCCAATAGATACTCTGTCTCAAACATTCACTGCATGGGGCAATAGACATAAAACTAAAAGAGGAATTAAGAAAATAATGTCAAAATAGTAACTATACTTAAAAAGGAGAATCATAATGAGCACAAAAAGTGAGAAGAAATTTAAGGTTAGTCCTAAATTATTAATTGGTTTGGCTGTAATAGTGGCACTTGTTCTTGTGGCATATCAAACAGGATTAATTGATTTTTTAACAGATATAGATGCATTACAAGCATGGTTTAGCGATTTAGGTGTAATAGGATACGTTTTTTATATTTTACTATTTATTGTAGTTGCTGTGTTTATGTTGCCTGCATCTGCATTTACGATTGTAGCAGGAATTACATTTGGATCTGTGGTAGGAGGAATTTTGTCACTGATTGGAGCTACGATCGGAGCAACTATAGCTTTCATTGTGGCTAAATATGTAGCAAGAGGATTTATCACTAAGAAATTTGAAGGAAATGCAATATTTAAAAAAATAGAAGATGGAGTAAAAGAAAATGGAACAAGTTTCTTGATTCTTACTAGATTAGTGCCTGTTTTCCCATATAATGTGCAAAATTATGCTTATGGAGTGACATCGATGAATGCTGGTACATTTGCATTAGTTTCACTTATAACAATGGCACCAGGATCTTTTATTTATGCATTTATGGCGGGAGAGATTGCAACTAATGGGGTTTCATTTCAATTGTTAATTCAATTTGCTGTTGCAGGTGTAATTTTGTTTTTAATTTCTTTAATTCCTAAGCAAATTGCAAAGAAAAAAGGTATTAAACTTGACTAAAATTTCAACTTATGAAGGAGGTACAATATGAAAAAAATATTATTATCTTGTTTATTAGCTGCAACAATTTTAGGTGTAACTGCGTGCGGTTCATCTGATAGCGGCAATGGAGAAGGTGTGGTTACATCAAATTCTGATATCGAAGGCACAAAGTTTATTTCTGTTGAAGAAGCTAAAGAACTAATTGATTCAGATGAAGATGTTGTAGTGTTTGGTGTACTGAGTAGTGCAAAAGCAATCATTCCTTTGACAGATGAAAATTCGCCTATTGATGGAACTTACAGAGTGTGGCGTGAAGATTATTCTGGAAAAGGATCTACAGAAGCTGTAAGCCCTAATTATGGTGGTTTCCGTAAAGATTCAGAAACAATGGATGATTTGCTGTCTAAAGCAGGGGTTACTGAAAATTCTAAGATTATAGTATACTCAACAGGATCTATGCATGATTCTACAAGATTTGGATGGCAATTAGAATTAGTTGGACTTGAACCAATGTATCTTGATGGTGGTCTTAATGCGTGGAAAGCAGCTGGTTATGAAACAGGAGATCAAGTGACTTTAGCTGATGAAGATGTTAAGAGTGAATTTTCATCTACTGAATGGAATTTAGAAGAATTAGAGGCAAACCTTGACGATGTAGTCAATGCTTTAGAAAATCCTGATGAATGGGTTGTTATTGACACTAGAAGTACAGATGAATTTAATGGCGAAAAAACGGGTTCATCATCAGGTGCATTTGGTACAGGCACAATGAAAGGTGCAGTTCATATAGAATGGACAAACGCTCTTAATGAAGACAAAACAATGAAAACAAAAGCAGAATTAGAAGAAATTTATGGCGATGTGATTGAAGGGAAAAAAGTTATTACATTTTGTCAATCAGGCGTAAGATCTTCGCATACTCAAATGGTATTAAGAGAAATGTTAGGCGTTGAAGATGTATATAATTATGATGGATCTTGGATTGAATGGTCATATGTTGCGTCTGAAGCGGGTGATGATGTAGACGGAGCGTTAAAAGAAAAAGTTCTTGGATTGACTGATAAATGGAGTGACAATAAAAAAGAAATTTAATATAACAACTATTTATCCGATACGTATTATACGTATCGGATAAATGATGTAATAAGTTAAAAGAGTATAAATTTTGAGAGGTAATTCGTATGCTTGATACAAATGTGAGAAAATATGTACAACCTGCTATTAGACGCTTTGCTGAAGTGATGATAAAATTTAATTTAACTGCTGATCATGTAACAATTATGGCTTTTGTAATAGGTATGTCTGCAAGTGTTTTTATTTACTTTGATATGATACTTGTAGGGTTGTGTGTTCTCTGGTTTTCAGGATTATTGGATGCTGTAGATGGAAGCATTGCTAGAATAACTAGAACTTCGAGTTCATGGGGTGCATTAATGGACTTGATTTTTGATCGTTTTGTGGAGATGGGTTTGATTGTAGCATTATCTTTAAAAAATGAGCAATCATCAATTTTCTTTATTTTACTATTGTGTAGCATATTATTCTCTATGTGCGTTTTTTTATCAGTAGGAGCCTTAAGTGCGAACACTGGAGAAAAAGCATTTAAATATCAAGCAGGCGTAATGGAAAGAACAGAAGGTTTTTTTGCATTTAGCATTATGGCAATTTTTCAAAATCATATAAATTACATAGTCGTAATAACCGCAATATTAATATTTTTTACGGCGCTTCAACGAATGAGAGAAGCAAGACAAATTTTTAAGAAAACAGAAGGTAGAAAATGAAACTAATAAAACACATTAAAATAATTGCATTTTTATTGATAACAACTTTATTATTAACAAGCTGTACGAATTCTTCTAATAGTGCAGAAGTTAATTTAACTGCAGATATGCTTGCACAGTCAACTTGGGAAGAAATTGAAGAATTAGCAAAAGGCACTACAGTTACATTTTATGGTTGGGGCGGAGACGATAAAGTTAACAAGTGGATAACAACAGAAGTAGCTAACACTATGAAGGAAAAATACGATATTACTGTTCAACATGTTGGAATGGATATATCTGAAATACTTACAAGAATGGTTTCAGAAAAAACAGCAGGAAAAACTGGAAGCGTTGATGTGGTTTGGATTAATGGCGAAAATTTTTACACTGCTAAAAAAGAAGAACTACTATTTGGAGCATTTTTGGATAAACTCCCTAACGCTCAAAATTATCTTGATTTAGAATCTCTATCTAATACAAGTGATTTTGGAGTGGATACTGAAGGAATGGAAGCACCTTGGGGTAGAGCGCAGTTAGTCTTTTTTGGAGATAGTTCAAAAGGAGATTTACCTAAAACTTTAGATGAATTGTTAGCATGGTCAGAAGCAAATCCAGGGAAATTTACTTATCCTGCACCACCTGAATTTACTGGTAGCGCATTTGTTCGTAACACAATCATGCAATTTGATGGTAGTGGAGTATTGACTTCTGGAGATTTATCAGATGAGGACATTACTTTAGCAGCTCAAAACGGAATAGATTTTTTAGTAGATATTAAACCAAATCTATGGCGTGAAGGTACTACATATCCTGCTAGTTTTGCACAACTACAGACAATGTACTCTGATGGAGAAATTGATCTTGCGATGACATATACTGTCGATGGTGTCTATAAAGGTATAAATGAAGGAATTTTTCCCGAGACAACAGTAGCATACACTTTAGATAATGGTGCTATATCAAATACACATTTTTTAAGTATCGCTGGAACGAGTCCAAACCCAGCAGGTGCACTGTTATTAATAAACGAATTGCTGTCAGTTGAATTACAGGCTTCTAAGGCGAATCCTGAAAATTGGGGAGATTTATCTACTTTAGACCCATCAAAATTGACAGACGATCAAAAAGGTATGATGGGAAATGGTGTATTGTTAGGAACTCCATTGCCAGAGACACATGCTTCTCTAATAGAAAAAATAGATTCCATTTGGGAAAACAATATACTAAAAAAATAGATTAAGAGGTAGAAGGGCAAGTTAATGTTTAATATTTTCGAGCCCTTTTTCAACAAATAAATGAGAAAAAATCAAATTAAAAGCCACATAACATTATTTTTTACATTATCTATATTATTTGTTTTTTTTATTGTACCACTATTAATAGGTGTTGTTCAAAGTTTTGGATATTTTCCAGAACTTGGAATGCATGATATAACATTAAAATATTATGAAGAAATTCTTTCTACAAGAGGGTTTTGGCGCTCTGTAGGATTTACAATTTACTTCTCGCTTGTAACCTCATCACTAGCAGTTTTGATTGGGGTTTTCTTTGCGTTTGTTTATTATAAGAATGATAGAAATATAATAGTCGAAAAATTTATTCAATTGCCGATATTAACTCCACACTTGATTACAACATTAATAATCTATCTGTTGTTCTCTCAAAGTGGTGTTTTTTCTAGAATTTGCTATCATATTGGACTAATAGAGGAAATCTCACAGTTTATTCCTATAACACAAGACGTTGGCGGTAAAGGGATTATTTTAGCGTACCTTTGGAAAGGGATCCCCTTTGTTTTGACAACTATACTTGCAGTTCTTAGAAATACAAATTCTAAACTAGCAGTAGCTTCGGAAAATATTGGAGCAAGCAAAATTTATACGTTTTTCAATGTAATTTTGCCTGTAGCATTGCCTAGTATTATTACATCGTTTATAATCTTATTTGCATTTTCATTTGGTGCATTTGAAGTTCCTTTTTTACTAGGTCCCACTGAACCAAAAGCGTTACCGATTCTTTCATATAATTATTATACGGGAAGTTTGATTTCAGACAGGGTATATGCAATGGTTGTAAATGTTCTAATTACAGGTTTTTGTTTGGTTTTATTAGTAATTTTTATTTTAGTAGATCAAAAAAGGAAAAGATACAATATTGACAGCCATTTGCCAGTGTCTTCAAAAAATGTGATAGGAAAAATTCTTGTATTGGTTTTTTGTGGAATAATCTTATTATCTTTTGTGCCACTATTTTTATGGTCATTTAGTAAAAGATGGCAGTGGCCTCTGCTTTTTCCTGAAAATTACTCAATGAGAGCCTTTATACATTTGTTTGCAGATAGGCATGAAATTTTACAAGTTGTTTTTACTTCTATTATACTGTCTCTATTTATCACTATTGCAACTATTGCGATAGCGTTGCCTACAGCTAGAATATTAGCTCAAAAACATTTAAAGTTAAAAGGGTTTTGGTATTGCTTGATATGGGCACCCATAATTATTCCAACTACTACTATGGGTATGGGAATGTACTCGATTATGCTTAGTGTGGGTATCCAAGATAGTTTTATAGGAGTATTAATAGCAAACGTAATTCCTTGTATTCCTTATGCTATGTTGATATTGCAATCACCGTGTGAATTGATAGGAGATAGATATGAGAAACAAGCTAGGATGTTAGGCGAAAAACCAGTTAAAATTTTGTTAAAAGTCACACTTCCTATATTGGCTCCTAGCATAAAAGTTGCTTCAATTATGGTTTTTATGGTTAGTTTCGGACAATATTTTCTAACTTTTTTAATAGGTGGAGGATTAATAAAAACTTTACCAGTAGTTATGTTCCCGTATGTTCAACAAGGTGACAGAGTGCTATCTTCAATTTATAGTATCCTGTATATACTCACTATTATGCTTGTAACATGGCTTATAGAAAAATTGTTTAATAAAATGCCACATGTAAAAAATCAATTAGAAAGAGGTTAATGTATGTCTTGGGTATCTTTAAAAAATATAGAGCTTGCGCTTGATGGCAAAGAAATATTAAAAAATATTAACATAGATATTAATAAACAAGAGATGTTAGCACTGCTTGGTCCTTCTGGCTGTGGAAAAAGTACGACACTTAGAATAATTGCGGGAATAGAAGAATCAAACAAAGGTGAAATATATATTGCAGGTAAACTGGTCAACGAATTGCCTACACAAAAACGTAATGCAGTTTTAGTTTTTCAAGATTATTTGTTGTTTCCTCATTTAAGCGTAGAAAAAAATATAGCTTTTGGATTAAATGCACAAAAATATGAAAAAAAGTTAATTTCAGAAAAAGTGAAAGAACTTATAGATATGGTAGAATTAAAGGGTCAAGAAAAAAAGTACCCATATCAACTTTCAGGCGGGCAACAACAACGAGTAGCTATTGCTAGAGCGCTAGCAGTTAATCCTGATATTTTACTACTTGATGAGCCTTTTTCAAATTTAGATCCAATCCTTCGCGATAGCATGCAAGAATTTGTTAGTAAAATACACAAACAAACCAATACAACTACAATTATAGTTACACATAGTAAAGAAGAAGCTTTCAAAATGTGTGATAGAATAGCAATAATGTTTGAAGGCGAAATTGTGCAGATAGACACACCTTTTAATTTGTACAATAAACCATTAAATTCACGAGTTGCAGAATTTTTAGGTACTGTAAATAAAATTTATGCCAAAGTAAAAGAAAAAATAGCTTCAACTAATTTCGGGAAAATAGAGGTTGATTTACCTGATGGAGAATATGTATTTGGTGTGAGACCAGAAGATATGTTGCTAAAAGGTGAGTGTGAAGGAGAGCTTGTTGATATGATTTTCTTAGGAGATAAATTTAATTGTTTTGTTAAAATAAAAAACCAAATAGTCAATGTATATTGGAATTCAAGTGAAAAACAACCAGTTTTAGGCCAAAAAATAGCTGTTTTACCTAATTTAGAAAACAGTGTCTTTATTGATAAATAAAAGATGTAAATTTTTATAAATAATTCTTGACAAGTGTACATAGGTGTTATATAATAGACAATGGTTAGCTTGAACTAACTGAATAGGTGGTGAAATTTTATGGAAAATACATTTGGAGCTAAACTTACAAAAAAGTCTGATCTAAATATTTTTTTGGAGAAAGAAGATAATATTATGGTAAATTTAACTAATGCAAATATTCAAGAAGAATATGTTGTGAAAAAAATAGAAACTGATGAAGAAACAGCAAGTTTTTTGTTTACTCTAGGTTGCTATGAAGGTCAAACTATAACTGTAGTATCGGTCAATGGTGGTAATTACATTGTTGCTATAAAAGATGCAAGGTATAGCATAGATAAAGAATTAGCAAGTTGCATTTTAATTTAATCTACATAATAAACGTGCAAAATGATATTAAATGTGCGTTAAATTTTTTAGCACAGAGTTAGCTTTGAACAACTAAATTTCATAAAATATCAATGGATAAATTAGGAGGAAGAAGATGAAAATAGCACTTACAGGCAACCCTAACAGTGGTAAAACTACTTTGTTTAACGCATTAACAGGTAAAGTTGAAAAAGTAGGTAACTGGGCAGGGGTTACAATTGAAAAAAAAGAAGGCGATATAAAGAAAAAAATCTATAATGGTACTGAAAACATCGTAGTTGTAGATTTGCCAGGAGCATATTCAATGTCTCCATTTACATCGGAAGAAAATATTACTAGTGACTTTGTTAAGAATGAAAACATTGATGTTATTATTAACATAGTAGATTCAACAAATTTAAGTAGAAGCTTGTTTTTTACTACACAATTATTAGAATTAGGAATTCCAGTAGTTGTAGCGTTAAACAAGAGTGATCTTAACGATAAAAAAGAGATTGCGTTAGATTCAGAAAAACTTTCAAAGGAATTAGGCTGTCCAGTAATAAAAACTGTTTCTACATCTAGTTCTGAAAATGGGCTTACTGAGTTGATAAACAAAGCTGTATCTGTAAAAGGTAGTACACAAAAATCACCATTTGATGTTGGAAATGTTAACTTGTCCTTAAAAGAAGAAGTTGAAACGGCAGATAAAAAAAGATTTGAATTTGTTAACAAAATTGTTAAGGATGTTGAAAAGAGAAAAACAAAGAGTAACAAACATACATGGCAAGATTCGTTAGACAAAGTTGTTGCACATAAATGGTTAGGAATACCTGTTTTTGCTGTAGTTATGTGGTTAGTATTTTCTATTTCACAAACATATGTAGGACCATGGATCGCAGGTTATTTAGAAGTTGCTATAGGTGCAATTTATGATGCTGTTGCGAATTTATTGGGAGAAAATGTTTCACCTATATTAAGTGCTTTATTGCTTGATGGTATAATCGGCGGATTTGGCGCAGTTGTAGGATTTTTACCTTTAATCATGGTTATGTTTTTCTTGTTAGCGCTTTTAGAAGATTGCGGTTATATGGCAAGAGTTGCAGCTGTTATGGACAGATTTTTCAAAATTGTTGGTCTTTCAGGAAAATCTATAATTCCTATGATTATAGGAACAGCTTGTGCAATACCAGGTGTAATGGCTACAAGAACTATTAAAAATGAACGTCAAAGAAGAACTACTGCAATGTTGACTCCATTTATACCATGCGGTGCTAAGATACCAGTTATAGCTTTGTTTGCTGGAGCGTTTTTTGAAAATGCAGCTTGGGTAAGCACAGTTATGTATTTTACAGGAATTGTACTTATTATTATTAGTGCATTGCTTATAGTAAGAATTACAGGAGAAAAAAATGCAAAATCGTTCTTTATAATGGAACTTGCAGAATATAAATTACCAAGCATAAAAAGAGCTACGATTTCTATGCTGTCAAGAGCGAAATCATTTATCATTAAGGCAGCTACTATCATATTGCTTTGTAATGCTGCAGTTCAAATCATGCAAACTTTCGACTGGAGCTTCCAAGTTGTTGCTGAAGACGCACAACATACAAGTATACTAGCTAGCTTATCTAGTCCTTTTGCGATATTATTACTTCCTTTAGGTTTTGGTACATGGCAATTAGCTGCAGCAGCTATAACAGGATTTATAGCTAAAGAAAATGTTGTAGGAACTTTAGCTGTTGTATTTTCAATAACTTCTTTTATCGACACGGATGCACTTGAACTTATAGGTGGAGCAAGCGAAGTTGCAGCAACTATGAAATTAACTTCTGTAGCAGCACTTGCGTACTTGATGTTTAACCTATATACACCTCCTTGTTTCGCAGCTATAGGTGCGATGAATGCTGAGATGGAAAATAAAAAATGGCTATGGGGCGCTATTGCATTCCAATTTGGAGCAGGTTATGTAGTTGCATTTTTAGTATATCAAATAGGTACGCTTATAACTACAGGTGCTGTAGGCACAGCATTCTTACCAGGACTAATAGCTGTAGCAATAATACTTGGAATAGTTGGATATTTAGTTGCAAAAGGAAATCAAAAATCAAAAGCAAAATTATCAGCATAATATATATACGACTACAAATGCAAGAAAAGCTTGTGATAGGTAAATTAAAAACATGTTGTTATTAAAGTAGGTGATTTATTTTGGGTAACTTGATTGTATTAGGAGTAATAGCATTAATACTACTTGCTGCTACTATAAAAGTTGTAACAGCGATGAAAAGTGGAACAAAGTGCATGGGTTGTCCGCACGCTAAACCTTCAAACAAAAAAAATAAGAATAAAAATGACTGTAATTGTGGTCATTAAATAGTTAAAGCGGCTATATTTAGGTATGGCTGCTTTTTTATATTAGGCAAAAAAGTGAGATAAGTTTCGATGCTTGTCAAAAATGCACAATTATACAAATTTGAACTATTAAATATGAAAAATATATGCTAAAATTTACATATATGTTTATAGTTAAAATTTCTTATTTATATGTTACTATTCACAGTTAACATATGTACACCAAAGGAAAAATAATAAAATCTGTCGCTGGTACTCCAATTGGGAAGTTGTATGTGTAGTTTTATTCGCAAAGTCATAACGCAGTATATTTTTGGGGCTAAGCCAAAGATGACTAAAACGCTTATAAAACTATCACACAACTTAATCCAATCTCCATAAGGCTTCCATATTATATTACTTTTTCCTTATTTATGCTAAAAATCGACTGTGAATAGTAACATTTATATAAATATAAATACACTCTGATTAAACAAGAGGTGAATTGAGATGGTAGTTAAAGATTTAGGATTTTCAGATATGCAGTTAAAAGAATTCTTGATGAATATGGAAGGAGTTAAACATGTAGGAATGTTTGAATTTAATTATATGGGTAAAATTCACATTATGTTAAAAAGGAAGCATCAAACTAATAATGATATGTTTAATATTGAGAGATGTTTTATGGAACTATCAGGTGACAGTAACGAAATAGAAAATTTTTATTATAAATTTTTAATAAATCATGTTACTATGGGTGGATAATTAAAAAGTGTATTAAATAAAAAATGAATAACTTAATTTTAATTTAATAATCTAATTGATATTTAAACGAAATTATATAATGTAAAGTTGATTTTAATGCGAAAAACATTGTCTTTTTATACGATTTATGATATAATATTCCAATTATATAAAAAGGAGGTATGTGTTTGATAAGCTTAAAGAACGTTAAAAAATCATACAAAGGTACCATAGTTATCGATAATATTTCTTTAAAGATCAAAAAAGGCGAAATTGTAGTATTAATAGGTCCTTCGGGATGCGGAAAAACTACTACCCTAAAAATGATTAATGGTTTAGAAAAGTTGACAGATGGAGAAATAATGTTAGATGGAAAAAGCATTAAAGATGTTGATTTGATTAAACTTAGAAGAAATATGGGTTACGTTATTCAACAAACAGGTCTATTTCCACACATGACAGTACAAGAAAACATTGAAATCATTCCAAAACTTTCTAAAATGGACAAGTCGAAGGTATCAAAAAAAACTATTGAGTTAATGAACTTGATAGGCCTTGAACCTGAAATGTATCTTTGGCGATATCCGACTCAACTTTCAGGTGGACAAATGCAAAGAATAGGTGTTGCCAGAGCTTTTGCTATGGATCCAGAAATTATTTTAATGGATGAACCTTTTTCGGCACTTGATCCCGTTTCTCGTGAACAACTTCAAGATGAACTACTAAGACTTCAAGATCAATTACACAAAACTATTGTTTTTGTTACTCACGATATGAATGAAGCGATAAAACTAGCAGACCGAATTTGCATCATGAATAAAGGAGAGGTAGTTCAATTTGATACTCCTGAGCAAATCTTAAAAAATCCTACTAATAAATTTGTCGAAGAATTTGTTGGAGCAAATAGAATTTGGTCTAATCCCGACTTAATTAAGGCTAAAGATATTATGATTACTACTCCTGTGACAATAGCGCCTAATGCGCCTTTAGTTAAAGCTATAGAACTAATGCGAATGAAACGAGTTGATAGCCTTTTGGTTGTAGATTCAACCTTGCATTTGCTCGGCAGAATTAGACCGAGGCACATTAGGATTGCAGATGATTTATCGGCTCTTGTAGGAGATGTTATGGTAGAAGTAGAACATATTGCTAGTCCAGATGATACATTAGTACACCTACTTGAATTGTTTAAAATTTCTGGTAAAACTGTAATTCCAGTTGCAGATGAAAATAATAAACTTAAGGGACTTATAACAAAAAGTAGCTTAGTTACTACCTTAAGTTCCCAATTTATTGAACTTGATAGATTGGAGGATAAATGATGAGCAGTTTTATAAATTTTGTTATTGAAAATCAATCAGAGTTGATATCGTTAATAATAGACCATGCTAGATTGGCAATTATTGCAATATTAATAGCAATTACTGTAGGAATTCCATTAGGCATATTAATTTCTACTGTAAAAGGTTTAAACAAACCTGTTTTAGGGTTTGCAAACATAATGCAAGCCGTGCCGAGTTTAGCCGCATTAGGTTTATTAGTGCCAATTATAGGTATCGGTAGCCCTCCTGCAATACTTATGGTTGTATTATATTCGTTGTTACCTATACTTAAGAATACATATACAGGACTTGTAAATATTAATCCTCAAACTATAGAATCAGCATATGGTATAGGCATGACGTCTATGCAAGTTTTACTTAAAGTGAGAATGCCGCTAGCTATGCCCGTGATTATGTCGGGTGTCAGAATTTCTGCTGTAACAGCAGTAGGTTTAATGACTATCGCGGCATATATAGGTGCAGGTGGACTTGGTAATTATGTAATTTCAGGTATTCAGACCAGCAATCCTAATCTTATGCTATCAGGTGCAATTCCAGCTTGTTTGTTAGCGTTACTGATGGATTTTTCAATTTCCAAACTTGAAAAGGCAGTAATGCCAGTAAGTTTAAGTAATAACGCTAGCAACTTAACTTCAGAAAAAATAGTATCTATTAAAACTGCAAATAGAAGAATTTTATTTACTGGATTAGTAGTAGTGCTATTAGTAATTGGGAGTTTTGTTGGAGGATTTATTGTTGATAGTCAAAGTGAAAAGATAATAGTATCTTCAAAACCTGAAGCTGAAGGTGTTATTGTAGGCAATATAATTGCATATGTCATTGAAGAACACACTGATTTAGAAGTAGAAAGAAAATTTGGTCTGGGAGCAACAAAAATAATATATAGCGCCTTAGAAAATGGTGAAATAGATGTATATCCTGAATATTCAGGTTCTGTTTATGGTGGAATTTATCAACAAACTTTTGTTCCAGGAACAGCTCCAGAAACGGTAGCAGAAGCAGCTAGTGCGCTTATGGCAGACGCAGGTATCACATATATGGACATGTATGGATTTAACAACAGATACAGTATAGGAGTGTTGCCTGAGATTGCAGAGCAATACGGTTTGAAAACTATATCTGATTTACAAAAGGTTGCAGATGGATTGTTGTTTGGCTCTTCACAAGAATTTCCGCATAGAGCGGATGGGTTACCAGCAATGGAATCTGTATATGGAGAGTTTAATTTTAAAGATATTTTGCAATTTCAAGGCGTATTGATGTATGATGCTCTGATAACAGGAAATATCGATGTGATGACTCCTTTTACTACAGATGCAATGATCTTAGAATATGGAATAAAGATTCTTGAAGATGATAAATCAGCTTTGTCAAACTATACTATGGCTACGGCAGTTAGAACAGAAACGATACAGGAGTATCCAGAATTGATAGTAGCGTTGGAAAAATTAGAAGGTGAAATCTCTGATGAAGAGATGGTTGCAATGAATTATGAAGTAGTTGTTAATCAGAGATCACATGCTGAGGTAGCGTGGGAATTCTTAGTAAATAAAGGTATCGTGCAAGAATAGTTATTTATTTTAATACAATTGTAAAAAACAGGAGCAAGCTTTATAAGCGATGCTCTTTGTTTTTAAATTATTAAAAATATGTGCGCTAATTATATTTATCAATTTTACCTGGTCTAAGGCCTATTCCTAATACTAAGCCAATACTTATCATATTTAGAAGCATGAAGGTGCCTCCATAACTTAAAAAAGGTAAAGGGATCCCTGTTACTGGCAACATGCCCATGGTCATACCAATATTTTGAAGTATATGGAACAAAAACATTCCCATAATGCCGATGACAATTAAAGATCCAAAAATGTTGTTTGCGTTTTTCGATATTTTAACAAATCTAAACAACATGATCGTATAAAGAAATATTACTGTTGCACCTCCTACAAATCCGAATTCTTCGCATATGATTGAAAAAACAAAATCAGTTTCTTTTGTAGGCAAAAATTCATACTGATTTTGAACACCTTGTTTGTATCCACGACCAAACATTTGTCCTGAACCTATAGCTATTTTTGATTGTAATACTTGATATCCCGATCCTGATGTATCAAGTTCAGGATTTAAAAATACAAGTATTCTATTAATAATATAATTAGCTTCATCTGGGTCGTTAATATCGTAATCTTCAAGCCCAAATGTGAAAAACAATATTCCTGCAATTAGAATTACTAAAAATATTACGACAAATGGTATTATATATTTATAATCAAGACCTGCAGCGAAAATCATTATTACAATGAAAAAAACAAAAACTAATGATGTGCCATAATCAGGCTGTAATGCGATTAAAGCAACAGGCAAAAATGCAAATATCAATATCTTCAGAAGTGTTAACGGTTCATTTAACTTGCTATGATTAATTTCTATAAATTTAGCTAGTGAAATGATTATTCCAAACTTGGCTAATTCAGATGGTTGAAAGGTGACACCGAATACGCTAAGCCAATTGTCTGCTCCCCATTCTTCTGCACCAAAACCCCAGATTAAGACTGCTACCAACAATAAATTAGAGCATATATATATCGGGATATATAATAAACCATAAACTTCATAATCTATGAGTACTAATACAATTACAGCACAAATACCCAATAAAAATGCGATCAATTGAGTCGAAATATACTCAGAGGTATCCGCAAAACTGGCCGTAGTACTATTTATCATAAACAAACCAAAAACTACAAGAATAATAGTAGTTATCGATAATACAAAATCAAATTTTCTAATAAGTTTTTTATCTTTAGCAAACATTTTGTCTCCATTTACATTACTTAAATAATTTCTAATTCTAACTTCTCGACAATTATACCATAAATGAATAATACAGTAAATCTATAATATTTTTGAAATTGGAAAAAATAGCTTTAATTATTTTTGCAAAAGATATATAATGTTTTAGTTACAAACAAGTATTTTTGTGACATACAAACTCAAACTTTCATGTGAGGTTATCATGTACAATACAAGAGTTGCAGTTGCATTAAGCGGTGGAGTTGATAGTGCAACTACTGCATATATGCTTAAAAATCAAGGGTATGATGTTTTTGGATTGACTATGAAACTATTTTCAAATCAAGATTTAGAAGATGCAAAATTAGTAGCAAAAAAACTGGAGATAGAGCACTTTATAGTTGATTTTTCAGATAGATTTGAAACAGAGGTGGTAGATAGATTTATAGATATATATTTGTCAGGAAAAACTCCTAATCCATGCATATTGTGCAATATAGATATAAAATACGGAAAATTGTTAGAAGAAGCGATGAACTTAGGCGCGTCTCATATGGCATTAGGGCATTATGCAAAGATTAAACATGATGAAAAAAAACATATTTACAGATTGTTTAAATCAGAAATCGAACGAAAAGATCAATCTTATTATCTGTTTCACTTGACTCAAGAAAAACTAAAACACGTGTTACTACCACTAGAAGATTTTACTTCGAAGGACGACGTTAGAAATAAAATACTTGAATTGATGCCGTTGATTTCCTGTAAAAAAGATAGCACAGATTTATGTTTTACTGAGGGAAAATCGCTGTTTAACTATATTAAAACTAGGCGAAATATAGTTAATTGTAGCGGCAATTTTATAGATACTGATGACAATTATTTAGGAAAACATAAAGGTATTTTTAATTATACTATAGGGCAAAAAAGAGGCTTAGGAATAGATTCGCAAAAAACTTATTACGTGCACAATATAGACGCAATAAATAATAACATTATTCTTACTGATAACGAAAATGATATTTTTAAATCTGAAATAGAAATAGCAAATTTAAATTATATTGACAAAGATTATAATGTAATAGATAAATTTGATGCAAGTGTTAAACTTTGTAATTGGGGGTATTTTATACCTTGCGAAATAATTAATGTTAACGAAAACAAAGCTAAAATCATTTTTAACAAACCAGAACGCGCACCTGCTTCGGGTCAATATGCTGTTTTTTATAAGGATGATGAAGTTGTCGGTGGAGGAGTCATATTATAAAATAATTGAACAAATAATAAAATTTTGTTAAAATATAAAACGAAAGATAAATTCAACTTGAATTGTTAACTCATTGCCAGTCACAATTTAAATCATATATTTTGGAGGCCATTTTGGAAGCTATAATTTTTATTTTTAAATCTATCATATTAGGGATAGTAGAAGGAATAACAGAATTTTTACCCGTTTCATCTACAGGACATTTAATAATTTTTCAAAACATATTGGGGTTTACTAGTACGAGTGAAAACTATGTCGAAATGTACACGTATGCGATACAATTAGGCGCTATTTTGGCAGTCATAGTATTGTATAGAAATAAGATTTTTGACACGTTAAAGAGTTTTTTTCCTCATAAAGTTGGATATGAAAAATCAGGATTTAAATTTTGGTTTATGATATTTATTGCATGCATACCAGGTGGGGTATTAGGTATTTTGTTCAATGATTTAGCTGATAAATACTTATTCAATTCAGTTACAGTATCTATAACTCTATTTTTAGGTGCACTTTGGATGATGTATGCTGAATCTAAATTTAGACCTAAAAAAACAGGTAATTCTGAACTTAATGTGACTCCAAAACAAGCGTTTATAATAGGTTTGTTTCAATGTTTAGCTATAATTCCAGGCATGTCAAGATCAGCATCAACAATTATAGGTGCATGGATAATGGGGCTTTCTACAGTGGCTGCTGCAGAATTTTCTTTCTTTTTAGCAATCCCTGTAATGGTTGGAATGACTTTTTTAAAAGTTGTATCAGCAGGAGGATTATTTGTTTTTACACAACTTGAAATGATTGCTCTTATAGTTGGATTTATTGTATCTTTTATTGTAGCACTTTTAGTAATTAATAAATTCATTTCTTATTTAAAGCAAAAACCGATGAAAATATTTGCTATTTATAGAATCATATTCTCGTTGATAGTGCTAACAGCAGGATTTGCAGGATTGTTCTAATTAAAAAAAGGATAATGATTTAACTAGCTTTGTACTACATCCTAAATGTTAGACCTAAAATCTAACAAATAGGGCTCGGTACATTGAACGCTAGAATCATTATCCTTTTATTTTGAGTTTTGTTAAAAACCTAAAAATTCATTTACAATAATAACTTTGAGTCTAAATCTTACCCTAGAAAGCCTTGTTACTACTGTTTGAGCACATATAGAATCATTGTAACAATCACCGCATTTTCCAGTTGTAGAACATGGTGTGTTTTGTTCAAGTCTAATGCTATTAGGTGCACATGCGTACATCTCTATTCTTCTAAGAGCAGTATCTAAGTTTGAAGTGATTTTATTTACTCCAGCAACAACAATTACGCTATTAGGCCCATAACACATCGCAGCAACTCTGTTTCCGTTACCATCGATATTTATTAATTCGCCGTCCATAGTCAATGCATTAGTGCTAGTTAAGTATATGTCGCTCGTAAAGGCTTGTTTCATAAGAGCATTTCTTTCTTCTGGGTTTTTGCCATCATCTCTGTCTATGACTTTATAGTTGCCTTTTTTTAAGATGCTCTTTATACCTATTTCATTTAATGTTTGAGAACCTCCCCAAGTAATAGAATCACCTTCATTAACGAGTTCTAATATTTTTGCGACTGCATCTTCTTTAGTTTCACAATAGTATCCTTCTATAAATCGTCTTTCGAAATTTTTGATGATTGTTTTCGCTTGATTTTCATAGTTCTTTTTAACGATATCCATAAAACCTCCAACAAAATATAATAAGTATATTTTATCAAAAAAGTTAATGTTTTACAAGAAAATTCAAAAATTTTCCCAATTGGAGTACTCGGCGACAGATTTTATTATTTTTTCCCGTTGAAGTTTCATTTAACTATGAATTGTATCATCAAATAAAATTTTTAAAAATATTTAGAAAATTTGTTGACAATTAAAAATATTTTTGATAGAATAATATTTCGTAAGAAACCGCTCGAAACAGGTTGTAAACATTTCAAATGTGCCTGCAATGGCGAGACTCAGGAATAGGAGGTGCACTATGTACGCAATAATAGAAACAGGTGGAAAACAGTACAGAGTTCAAGAAGGCGATAGCATAAGAGTTGAAAAACTTGAATATGCTGATGGAGAAACTATAAAATTTGATAAAGTTTTATTAATATCTAAAGATTCTGACTTAAATGTAGGAAAACCATACGTAGACGGAGCCGTAGTTGAAGCTACTGTAGAAAAACAAGGTAAAAACAAGAAAATTATAGTTTTCAAGTATAAGCCAAAGATAGACTACAGAAATAAAAAAGGTCATCGTCAACCTTTCACACAAGTGAAAATTGGAAAAATTATAGGTTAATTACATGACTACAGTTACAATACATAAATCAAATGATAAAACAATTGGTTTTGTTATAGACGGTCATGTTGGATTTGCAGACTTCGGAAAAGACATTGTATGTGCTTCGTTATCTTTGCTTGCTTATACCGCTATTAATTCGCTTAATATCGTTGCAGAGTTAAAAGAAGAAGACGTAAATTATGAAATAGATGAAGAAGCAGGTTTTTTAAAAGTAGAAACAAAGAATACTACAAATGATAAATCAGACGTGATTTATGGCAGTTTTCTCGTAGGAGTTCAGTTGCTAGAAGAAAGTTACGGTGATTTTGTTACACTTATAACTGAGGAGGTGTAAAAATGTTATTAAAGTTAAATTTACAATTATTTGCGCATAAAAAAGGTGTTGGTAGTTCTAAAAACGGACGTGATAGTGAGTCAAAGAGACTTGGTGTTAAAAAAGGTGATGGACAACACGTTATAGCTGGAAATATACTTGTTAGACAAAGAGGAACTAAATTTCATCCGGGAACAAATGTAGGAATCGGAAGCGATGATACACTGTTCACTAAAATAGACGGTGTTGTTAAGTTCGAAAGAAAAGACAAAAAAAGAAAGCAAGTTAGTGTATATCCTTTTGTAAGCGAAGCACAATAATTTTAAACCTACCTTTATGGTAGGTTTTCTTATTGTAATTCAATGAAATTATGAGGAAAATCCTCAATTTTATAATATATAGTGCAATTAGGAGGTGCGATATGTTTGTAGATATAGCCAATATTTATGTTAAAGCCGGAAACGGCGGAAATGGTTCAATGGCTTTTAGGCGAGAAAAATATGAACCTATGGGCGGACCAGCTGGCGGTGACGGTGGAAATGGCGGAAGCATCATTTTAGTTGCCGATGAAGGATTAAGGACATTAATGGACTTTAGATATCAAAGACATTATAAAGCTAAAGCTGGTGAAGATGGAAGAAAGAAAAAGCAGTACGGAGCGAAAGGTGAAGATTTGTTTTTAAAAGTGCCTGTAGGGACACTGATAAAAGACCAAGATTCGGGTATTGTTCTAGCTGATTTAAGATTTCATAAACAAGAATTTGTTGTTGCTAAAGGTGGTAGAGGCGGTAGAGGTAATGTTAAATTTAAAAGCTCAATACGAAGATCACCTCACTTTGCAGAACCTGGTACAAAGGGAGAGGAAAGAAATATAACTCTTGAGTTAAAACTTATAGCTGATGTTGGATTAGCTGGTTTTCCAAATGTTGGGAAATCAACAATCTTATCTATAATTACAAGTGCTAAACCCAAAATAGCAAATTATCATTTTACTACATTAAAACCTAATTTAGGAGTTGTACATGTTGGTCCAGGGCAAAGCTATGTTATAGCAGATATTCCAGGACTTATAGAAGGTGCATCAACAGGGCTCGGACTTGGTCATGAGTTTTTAAGACATGTTGAAAGAACTAAAATTTTACTGCATGTATTAGATACTTCAGGACAAGAAGATAGAGATCCTATAGAGGATTTCAATAAAATTAATGATGAATTAGCAAAATATAGTGAAAAACTATCTTATAAAAAACAGATAATTATACTAAATAAAATGGATTTGCCTGAATCAGAAGCAAATGCCAATAGAGTAAAAGAAACTCTAGGTAATGAATATGATATTTATGAGGTTTCTGGAGCTACTGGAGAAGGATTGGAATTAATCAAAAAAATTGCTTATGAAGAACTCTTAAAAGTAGAAGAAGAAATAGAATTTGTAGATGAAGTTGAAGTAGAAAGATTCTTTGAGAAAAAAGAAAGAGATACTATTTCTGTTAGAAAAGAAGATAATCTATATATTGCTGAAGGTGATTTCTTAGAAAGACTTGTAAATTTCACTAATTTTGATGATTTTGAATCTATTAGTAATTTCCAAAAAGTATTGATAGATAAAGGTGTAATAAACAAGTTAAGAGAACTTGGTGCAAAAGAGGGTGACGAAGTCAACGTCTGTGGTATAGAATTTGATTTCGTTGATTAATGAGGTGAAATAATGTTAAAAGGGAAACAAAGAAGCTTTTTAAAATCGCTAGCAAACAACTTAGATCCTATTTTGATAATAGGAAAAGGCGGAATTACAGAAAACGTAATAAAGCAGTTGGACGATGTTTTAGAAGTTAGAGAGCTAATAAAAATAAAAATATCTAGTAATAGTGGAATTACTGCTGATGAAACTGCTGCAGAAATTTTAGAAGTATTAAATGCTGAATTTGTGCAAAGTATAGGAAGCAAGTTAACTATTTATAGAAAATCAAAAGAACCAAAAATTGTCATACCTAAATAGAAAAGTGCGAAATATACTAAGATTAACCTCTTAGTATATTTTTTTATAATTTATTGATTGACAGGTATTAGTATGTTATAATTATTAAAATAAAAATTACTTGCGAGAGGTATATTGATGGAAGCAAATTTAAAAGTTAGTTTAGTTTCATATACAGAAAACCCTGAAAAATTAGTAGCAGCATCTGCAAAACTCTGTTATTCACAGCTTGGAGGAGATGAGCTAATGGACGATTTAACAGAAGAAAAAACCGAAAAATTCCTAAATATGCTGATGGAACTCGGACATCAATCTCCGATAGAGCATTGCAGCTTTTCTTTTGCTATAGAAGGTGTTTCAAGGACACTTACTCACCAACTTGTTAGACATAGACTAGCAAGCTATTCACAAAGGTCTCAAAGATATGTTACAGAAGGACAGTTTCAATATATAGTTCCACCAGCTATAGCTAGCAATGAGGCTACTAAAAGGCTATATATACAGGCTATGGAAGACGATCAAAAGACGTATGATGAAATTACCAATATACTTAAAAAACAATATGTAGAAGAATATGTAAATGCTGGCATGAGTGAGAAAAAAGCTAATTCTACTGCTGAAAAAAAAGCTATAGAAGATGCAAGATATGTATTGCCAAATGCATGTGAAACAAAAATAATGGTGACTATGAATTCACGTTCTTTACTACATTTTTTTAGTGTGAGATGCTGCGAAAGAGCGCAGTGGGAAATACAAGAAATGGCAGAACAAATGTTATTTGAAGTAAAAAAAGTTGCTCCAATTATATTTAAAAAAGCAGGCCCTGCTTGTGTTAAAGGAGCATGCCCTGAAGGCAGTATGTCATGTGGAAAAGTTAAAGAAAAAAGAGAAAAATTTATGTTGAAGACAAATGAAGAATAATAGAGTTATTATTGAGTAAATATATCAGGAGGTCTGCATATGCAAAGTAACGAAATGATTAGAGAACGCGAAAAAATCTTAAACAAACTATCAAAAAAAGGGATTATTTATATTTGGATAGGTATAGTACTTGTATTATGGAATAGCTTACTGGTAGTATTAAGCTTTGAAACAAGTGAAGGTGAGGAGGCATATATTACTATAAGCGTGATTATATTTTTCTTAGCATTTGTAATTTGGGGAGTTTTGTTAACGAAAAGTGGCATACAAAAGAGAAAAGGTGTAAAAATATTTGAGTCATATCGCTTAAAGTTATATGGAAAAGAAGATGCTCTTAATATCAACTATCGTGCGATAGCTTCTCACATGGGAAAAGATGAACCAACTGCAAAAAAAGAAGTAGATTTACTAATTAAACTTAAACTATGGGAATATGTTTATGGGGGACGCACAGCGGTAAAACATAATACTATGAATACAATGACATCTCAAGTGTCTGTAACATGCAATTCTTGTCAAGGTGTTACTTCAATAAACATTAATGATCTAAGAGCACGATGTGATTATTGTAATGCTCCATTGTCAGACGAAATGTATCAAATGAGAAGCAAATAAATACTTATCTTCCTGCAACAAACCAAAATGTTGCAAGAACAACTCCTGTAACGATCAGCATAGCTGGTATCGCAACTATAAATCCGGCAATAATCATAGCAAGTATGTCTTTTTTTTCAAGAGGCATCTCTTCCATTTGATTTTTAAAATTTTTCTCGGCTGCATCTACATCTAATTTATGTTTTTTAAACATATTGGTACCATCCTTTCTATACTTATATTATTAATAATACTATTTAGAATGAATTTATTATAGGGCGACATGTGATCGCCCTACATTTTTAATTAAAAGAGTAGGGAGGAGCAAAACTCCTCCCTACTGAATTAATCTGCTACTACACCTAATTTCAAACCTAGTTCAGCTCTACGCTCATTCGTTAGAGGGTAGTGGCAAGAAATAAATCTACCAGGCAAAACTTCTCTAATCTCAGGTTCATCAATTCTACACAAATCTTGGCAAAATCTGCATCTAGTATGGAATTTGCATCCTGGCGGTGGTTTAACCGGACTTGGAATATCTCCTTCCAACAATGGTGCATCTTTTGTAGCGTCAATATCTGTAGTAGGAATAGCATCTAAAAGTGCTTGTGTATAAGGATGTAGAGGTAAGTCAAACATTGGTGCTGTTTCAGCAAGCTCTACAAGTTTTCCTAAGTACATTACTCCTATACGATCACTTATATATTTTATTACTGATAAGTCGTGTGAAATAAACAAATAAGTCAAATTCTCAGCGTCTCTTAAGTCTTTTAACAAGTTAATAACCTGCGATTGGATAGATACGTCAAGAGCAGAAACTGCCTCGTCACATACGACAAATTTTGGTCTCATAGCAAGTGAACGCGCTATACCTATACGTTGACGTTGTCCGCCTGAAAACTGGTGTGGATAACGATGAATCATATACGAAGATAATCCACATTCTTCCATAGTTTTCATTACGTAATCTTGCATTCCAGGGTCGTTTTGAGAAAAATAATTATGAGCAGTCAATCCTTCACTGATTATTTGACCAACAGTCATCCTTGGATTTAAAGACGAATAAGGATCTTGGAAAATAATCTGCAATTCACTTCTTAAATTTCTCATTTCTTTATACTTTAACTTTGCTAAATCAATTCCGTTGTCTATGAATTTTTCATATTCTTGAAATTTCGCATCATTTGCGTATTTTTTTCTTAAATCATCAACAGCTTTTTTTTGTGTTTCACGAGTCTTTGCAAGTTCGTTATATTGCTTGTTAAGAGCGTCTAATTCTGATTGTTGTTTTGAAGCTACATCAGAATTTGCATTTCCACTCTTTTCTTTAGCAATTGACAATTTTTTATTTATTTCAATTTTAAGCTCGTTCATAGTTATTTTGATTTCAGCCATTTTAGCCGAAGTTTCAAATATAGGCAACATAGCTTTACAAGCGTCATCGATGCCATCTACAACCATAAATCCACCTAATAATCCAGAAATTTCTTCGAATTTCATGTCTGCAGAGTTTCTAGCTTTTTTATATTCGTCAAGTGCAAATACAATGTCATCACCAGTCGCATTTTCAGAAGCGACTCTTAATTCTTCTGCTTTTACTTTAAAATCTTCTAAATCTTTTAATGCTTTTGACGGGTTAGACAATAGCTCAGTTACATAAGAAGGAGCTATGTCTTCAATAGTACGTCCATAATACATTGCACGACCGCCTGAAGGAACGTATAGTTGTAATAGAGATCTAGCTAAAGTAGATTTTCCACAACCACTCTCACCAACAAGACCTAGTGTTTCACCTTCATAAATATTTAAAGAAACACCATCGTTTGCTCTAACATATCTTTGCTTCTCGCCAAATTTAGTCTTTTTTACTGGAAACCATTGTTTTAAATTATCTAATCTGATTAGTACTTTTTTATTTTCCATTGCGCTCCTCCTTTGTAGGATAGAAACATCTTATTAGATGATTCGGTTCAACTTCTACAAGTGTAGGTTCTTCATTTTTACATTTATCAGTTGCATATTTACATCTTGGAGCAAATTTACAACCAATAGGTAACGCAAGAGGGTGAGGAACAGATCCCGGAATGGAATCAAGTTTTGCTCCTGCAGGAGTATCAAGTCTAGGTATAGAAGTCATAAGACCTTCTGTATATGGATGACTTGATAAGTTCTTACCAAATATAGTTCTTGAAGTAGCTATTTCAACAACTTGGCCACAGTACATTACAGCAACGTCATCTGCCATTTCACATATTACACCTAAATCATGAGTAATAAATAATATAGATGTGCCTCTTTCTTCTTTAAGTTCATTCATCAACTTTAAGATCTGTGCTTGAATTGTAACATCAAGCGCAGTAGTAGGTTCATCTGCAATTAGCAATTTAGGCTCACATGCTAGTGCCATCGCAATCATAACACGTTGTCTCATACCACCTGATAATTGGTGAGGATATTGCATCGCAACTCTTTCAGGGTTTGGTATTTTTACGTCAGCCAAAATTTCAACAACTTTTTTTGCTGCTTGTTTTTTATTCATGTTCTGATGTACGATAAAAACTTCAGACAACTGCTTTGAAATTGTAAAAACAGGATTCAAACTAGTCATAGGTTCCTGGAAAATTACAGAAATATCATTTCCTCTAATTTTGTACATATCTTTTATTGTACATTCAGATAAATCTCTACCGTCGAAAGTTATACTTCCTCCAGCTATATAACCATTTCCATCTAATAATTTTAAAATACTCATAGCAGAAACTGATTTTCCACTTCCGCTTTCGCCAACGACTCCTAATGTCTTTCCTTTTTCAACACTGTAGGAGACGCCGTTTACCGCTTTAACGGTACCTTTTTTAGTAGTAAAAAAAGTCTGTAAATTTTTTAATTCTAGTAAAGCCACGTACTTCACCTACCTTTCGTTTGATTTAGGGTCGATAGCACTTCTTAAACCATCGCCTATTAAGTTTATACTGATTGTAGAAATACTTAATGCAATAGCAGGGAAAAGCCATCTCCACCAGAAAACAGATATAACTTCTGAGTTTTGAGAACTTGTAAGCATATTACCCCAAGTAGGGCGAGGCTCAAGAACACCAAAACCTAAGAATGAAAGAGATGTTTCAGTAATCATAGATGCTGCGAAACTTAATGTAGCATTAACGATAATAACTGTTATAACATTAGGAATGATATGTCTAAAAATGATAACTCGCTCTTTAATACCCATAGATTTAGCCGCAGTAACAAATTCTTTCTCTCTTTCAGCCAGAACTTGACCTCTTACGAGACGAGCAGTTCTT
Source organism: uncultured Clostridia bacterium (assembly GCA_964371035.1). GTDB lineage: Bacteria > Bacillota > Clostridia > Tissierellales > Sedimentibacteraceae > UBA1535. The sequence goes on along the minus strand of CAYJLG010000004.1, from coordinate 24,648 downwards.
GGCCAAGATAAAATACCAAGAATAACCATAATCATAGTTATACGTAAATTTTCTGGTAGTTGGTTACCGATTACAGCAGATAGTATCATTGCAAGAGGCATGAAAGGTATAGCACCTATAACTTCAGCAAATCGCATAAGAATATTGTCTATAAATCCTCCATAATAACCTGCAATACCACCTACAAGTACTCCTAAACCCATTTGAATAATTACAGCAACAGCACCTATAGTCATAGTCATTCTACCGCCTTCAACTAATCGACCAAAGACGTCTCTACCATAGTGGTCTGTTCCCATTAAATATCCATTAAGTCCAAAAGTAACAATTTCTCCATCAGCAGTTTCAACATAATTCTGGTATGAACCAGACGTTATTTTAACAGCGTCATTTATGTTAGGAGCATCACCTTCGCCATATACATTAGTGCCCCAAGAATGCACTTTTCCATCTTCTGTTACAGCTGTAAATGTAGAATATCCAGATGAAATATCAACAACTTTTCCTTGAATCTCTTCAGGAACTTCTTGTATATTATTTCTTTCGTCGCCCCAAAAATGTACATATCCATCATTAGTAAGTGCCATACCAGTTTGAGTAGTAAGCTCTATCGCTACTACACTTCCTTGAATTTCTTCAGGCACATTGTTAGAAGGATTATCAACATACGTAAGTGGAACTACTATTCCGTCTGAAGTTAGTGCTAAAGCAGTAGAAGAGTTACCTATCATATCAACATAAGTTCCTTGATAATCATAAGGAATAGCAATTTTTATAAGGTTTGCATTTCCCCAATTATACAAGTGGCCATCATCAGTAAGAGCCATAGAAATCTGATGACCTGCATAAACTTTAGAAATATTATCAGCTCTTTCGACTTCACGAGGTATATTGCCTATATTTAATCTGTCATTACCCCAAGAGTATACCATGCCGTTTTCATCTAAACCTACAGCATGATCAAGACCAGCTGATACATCTACAAGTTTACCCATATCTTCAGGTAATTCTTGTAGTTTATCGCTCAATTCTCCCCATTGATAAAGGTTTCCTTCGTTATCAATACCCAATGTGAAAAGTGAACCGATAGATAATTTGTTGAAATCATTTTCAAGCTCTGCAGGCATGTCCATATATCCTGCCATTGGTTGAGCATTTCTTTGAGTACTGTTTTGGAATACAAGGTCTATAGGGTATAAAAAAGGATATATAATAACTATAGCAAATATAGTTGAAAAAGCAATTAAACCCGTAAGAGCTATTTTGTTTGAAAAGAAGTTTTTAACAATAGTTCTGAAAGGGCTTTGAAGTTCTTCTTCTTTTAACAAATCTTCTTCACCCATATCCATATGGTTATTGCCTAAGAATAATCCTTTTAACATTGCAATAAGAGAATATTTTTTCTTTTTTGTCATTAGTTCGCCCCTCCTATCCTAATTTAACACGAGGATCTACTAAAGCATATCCTATGTCCATAACTAAATTTCCTATAAGAACCAGCGAAACATAAAAGATTTGAACTGCCATCGAAACATAAAAATCCAACTGACGCAACGATGACACGAGAAGACGTCCCATACCATTTAAGTTGAAAATACTCTCAATAACAACAGATCCACCGAATAAACTTATCATCCAACCGGTAATAATTGTAACTAAAGGAATTAAAGAGTTTCTAAATGCATGCACATAGATAACTACTCTTTCTTTTAAACCTTTAGCTCTAGCTGTTCTTATATAGTCCATTTGAAGTGCTTCAATCATTGCACCTCTAACATATCTTGTAATTGCACCGAGTGATCCAAACGTCATTACGATTACAGGTAAAGCCATGTGATATAATGTGTCTTTAAATGCCTCCATGCCAGTGAAAGTAGCACCTGCAGTACCAGAACCACTTATAGGGAATATAGGATTAATTACTGCAAACACAACGATAAACACCAGTGCCATAATAAAGGATGGTATACTATATCCTATTACCGAACCAACCTGTACAACGTTATCATAAGTCGTATACTTTCTTACTGCCGTAGTGATACCAAGAGGTATTGTTATAAGAAAAACTAAACACATAGTAACTAAGTTTAATCTAACTGTGTACCACATAGGTACTCCTATTACCTCGTTTACGTCTCTCCTATACACTATAGAATAACCAAAATCTCCTTGTAGCATTTTACCAGCCCAAGAAACATATTGGACAATAATATTTTTATCTAGACCAAGTTCTTCGCGCATCTGTTCATACCTTATTGCATATTCTTCTGGTTCAAGCGTAAGTCTTTCACCTTCAAGCATTAAGGTAGCAGGATCGCCGGGAACTAATTTGAAAACTCCGAATAAAATGAAAGATACCAATATGAAAACAAAAACAAGATAAACTAATCTTCTTAGTATATATCTCAACATCTTATACATCCACTCCTTTCTTTATACAAATTCATCTTTATTTAAAAATTTAAAAGAACACTAACCATAATCAATAGTAATGCAGGACATTTAGTAAATGTCCTGCATTATTTAATTGTTATAAAATTTTAGTTGTTACTCAGCTAAATTTGCATAAACGATAGCATCATTCCAATCCCAAAGTGCATATGGTTCAAAGTTTTCTAATGCAGGGTGGTAGAATGAGTGATATTCGTCAGAATAAAGTGGTAATTCAACTACTAACTCATTGTAACGCTTTTGGAATGTTTGCCATTCTTGTAACCAAGTATCTGTATCTCCAGGTGTAATGTTTTTCATTCCTTCAGCTGTTGTATTAAGCAATTCATCCTTTATACGAGAAGTATTGTATACTCCATCATATGCAGGATCTGTACCATAGTAGTACCAGAAAGGTGAAGTATCAGCAAAACCTGTTGCTAAGTTAAACATATGGTATACAGCATCTGCTTCATCTAAACGATAGTAGTGCTTTAATAATGTAGAGAAATCCATAACGTTTTGGTTGATTTTCATGCCTATTTCAGGTGCGCTAGGAAGTAACATTTGCACTATCATGTCAGATATAGGGTTGTTTTCAGAAGAAGACCATTCAATTACTAGTGGCATTAATTCTCCATCTACCATCTTATGACGAACATCATCAGTTCCTTTAACAAATTCTCCACCAGTAGCGTTTAAAGTCCAACCACCATCAATCAATACTTGCTCAGCGTTAGCTAAGTTATATGTGTATTGGTTAAGTTCAGTTTCTAAGAATTGCATACTAGCTTGAGTTTCCCATTGTGATAATCCATAATATCCATGAGTTAATTGTCCGTATCCACCAGTCCATTGATTTGCAAATTCTACTCTATCTAAAGAATAAGCTACAGCTTGTCTAACTTCAGCAAATTGAGTAGGACCAAATTCACAAGAGAAAGAAATTTTTCCGTATCCAGCACGTGGGAAAGACGTATAGTTAACTACTCCATTGTCAGATAAATCTAAACCTTGGTTAATTCTATCTCCACCATTTATACCGTGTAATAAGTGTACACTACCTGCTGACAATTCGTCCATTTGAGTAGCATCAACAGTTTGCTTGAATACTATTTTCTCTATAGAAGGCATGTCTCCAGTATAAGTACCATTGTACATTGGGTTGATAGTAAGAACAGCTTGCTTAGTTTCAGGATCATAGCTTTCAAACTGGTAAGGTCCACAAGTTACAGTTGGGTTATATCTATATCCAGTTGCAGGATCTAGAATAGTTTTAGTAAGTAATTCTACATTAACTTCTTCAGGCATTATAACTCCGTTACCATCATCAACTATAACAGCTCCAGGAGCTATATGATGAATTGGAAGTGGAGACATATCCATTACAGTATTTTCAAAGTAGTTAGGGAATTCATCAGCTTCACCAGTTTTAGAAAACTTGTAATCGCCTAAAAGTCTAATTCCTTCAAAAGTTCTTGTTTCGCCTGTAGAGTATGCATCATAACCAACAATTCCATCTCCATCTGTATTATAAGAACCATCTAACTGAGATCTTTCCCATGAAGAATAGAAAAGTTCTGCGAAAACGTAATCCTGAGCAGTTATAGGTGTTCCATCATTCCAAACTAAGTTGTCATAGATTTCATACGTATAAGTCTTGCTTCCATCAGGGTTATCAGTAATCGAGAAATCTTTTACTACAGTTTCATCAACGATGAAAACTATGTCTGGTGTCTTAGCATGTGTAGCATAGCCAGCAAGTAATTCTTTTAATGCCGCGTTTTGAGCACCATTACTCCAACCATTCATCATATCAGCATTAACATCTGTAGTAGATCCTACAACAAATCCGTTTTCAAAAGGATTGTCTGCAGGTTCCTCTGTGTCTGCAGGTTCCTCTGTATCTGCAGGTTCTTCTGTGTCAGCAGGCTCTGTTACATCTGCTGTGTCGTCTTTCGTAGTATCAGCTGGATCTTGTGTATCTGTAGAACCACAAGCCACTAATGAAAACGAAAGAGCTGCAATCATTAAAATTGCTAAAAGTTTTTTCATTTTTTAATTCCTCCCAAAAAAATTTTGAATACACATAGTATATACTATATCAGTACATTATTCAAGCATTTTTTTTTATTATACTTGCAAAAAAGTTAAAAAAACAAAAAAACAGGTTATTGTTTTATTACTTTATATAAATAAAATATGATAGGTAAATTTAAAAGATGATAGTCAGGAAGGGTATGCCCACGTTGGGGCATACCCTTCACAAAATTTTACACAATTTAATAAAGCTTCCATGTAGGGAACGGTCTTGACCGTTCCATTTTTTTACAAATAAACAAAGATAGTATGTTTGCATGTATATATTTATTTGTCTTTTTCGGTGTGCTCAAGATCACACCCTACATATAAACCCTATTGATTACCATAAATTGACTGTGAATAGTACAAAAAATGAATTTTTTATTAAATTTTTTAATATTATATATTGAAATTAGTTGTTAAAGTGTAGTATAATACATGTAATCAAACAAAAAAATATATATTAGAGAGGAGATAAATATGCAATTTGGATTTATACTTGCACTTATAATTGCTATCTTGATTGCTATTTTTGCAATTCAAAACTCAGAACCTGTTACTATTGATATGTTTTTTGCTGCATTTGAAATTTCGCAAGCAATAGTTATACTGGTATCTGCTGCAGTAGGTGCAGTCATAGTTGTAGCACTTGGAAGTATTAAACAGATTAAAAATCGATCAGTAAAGAAAGAATTAAATACTAAGTTTAAAAATTTAGAATCTGAGAATGCCGACATTATAAGCAAAATAACAAACTATGAAAATATGGTAAATGCACTTTCATCTGAGAAAGCTACTTTAAAAGAAGAATTATCAAAATTAAAAAAACTTTATGATGAAAAATGTAACGGAACTATTGCTAGTAATTTGAATAATAATTCTAATGCTACAAATATTAGCCATGCAAATATTGCAAGCGAAAAAAATAAACTTGCAAATAACGAAATTGGCAATAGTGACAAAGCATATTTAAAAAATACCGATGAGAAAGGTCAAACTGAAAGCAAATAAATTTTCTGACGAAGAATTAAATCTTATTATCAATAGTTTCGGGTTGACAGAAGTATCAGCTAATATTTTGCTTAACAGAGGATTAAAAACTGTTGAGGAAATTGAGCGATTCTTGAACCCGAAACTTGATTTTTTAGAAAATACAGATAATTATAAAGACGTTGAAAAAGCATGCAAACGAATATTAAGTGCAGTTCATAACAACGAAAAAATAATGATTTATGGAGATTATGATGTTGATGGTACTACTTCCATAAGTCAATTTGTGATTTTTTTGAGAAAAATTGGAGTAGACGTTGATTATTATGTGCCTGAAAGAGAGTCAGAAGGTTATGGGATTAGCGAAAACTTTATTGATCAAATAGAAAAAAACAATATTAAATTGCTAATTACAGTAGATTGTGGAATATCAGAAGTAGATTCGATAGACAAAATCAATCTTAAAAATATTGATATAATATTAATAGATCACCACCAATGTGGTGAGGTTATTCCTAGAGCTTTTGCTGTAATCAACCCTAAACAACCTGATTGTCCTTCAATAAATAAAACATTATGCGCTTCAGGATTAACATATAAATTTTTATTACACTTAAATAGATATTTAAATGTTTCTGGTGTAGAAGATATCCTACTAGAACTTGCTTGCTTAGGAACAGTGGCAGATATAGTAGATTTGATTGGTGACAACAGAATTATTACGTTTAATGGGTTGAAAAACATAAATAATACAAGGTTGTTAGGTATTAAAAAATTAATTGAAAAAGCAGGTATTAACGACAGAGAGATTGAAGCATATCATATTGGCTATATTTTAGCACCTAGGATAAATGCAGCAGGTAGAATGGCATCTGCTAGAGTTGCTACGGAATTATTATTGGCTGAAGATGAGGAAACAGCAGAAAAATTAGCTTCATCGTTGGAAGAATATAACGCATTAAGAAAACATACTGAGCAAATTATTTTTAATGAAGCAGTAGAAAAAATAGAGGTTAATGGATTACATAAAAAATCTGTAATTGTAGTTGCAGGAGAAATGTGGCACGAAGGAGTTTTAGGTATTGTTGCTTCAAGATTGACTGAAAAATATAGCAAACCATCGATAGTTTTTTCGATCAAAGAAGAAACTGGAAAAGCATCTGCAAGAAGTGTTGAATATCTAGATATTTTTGAAATGCTTAGTAGTGTTAAACATTTATTATTAAAATATGGTGGACATAAATTAGCAGCTGGACTTAGTATTAAAAAAGAATGTATAAATGAGTTTGCAATAGAGTTAAACAAATATGCAGGAAAATTTGAAGAAGCAAAAGAAACAACAAAATTGATGCAAGTTGATGCGTTCGTGTCGCTAATAGATATAGAAAAGCATCTGTTTGATGAAATCAAGCAATTTGAACCTTTTGGCCAAGGCAATCAAAGACCAATATTTGCTGTAGAAGAATTTTTAGTTACAGATTTAAGACGTGTAGGAAAAGAAAAAAATCATGTTAGCTTTTTTGTAAAACATGAAAACAAATGTGTGAAAGTTATTGCTTTTGATAAACTTTATTTGCTTGAAAAGATTATTTCTAATCCTAAAAAATTAGTTGTTAATATCTCTGAAAATACATTTAGAGGAATAGTTGAACTTCAAATGACTCTATTAGATATTGAAGATTTTGAATTTGAAAATATCATAGTAGATGAAAACAAATCAAAGGCAGTTATTTCGGCAGTAAATAAATCAAAATCAAAAATAATTAAGGCAAACATTTTTGAATTTTCAGATAATTTAAGCAAATCTTTTCATATAAATTTAACAGTAACTGATATTATCAATATTTTAAGAAACAACGCTAAATTAGAATTTGTACTTAAAAATGATATAATTTATATAAAAAAGTAGCGGAGGGAAAATGGATTTAAAAGACAAAATAAGGGTAATTGAAGACTTTCCAGAAGAAGGAATAAGTTTCAAGGACATTACTACATTATTAAAAGACAAAGACGCGCTGAGAACAGCGATAGATTTACTTATAGAAAAATTTAAAGACAGCGGAGCAGATTTAATAGTAGGACCTGAATCTAGAGGGTTTATTTTAGCTACGCCTATGGCATATTTATTAAACATAGGATTTGTTCCTATTAGAAAACCTGGAAAATTACCTGGAGAAACTTTGAGCTTTACATATGACTTAGAATATGGAAAAGATTCTTTAGAAATACACAAAGATGCTATAGTTAAAGGACAAAAAGTTTTAATAGTTGACGATTTGCTAGCTACGGGAGGAACTATGAATGCTACGGCAGCATTGGTAGAAAAACTTGGTGGCGAAGTAGTGGGGTTAGGTTTTTTAATTGAACTTGAAGATTTAAAAGGCAGAGATAAATTAAATGGGTACAAGGTCGAGTCGTTGATTAAGTATTAAGAAAAATTAGTATAGTTTTTATAGATTAGGATGGTAGGTGACTTCGTATGATAGAAAATATTTTAAACAGAATAGTTGAATACAATCCATCTGCAAACGTAGAGATATTGATTAAGGCATATAATTTTGCTGAAATGGCTCATTCGAGCGCCCCTGTTAGAAAATCGGGAGAAAGATATTTTGTTCATCCATATAATGTGGCCTTGTTACTTTGTGACATGCATATGGACATTCCTACTATTGTCGCAGGACTTTTACATGATGTTGTTGAAGATACAGGATACACTTATGACGATATTAAAAGAGAGTTTAGCGAAGAAATAGCAGATATGGTAGATGGAGTTACTAAACTTAGCAAAGTTAAGTATAGGACTAAAGAAGAGCGTCAGGCTGAAAGTTTAAGAAAAATGATTATTGCAATGTCTAAGGATATAAGGATAATTATTATTAAACTTGCAGATAGATTGCATAACATAAGAACATTGGAATATATGCCTTTAGAAAAACAGAAACAGGTGGGCCTTGAAACCTTAGAAATTTATGCACCTATTGCAAATAGATTAGGTATGGCTTCCCTTAAATGGGAGTTAGAAGATACTTCTTTGAAATATATCGATAAAGAAGGCTACGAAGATCTTGTAAATAGAATTAACACTAGGCAAGAGCAACAAAAGGATTTTATCAAAAATATTGTAGATTCAATCGAAGATAAACTCTCTGAATTAAACCTTGAAATTGTAGAAGTTAAAGGTAGGGGAAAAAGTTTATATAGCATTTACAAGAAAATGTATCATAAAAACAAATCGTTTGAACAGATTTATGACATAACTGCAGTTCGGATAATTATGGATACTGTAAGAGATTGTTATGGAGCGTTAGGTGCTGTACATACTATGTGGAAGCCGATACCAGGCAGATTTAAAGACTATGTTGCAATGCCAAAACCAAATAGATACCAGTCTATTCATACAACAGTAATCGCATCTAATGGTGAACCATTTGAGATACAGATTAGAACACTAGAAATGCACCGTGTTGCAGAATTTGGTATTGCAGCACATTGGAAATATAAAGAAGGTGTTACAAAAGAAGACGTTTTTGACGAAAAATTAAATTGGTTGCGAGAAATGTTAGAATGGGAACAAGAAACTAACGATCCGCAAGAATTTATGGAAAATCTTAAAGTTGATCTATATTCTGATGAGGTTTTTGTTTTTACACCTTCAGGAGAAGTTATTAATTTGCCAGTTGAATCTACTCCAATTGACTTTGCATACAGAGTACATAGTGCTGTCGGAAACAAGTGCGTAGGAGCAAAAGTGAATGGCAAAATAGTCCCTATCAACTATAAATTGAAGATGGGTGACAAAATAGAGATCTTGACATCTGCTAATAGTAATGGGCCAAGTAGAGATTGGCTTAAATTTGTAGCAAGCAGTCAAGCAAAAACTAAAATCAGAAAATTTTTCAAAGAAAAAGATAAAGATTTCAATGTTGAAAAAGGGCGTGAATTATTAGAACGCGAAGTAAAGAAAAATGGTTTTACCTTAGCAGATTTATTGAAAGAAGATTGGTTAAAATCATGTGCAGATAAATATAATCTATACACGCTAGACAATTTGTACGCTGCGATTTCTATTGGTACAGTTACTGAAAGTCAGATATTTGCCAGATTAAAACTGATTTATAAAGAAAAAAATAAAGACAAAATAGAGGCAGAAGAAGCTGCGGAAAAAAAAGAACAACTTCCAGAAAAAGTTGATTATGCCAAAAATCAGAAACATGCTTCAGGTATATTAATTAGAGGAGTCGACAATGTAAAAATAAGACTATCTAGGTGTTGCAATCCAGTTCCAGGAGATGCAATAGTAGGGTTTATTACTCGAGGTAGAGGCGTTTCAGTACATAGAGCAGATTGCACAAATATTAATGAATTAAACGATTCTAGTGATGAGAGATTTATTGAAGTTGAATGGAATACAGAAAAAAGCACAGGTACTTTCTTAAGTCAAATTCAAATTATTGCAGTAGATAGACCAAGACTATTACAAGACATAACTGGGCTATACAATGATCTTAAAGTAAGTGCAACATCTTTAAATTTGAGAATAAATAAAGAAAAACTTGCAGTTATGGACTTCACTTTTGAAATTAATGATTCGAAGCAAATACACGAATTAACAAAAAAAATCAAAAGATTAGAGGGCGTTTTAGATATTTATCGAACGACAAAATAAATAACTTTTTACTTTGAGGCGGATTTTATCCGCCTTTGCAGTGTTAAAATATATTTTAGAAAATTTAAGGAGAATAATTTGAGAGCAGTAATACAAAGAGTTAAGCATGCAAGTGTAAGCGTTGAAGAAAAAATTATCGGAAAGATAGAAAAAGGATTGTTAATACTTTTAAGCGTTTCAAATACTGATGAAGATAAAGATTTAGAATATATTTTTGATAAAACTATAGGCCTTAGAATTTTTGAAGATGAAGCAGGTAAGCTTAATAAATCTGTTCAAGAGATAGAAGGTAGCTTGCTTGTAGTTTCACAATTTACTTTGCATGGTGATGCAAGAAAAGGTAAAAGACCAAGCTTTTCGGATGCTGCACGACCAGAAAAAGCTATACCTTATTATGAAGAATTTATTAGAAGATGCAAAGAAAAGGGCATTACTACAGAACAAGGAATATTTGGAGCAGATATGCAAGTTGAATTGTGTAACGATGGTCCTGTAACCATATTACTTGATAGTTCAAGACTATTTTAGGAGGATTTTATGATTTTTGAAAAATTAGAAGTAACATCATTTTTGATGAATTGTTATATTATCGGATGTGAAAAAAGTAAAAATTGTGCAATTGTGGATCCAGGAGGAGAAGCTGAAGTTATAATAAACAGAATCTCTGAGTTAGGTTTAGAACCTAAGATGATTTTATTAACGCACGGACATGGTGACCATATTGGAGGTGTAGAATTGCTAAAACAGAAATATGGTGCTCCGATACATGTACATAGTTTAGATTCTAAGATGATTAAGGATCCTGATCTGAACCATTCGTATCGATTGTTTAGAAAAAACATTTCTCTTGATTATGATGTGTTAGTCAGAGATAAAGACGTATTAGAACTTGGAGACCTTAGAATAGAGGTTATTCATACACCTGGGCATACTCCTGGAGGCGTATGTTATAAAATTGACGATATTATTTTGACTGGTGATACTATATTTCAAAATTCTATTGGTAGAACAGATTTTGAAGGCGGTTCAATGGAAAATATTATCAATTCTATAGTGAATAAAATACTAATTTTTGATGATAAAACTGAATTATACCCAGGGCATAATGATTCGACAACTGTAGAGGAAGAAAAAAAATACAACATGTTTGTTAGACAATATTTCAAATAATGGTTAGAAAATGATTAGAATATGTTTAATAGGTCATACGTTTGAGTTTGAAATTAAAAATACAATTAGGATATTTGACATAAATAGCGAAATAGTAAAATTTAATAGCTTAAATTTAGATAGTGAACTGAATAATGGAGATTTAGAAATCAAAAGTGAGTTGCTAACTAGAAATGGTGATTTTTCATGCGAAACAAAACTCTATGCTAGTAACTCTGCTTATTTTTACAATATTACATGTAGTTCAGATATTGAATTGGAAAAAATAGATAATAATAAATTATTAAAAACTATAGTTAAAAAGAGTCTCTACAAAGTTTTATGTGAACTTTTTAATGAAAAATCAGATTATGGAATTTTGACAGGAATTCGTCCTGGAAAAATTATTACTTCTGCTGTTAAAACAGGTAAAACTATTGAAAAAATAAGTGATATATTGCGAAATACTTACGAAATGTCAGACAATAAAATAGAATTACTACAAAATGTTTTTGATATTCAAAAGAAATATGTGTCAGATGAAATTAATGCAAATAATTACAACTTGTATATTCATATACCATTTTGTCCGACAAAATGCAACTATTGTTCGTTTGTGTCATATGATAAATACGATAGATTTTTGATAGAAAACTATGTCGAAAAGTTGTGCCTTGAAATAAATGAAACGATTTTATTGGCATTAAACAAAGGATTAAAACTAAATACTATTTATTTTGGTGGAGGAACACCGTCAGTTTTGACTACGGAAGATATTAACAAAATTTTTGCTGTGATAAAAAAATATTATGATTTAAATGATATTAACGAGATATCTTTTGAAGCGGGAAGACCAGATACACTTGATTTAGAAAAACTTATTTGTTTAAAGGGAAACGGCGTGAATAGAATCAGCATAAATCCTCAATCAACAAATAATTTGACCTTGGAAGCTTTAGGCAGAAAACATACGATTAAAGATGTATTTGATGCTTATAATTTAGCTAAATCTGTGAAATTTGATATAATAAATATGGACTTGATCATTGGTCTGCCTAGAGAAGTAGAAAAAGATGTTATCAATTCGATCCAGATGATAAATGAACTAAAACCAGAAAATATTACAGTACACACTCTTTCTTATAAGAGAGGGTCTAGACTGTTAAATGAATCGGAAAAATTAGATAAAGATACTAAGTTTATATCAGATATGTGCGATTTTGTGTCAAAAGAGTGCATTTCTAATAATTATAGACCATATTATATGTATAGACAAAAGAATATCAAAGGTAATTGTGAAAACATTGGCTATGCTCTTCCTGAAAAAGAAAGCATATATAACATAATTATGATAGAAGAAACAGAAACTGTATTGGCTTGCGGTGCAGGCGGTGTAAGCAAAATTATGTTTGAAAATGATAGACATGAACGAGTACCAAATTTTAAAGGCTTAAAAGAATATATGAATGGAATTGAAAATCTTATTTTAAAAAAATATAAATATTTAAGCAATTTTTCTTGTAATTTATAGCTTTATGTTATATAATTTATACATAAACTGTAAGAGGTGAATTAATGGTAAAGAATTACATGGAAGAAGTTGTCGATAAAGTTTTGGATGAAGTTCTTAAAAGAGAAGAATATAGAGATTTATGCACATGTGATACTTGTATTGATGATGTTAAGGCAAAAACATTAAATAATTTAACTCCGTTCTATATTACTAGAAAAACTGGCGAAGTTTATGGTGAGTTTTTTACTAGAGGCACTCAAGAAAACACTAATATAATCATGGAAGTTGTAAAATCTTTAGAATTTGTATCAAAAAATAATAAGCATAACGAGCATAGATAATTTCTTGAATATATTTGATTTTTGTTAATTAGTGAAATTAAAAGGGAGTAGCTTGCATCAAAACATTGGTGTAGCATGATGTCGTCAATACGATTATAAATCCGTATCATGCATTTAAAAAGCAAGACTTTTATCACGTTTTTTTGTGATAGAAGTCTTTTTTGTAAAATTAGAGAATTTTCCATGGAAAATATTCTAATAAATTATTCATGTATAAAATATAATATATCTAAATATTGATTTATATTTTGTTCAAATAAGTAAAAATAATTTAACTTGGAGGAGAAATGGAAGTTTTATTTGGAAATTTAGGCAATTTAACAATTCAACAGATTATTATGTGGACTCTTGGTATTATCCTTATTTATTTAGCAATTGCTAAAGATATGGAACCAACATTACTATTGCCTATGGGATTTGGAGCTATTTTAGTTAACCTGCCTATGTCAGGTGCAGTCGATCAATTAGTCGATGGGATAACAGAAATTGGAATTGTGGATGAATTATTTAGAATGGGTATAGCAAATGAGTTGTTTCCTTTGCTATTGTTTGTAGGTATAGGTGCTATGATAGACTTTGGACCACTTTTGTCAAACCCAAAAATGTTATTATTTGGAGCTGCAGCACAATTTGGAATTTTCTTTACGTTAAGCGTTGCTGTGTTATTTGGATTTGATCTTAAAGATGCAGCATCGATAGGTATAATAGGTGCAGCAGATGGGCCTACATCGATATTTGTGGCAAATTATTTTGACAGTAAGTATATAGGAGCGATTATAGTTGCAGCTTATTCATATATGGCGCTAGTGCCTATAGTTCAACCTCCAGTTATTAGATTAGTAACTACTAAGAAGGAAAGATTAATAAAAATGCCATACAAACCACAAAACGTTTCTAAGATGGCAAAAATTATTTTCCCTATAGCAGTTACTGTAGTTGCTGGGTTAGTATCACCAAAATCAGTTGCATTAGTTGCATTTTTAATGTTTGGAAATTTAGTCAGAGAATGTGGCGTGTTAGATGGATTATCAAATACAGCACAAAAAGAATTAGCAAATTTAGTTACTTTATTACTAGGTATAACAGTCGCTTCAAAGATGCAAGCAGATATGTTTTTAACTGCAGAAACATTTATGATTATAGGCTTAGGATTGGTTGCATTTATTTTTGATACTATGGGTGGAGTCTTGTTTGCTAAATTATTAAACTTATTCTTAAAAGAAAAAGTAAATCCTATGATTGGCGCAGCTGGTATTTCAGCGTTTCCTATGTCCTCAAGAGTTGTACACAAGATGGGACTTAAAGAAGATCCACAAAACTTTCTACTTATGCATGCCGTAGGAGCTAATGTTTCAGGACAAATAGCTTCAGTTATTGCAGGTGGTATGATTATTAGTTTAGTATCAAACATGTTATAAAAGGAGAGTGGAATTTATGAATATTCAAGGATTTATAGAAACTTTACCAGTAATGGTTTATGGTATGGCAGGGATTTTTGTTGTAATATTAGTTATTTATGCTATAATATTTTTATTAAATAAATTTACAAAATAATTTCAAAGGAAAATTAGGAGGAAAAAATGGAAAATAATGAGAAAATATGCAACAAATGCAATGGTGCATTAGGCACTAGCAGTAAATTTTGTCCAAATTGTGGTAATTCTGTAGAAACAGAACAGTCTCAACCGACAGTTTCAGTAGAAAGCGTACAACAAGCATCACCTTCGGTAGAATATGTTAGTACACCATCCCCAGAACAAGTAGGTGGAGTAAATACAAGTGGCGAAAAACCAACAAAAAAATCAGGTAGTAAAGTAGCTATTATTGCTATTGTAGCTTTGATAGCAGTAGCAGGTGTTGCTTTTGCTGCAACAACTTTACTTGGTTCACCCACTGCAAAAGTTGCAGCAGCAGTATTAAAAACTGTAGAGCCAGTAAAAAAATCTGGTGAAATAGTTAAAGAAATACCTGCTTTTTCGGAACTATTAAATTCAGATAAAGCAGTAGAATCAGAATTCATGGTAAACTTTGAAGGCATGGGTGAAAATACAGCTATGAGTGGATATTATGATGATATGATTAATATGTTTGTAGGCATGGGTATTGGAGCTAAATATCAGTTCGATAATGAAACAAAAAACGGGAATGTTGAATTTGATTTTTATCAAAATGACGAATCATTTTTAGGTGCAGAATTGTTTTTTGATGAAGATAAAGCTGTATTGCAATCACAAGCATTTTTGGGTGAAAACGCATATGGAGTTAGACTAGGTGAAGAAACACCGACCGAACCTATAGCATATGAATTATCAGAAATCAAAAGAGTAATAGTCATGTATGCTGATATGCTTAAAACTTATCCAGAAATTCAAAAAGCAACAACTGAAATTACAATGAATCATTTTGACCGCTTATTGCCACTATTTTTATTTGAAGAAGCAGAAGGTGAAGCAGATACTTACATTGCAACGATAAACCACATTGAAGTATTGGAAATTTTCAAATCTTATATTAATGAAATATATGCAAATGAAATGTTCAAAAGCTATCTTATAGACTCAATGCTTATGTCAGATCCTTATGCAGATGAATTATTTTATGAAACACTTATGCAGACTTCTTTAGAACAATTTAATGCGTCTTTAGATATGGTGATTGCAGGCGAATATGAAGATGTGAAAATTCACGACTTCGTTATTAAAACTAAAATTGCAGATGGATTCATTAGCAATATGTCTGTAAATATAAAAGTAGAAGATACATATTTTGAAGAAGTTGTAGAAATTTCTCTTATCGCAGATATAACAGAAGCAAATGAAAATAACGTTAAGTCAAATTGGTCATTTAGATTAAATTCTGAGGATCTTGTTACAGGTAAATTTGATGTAATGAATGAAAATGATGTTTATAGCACACTAATAGAAATAAATTCTTTAGCAGATATTGAAATTAACATTATTATTGAAGGTAAATATGACGCTTCGTCAAAAAAATATTCAGGAACGGTTTCAGCTACAGATAGATATTCTGTTGTAGCAATGAATGTAGAAGGCGTTGTTGAATCGACTGAAAAAATGACATTTGACAAAATTTCAGTTGAAACATACGATGGATATCAACAAGTTGATATTAATCTTTCTGGGCATATGTCACTTAAAGAAATAAGCGAGTTAAACGAATTTACAGGCACAGTTAACTACATAGAAGAATTAACAGAAGATGACGTATATGCTATAATGGATGAAATTTATACAAATCTTTTCACTAATGTTGCACCTTTTTTAGGCATGTAATATATTAAAAATAATGAAAAACTGTTATGCGGGTAAATATGATTTGCCCGCATAAAAATATAATATAGAGGTTACGAATGTCAAAACTTAAATGGGGAATTTTAGGAGGTACTTTTAATCCGATTCATAATGCACATTTATTTGTAGCAAACGAAATTAGAAAAACATTAGAATTTGAAAAAATAATGTTTTTGCCAACAGGTACTCCTCCACATAAAAATAATTTAAATATCAATGCTTTTCACAGACTTAAAATGACTAAACTAGCAGCAGAAAATAATTCTTTTTTTAAAGTATCAGACTTCGAGATACAAAATCAAGATATAAGTTATACTGTTGATACAATTGAAAAACTAAAAGAATTACACCCAGATATTGATTTTTATTTTATTATTGGTGCTGATGAAGTTATGCTATTAGATACTTGGAAAAACGCAGAAACATTATTAAAAATATGCAAATTTGTAGCTGTTAGAAGGCCAAATTTTGATGATGAAGAATTAAGTGCTAAAATTAACTACTTAACTGAAAATTTTAACGGCGAATTATTAGTAGTAGATATACCTAAACTCGACATCTCATCAACACTCATTAGAAATAGGGTAAAAGAGGGAAAAACAGTTAGATATTTACTTCCAGATTCTGTAAATGATTATATTTTAAAAAACAAATTATATATTGATTAGGAGTTTTTAAGAATGAATAATCTAGATGTTGAAGAATTAAAAAAGCTATTACATAAATCTGTTAGTGAGAGAATTTACATACATTGCTTAAAAACTATGGAATTATCTATGAAATTAGCTAAACATCATGGTGTTTCTGAAAAAAAAGCTGCAATAGCAGGCTTGTTGCATGATTGTGGAAAACTTAAAGGCAAAAGTATAGGCAATCTGGAGCATGCAAATGTTGGATATGAAAAAGCAAAATCGGAATATGGTGTATTAGATGAAAGCATTCTGAATGCAATATTATATCATACTACAGGAAGAAAAAGCATGACAATGCTTGAAAAAATTATTTTTATTGCCGACAAAAGTGAACCTGATAGAAAATATGAAAAAGTAGATAAAATACGCGAATTAATGTATACAGATATCGATCGAGCCATAGTTAAATCATTAGAAAGTACTTTTTCTTATTTAAAGCAAAATAATATTGAAATTGATAAAACATCTTACGATACATATGAAGATTTAAAGTAATATTAATTATAAAAATGTGCCATTTAGCACATTCACATTTGATTATATTTATCTTATAATTGATATTAACGTAAGCAATACTATTTATTTTTTATTGATAATATGGTATTTATAGATAGTTATTGTTGTGTTATTATATAGAAAGGTGGTTTAGTATGTTTGAAATTTTAAAATGGGCATTGATTATTGGTGTAGTAATATTTGCTATTGCAGTAGTAATTATGGTAACTAGTGTTTCTGCTTATAAAAAATCTGAAAAGAAGAAAGCAACTGAAAAATTTCTAGCAAAACCGCTAGAAAAACTAGAAGAAGATAATACAGAAGAGCTTGCAAAAAAATATGAAGATAAATAAAAAAAATTTATAATATAAAAGGAGAAAAGAAATGAAAATTTTTTCAAGATTTAAAGACATTGTAGAGGCAAATATTAACGCACTTTTAGAAAAAGCAGAAGATCCTGCTAAAATGATTGATCAATATTTAATTCAAGCTACAGAAGATTTAGCTGAAGTTAAAAAAGAAACTAGTGAAGTTATTGCAGAGGCTAATAAAGCAAAAAGAGCATTAGATGAAAATACACAATCATTAGAGCGTTACACAGAACTTGCTAAAAGAGCTCTGACTAGCGGAAATGAAGAGGATGCAAAAGCGTTTTTAGCTAAGAAAAAAGAATTGGAAAATACTAGAATAACACTTCAAACTTCATATGATCTAGCTCGTGACAATGCTACAAAGATGAGACAACTTTATGATAAATTGGTAGATGATATAGAAACTTTAGAATCTCGCAGAGACGCTGTAAAGTCAAAAATTGCTCTAGCAGAAACTCAAGAAAAAGTTAGCAGTTTAGGAAGCTCAGCAGATAAATTTAGCGGAACTATGGGAGCATTTGCTCGTATGGAAGCAAAAGCAGATAAAATGCTTGACATGGCAAATGCTACAGCAGAATTAGACGCTATTTCTAAAGATGATATTGCTACACTTGAATCAAAATATCTTACAGATGACACTAAAGATGTGGATGCTGAACTAGCTGCATTAAAAGCATCAATGGGATTATAATAAGCAAAAAAAGGCTTTCTTGAAAGCCTTTTTTTATTGAATTTATATTTTATATAATTCATGATTTACTTTTCTGAAGATTTATTGTATAATACTTTTGTTAGAAAAGTACATTTTAGTTAAGTGAGGAAATCAATATGAGTAGAATGGTCGGAACTATATCTAGAGGATTAAGAGCACCCATAATAAGAGAAGGCGATAGTATTAAAGATATCGTCATTACTAGCGTTTTAGAAGCAGCAAAATCTGAAAATTTTGAACTAAAAGATAGAGATGTAATAGGGATAACTGAAGCAATTGTTGCTAGAGCTCAAGGAAACTATGTAACTACAGAAAATATAGCGGAAGACATAAACTCAAAGTTTAATTGTGAACATATAGGAGTGATTTTTCCTATTTTAAGTAGAAATAGATTTGCGATTTGTTTAAGAGGTATTGCAAAAGGCGTAAAGAAAGTAACTTTAATGCTAAGTTACCCATCAGATGAGGTAGGCAACCATTTAATTGACATGGATAAAATAGATGAAAAAGGAATTAATCCTTGGACAGATGTTTTAGATGAAAAGAAATTTAGAGAATTATTTGCATATGAAAAACATGAATTTACAGGTATTGACTATGTAGAATACTATTTGAATTTGATACGTGAAGAAGGTGCAGAGGCAGAAGTTATATTTGCAAATGACTGTAGAACAATACTTAATTATACAAAGAATGTTTTGTGTTGTGATATACACACAAGAGCTAGAACTAAAAGATTGCTAAAAGCAGCTGGTGGACAAGTTATTCTTGGACTAGATGACATAATGACAAAATCAGTAAAAGGAAGTGGATTTAACTCACAGTATGGGCTTTTAGGTTCAAACAAAGCTACAGAAAAATCAGTTAAATTATTTCCGATAAATTGTGATGAATTGTGTAATTCAATTCAAGCTGAATTAAAAGAAAAAACAGGCAAAATGATAGAAGTTATGGTTTATGGTGATGGTGCCTTTAAAGACCCAATGGGAAAAATTTGGGAACTAGCTGATCCTGTTGTTTCACCTGGACATACTTCAGGATTAATAGGCACACCTAATGAATTGAAACTAAAATATTTAGCAGATAATGATTTTGCAGACTTAAAGGGTGAAGAACTAAAAGAAGCTATTTCAAAGACTATTGCACAAAAAGATAGTGATAATAGCAGCCTTGTTGGACAAATGGCAACGCAAGGTACTACACCTAGAAGACTGACAGACTTGATAGGATCGCTTTGTGACCTTACTTCAGGAAGTGGAGATAAAGGAACTCCAATTATTTTGATACAAGGGTACTTTGATAATTACGTAGATTAATAAATGTTAAATAGTTACTATTTGCAGTTCGTACTTTATTGGTAAATAAACTGTGGATAGTAACTTTGATTTTAATAGCTTATTAGTTATAAAGGAGAAATAAAATGCCAGTGCCAATTATATATAGCGATAGATTGATACTAAGAGAAATAAGGGTAGATGATGCAGATTTTATCTTTGAGTATAAAAGTAATCCTAAAAATTCGCTTTTCACTTCAAACAAAATTCACAACTCAAAAGAAGATACTTATAAATTTATAGAAAATATGAATAATGGAGTTGAAAAACAAGATTGGCTCGTTTGGATGATAGAATTAAAACTTACGCATGAACCAATAGGTATTATTTCACTATGGAATTTCAACCACTTTGAAGAAAGCGCTGAGATAGGATACGATTTGTTTCCAAAACATAGAGGAAATGGATATGCAAAAGAAGCTGTAAATGAAATGTGTGATATCGCTCTGATAGATCTAAACTTAAGATTTGTAGATGCATGCACTTCCTATGAAAACATTGCTTCAATTAAAATGTTGAAAAATAATGGATTTGTACATGTACATACTTTTGTAGATACATGGGTTGATGGTACAAAGATGGAAACACATACTTATAGAAAACCACGAAAGATTAATTGATTGTTAATGGTTGTAGTGATTATTATTTGCTACAACCATTTTCATTTTATGCACAATCAAATTTTAATTCGTAGTTATTGGCTGGTAAAATCAGAAAAAATTGCTGAGTTTGGAAAAAAATTAATATATTTATTCTTGGATATAGCTAAAATAATTATTGATAAATTCAAAAAAATGATATATGCTTAAATTATTGATTTTAAAGTCCGTATGAATAATGGAGGAATAATGAATATAAAAGAAAAATTAGTAGAATTAATGCAAGAAGAAAAATACAAGCCTCTTGATTTCAAAGAGTTATGCAATGCCTTAGGCATCGAAAAAGACATGAAAAAAGAATTTTTGAAAATCTTAAATACACTTGAAGATGAAGGAAGAGTTGTATTCACGAATGCAGAAAGATTTGGAACGCCTGAAAAATTAGGCATAGCGATAGGTACAATACAGGGAAATCAAAAAGGATTTGGATTTTTAATACAAGAAAATGAAAAAGCTAAAGACATATTTATTTCTCCTGAAAACATAGGGAGTGCATTGCATGGCGACAAGGTAACTGTAAAAGTTTTAGAAGAGAACCCTCAAGACAAAAGCCCTCAAGGAAAAGTTATTAACATATTAGAAAGAGCAAACAAAATAATCATAGGTACATTTCAAAAAAACAGAAACTTTGCTTTTGTGGTTCCAGATGATAAAAAAATAAGCTGTGATGTATTTATATCTAAAAATGGGTTCAATGGAGCAAAAGATGGACAGAAAGTAGTAGCCAAAGTTACTACATGGCCTATTGGCAGAAAGAGCGCAGAAGGTGAAATTGTAGAAATAATAGGAAACTCAGAAGATGTTGCTACACACATTGAAGCCGTTTTGTTAAGACATAAAATTAGAAGAGAATTTCCAGCGCCTGTGATCGATCAAGCTAAAAATATAGATATGGAAATTTCTGAAGAAGAAATATCTAGAAGAAAAGATTTAAGACATTTACCAATAATTACTATAGATGGTGAAGACACTAAAGACATAGATGACGCAGTTCATGTGGAAAAACTTGATGGAAATAGATTTAAGTTGAGCGTGCATATAGCAGATGTAACGCATTATGTAAAAGAAAATAGTAAAATAGATAAAGAAGCATTTAAAAGAGCTACAAGTGTTTATATTGCTACTAAAACTATTCCAATGCTTCCGAAAGAATTGTCAAATGGAGTCTGTAGCTTAAATCCAAACGAAGACAAATTGACTTTAAGTTGTGAAATGATAATAGATGGAAAGGGAAAATTATTAGAACACTCAATTTTCGAAAGCATAATATGCTCAAAATATAAAATGAACTATACAGATGTTTCAAATATGTTGGAAAATAATGATCAAAACTTGATTAAAAAATACGAAGACATTTGGGATATGATTCGTGATATGCAAGAATTATGTCTCATTTTAAGAAAGAAAAGAGATCAAAAAGGAAGCATCGACTTTGATTTTGCTGAGACGAAATTGATAGTGAATAAAAAAAATATAGTCACAGATGTAACAAAATATGAAAGAAGAATTTCAAATAAAATAATCGAAGAATTTATGTTGATGGCAAACGAAACTATAGCTGAAAACTATTACTGGCTTAACATGCCTTTTGTGTACAGAATACATGAAGAACCAGAAGGCGAAAAGATGGAACAATTTAGCAAATTCGTGCTAAATCTTGGGTATGTTCTGAAAGGTAGCCAAGAGATACATCCCCGAGAATTACAACAATTACTTATAAAAATAAGAGGCAAGAAAGAAGAAACCTTGATAAACACTCTGATGCTTAGAGCCTTAAGAAAAGCAGTTTACTCAAATGAATGTTATCCGCACTTTGGACTTGCAACAAACTATTATTGCCATTTTACTTCACCGATTAGAAGATATCCAGATTTGCAAATACATAGAATAATTAAAGCTCAGATCAATGGAAAAATTTCAGAAGGTGATTATGCATACTTAGAAGAAAAATGTGTTTTAGTTTCCGAAAAATCATCAAAACAAGAAAGAATAGCAGATGAAGTGGAAAGAGATACAGACAAAATTTTGATTGCTCAGTACATGTCAGACAAATTAGGTGAAGAGTATGCAGGGATAATATCGGGAGTTACGAATTTCGGAGTTTTTGTCGAACTTGGAAACACAGTAGAAGGTCTTGTACATATCACAGATTTAGTAGATGATTATTATGTTTTTGATAACGACAAAAAAGTTTTAAGAGGAAGAATTAACAATAGAGAATATAAGATAGGTGACAAAATGAAAGTTGGAGTAGCTGCAGTAAACATTCCAAACGGTGAAGTTAATTTTTTTCCCGTTAGTTAAAACATAAGAATAGTAACTTTCTTTATATATTTGATTTATAATGTGCTTATATAAAATAAAATATGATTTTGATATAACATAGAAAGGAGAGATAGAATTGAAAATAAATTTTAAAAAAATGAAAAATCAAATAGCGAGTATTACAGCATCTCAAAATAATGGTATTACGGAAGTGCAAGAAATAGATTTGTCAAAACTGGCAAAAGATGCAGGCGACTCATATAATAATGGATTTTACTGTTCTGAAGCAGTAATAAGTACGATTATAGAGCATTTTGAAGTTGATATACCAAAAGAAGTTATAGCTATGTCATCAGGATTTCCAGTAGGCATGGGATTTGCACAATGCCTGTGTGGCTCTGTATCAGGTGGCGTCATGGCACTTGGTTTATTTTTTGGAAGAACTATCCCTTGTGATAAAAAAGTTGAAAAAGCAATGGAAGTATCTAAAGAGTTACACGATTGGTTCAAGGGCGAGTATGGTCATCTATGTTGTAGGATTTTGACAAAAGGTATAGACATGGCATCGCAAGAAAGACAAGATAAATGTGTCGCTTTAACTGAAAAAGTAGCCAGAAAAGTGGCAGAAATTATTTGTAGAGAAAAAGGAATAAAAACAATAAATTAATATTGTATTTATTTTGTAATGTTAGGTTTATATTGCTATGGTATACTAATTATAGCTTAGAAGATAAAAAGGCGGATGATTAAAATGGCAGATAGAATTAAATCGCTTGCTAAGAATAAAAAAGCTACATTTGAATATTTTATTGAAGAAAAATATGAAGCGGGAATCTCACTTGCCGGAACAGAAGTTAAATCGATAAGACAAGGCAAACTTAATATAAGAGATAGCTATGCAAGCATAAAAGATGGAGAAGTATTTGTACACAACATGCATATCAGCCCCTACGAAAAAGGAAATATCTTCAATGTAGATCCGTTAAGGGTAAGGAAACTTCTTTTGAATAAAAGAGAGATCAAAAAACTCATCGGATTAGTTACGTTAAAAGGACATGCGCTTATACCTTTAAGTGTATATCTCAAAAATGGTTTTGTTAAAGTCGAGCTTGCAGTAGCAAGAGGAAAGAAAAATTATGACAAACGCCAAGATATTGCAAAAAAAGATGCCGAAAGGCGTATACAGAGGCGAGATGATTAGTTTCGCCACTATATTCTGGGGCCGTAATTGGCTTCGACGGGGATATAGAAGTAAAATAAGCGAGTCGTTGTCGCCAAACAACGTAAAAAGTGGCAACTAAATATAAACGCAAAAAATAACAATAACTTAGCATTCGCAGCGTAAGCAGCGACGAGCTTGTCACCCTTGGAACTCCTGCGATCCAAGATGTGGCATAATCTTAGCAGGGCACTGTATTAAGGAGGCTCCGACTTAATAGAGTACTAGGAGATAGCCGACTACATGATTTGTCGATAGGTCATGTACGAGGCGATAAAACCCATATCGACTTCACTCGAAGAAAGTTTTATGGAAATATTTTCGGACAGGGGTTCGACTCCCCTCGGCTCCACCAAATGGACATTACACGAACACCTATTATTTTAATGGCGGTTTTGCTGTTAGGGTGTTCCTGT
>CAYJLG010000003.1:0-122635 GCA_964371035.1 uncultured Clostridia bacterium | reverse complement strand
GCGAAGCATGAGAAAAAGAGCCTTTCTGAGAAAGGCGAGTCCCACACCCGTACCATTGAACACGTTGATTTCAACGTGTTTTTTTATTATTGTAAAAGGTAAAACAATTAATTTACAGCTTTTTACAATAGTAAATAAAGAAAAATATTATTCATCATTCCCTATAGCATTACCATATAAATACTTACTTCTATATTTTCTAATAAAATAGATTGATATTACAAGTGATAATATTTCAGCTGCTGGTACTGCTAACCAAACACCTGTGATACCAATAATTGCAGGTAAAATTAAGATTGATGCAACAATTAGTAAAAATGTTCTTAAAAAAGATATAATTGCTGATATTTTCCCGTTTGAATATGCGGTAAACATAGCAGATGCAAATATATTGAATCCTGAAAACAAAAATCCTATTGCAAATATATCCATTCCTTCTATCGATAAAGTGTATGCATAGGAACCTTTCTCTAAGAAAAAACTGGACATAGGCTCTTTTATTAAAAATGCCATTATTATCATTGCTACAGATGTTATCGAAAGAAATTTCATACTAATTTTAAATATTTTTTGCAAATTTTCTTTATTCATTTCTCCGAAATAATAACTTATGACAGGCGAGATTCCCATAGAGTATCCTAAAAATACAGAATTAACAAAAAACTGTGCATACAATATTACCGTTATTGCTGCAACGCCATCATTTCCTGCAAGTTTAAGCATCGTTTGATTAAAAAGAAGCGTCACTATAGCATTTGACAAGTTTGTTACCATTTCAGATGAACCATTGATACACATTTTATAAATAGAATGAAAATCAAATTTGAACTTTTTAAATGATAAAATTCTATATTTTCGTTTTGTACTAAAAAAAACTAATCCAATAATTGCTCCAATAGAATTTCCAATACCTGTAGCGAGAGCTGCGCCACTTATGCCCATTTCAAGTATGCCAATAAACACATAGTCTAAAACAATATTAGTAAATCCACCTAATAACATGCAAATTAGAGACAATGTAGGTTTTCCTTCTGTAATGATTGCAGTTTGAAAAATCATCTGCAAAATTACTGCTGGTGCAAAAATCATATAATTTAAAGCATAGTCTGATGAATACGAATAAGTAGCTTTATCAGCACCTAAAAAGATGAGAATATCATCTGCAAAATAAGTGACTAAAAAAGTTAGCAACAAACCTGTAATAATTCCAAACATCGTAAAAAGTGTTAGTTTTTCTCTTGCTTCATCTTTTTTGCCTTCACCTAACAATTTTGCATAGATAGCGCAACCACCTGTAGATATCATCATACCTATAGAACTTACAGTAAAAACTATGGGCAGAGTTATGTTTATAGCAGAAAGGGCATCTTGGCTTATTAAATTAGCTACAAATATTCCATCTACCATTGTGTAAAACGATAGAAACAGCATAGAAGCAATACTAGGAAGTGTAAATATCAATATATTTTTTAAATTAATTTCTTTAATCATTTTTCCTCTTTATCTTTCTAAATAAGTCATTGATATAGTATAAACTATTATGCCCTGTAAATGTCAAGGAATATTTTAAAAAATAAAATTAACTATTGACATCATTACTAAAATGGGTTTATAATAATTTTTAGTAAGTAATTTACAGATTAAGGACTATATAATTATGACAAATACAGGAAACCTAAGAAATCAATTTTATTTCTTTTTTTACTTTATTAACTTTGTTAATACGGTTTCTTTGTCATACAGATATAGCATATCTTAATCAAAATTAAGCTGATTATAAATATGTTGCCTGTGGGTTCAAAGAAGCCACAGGCATTTTTTATTGTCAAAATATTTTTAGAGATCTCTTGAAACTAAAAATATAATTAGAGGTTTAGAGATGAAAATTAACGAAGAATAAGGAGAAAACATCATGATTATCGTATTAAAGAAAAATTCAGATCAGACACAAGTAGAAAATTTGACAAGTTGGTTAGAAGCTAAAAATTTAGGTGTAACAGCAACAAAAGGTGAACAAAATACAGTTCTGGGATTAGTAGGAGATTGTTCGAGCATTGATACTGACCTTATTTCTGCAATGGATGTAGTAGAGAGAGTGACTCGCATTCGTGAACCTTACAAGAGAGCTAACAAAAAGTTTCATCCAGACGACACTATCATCACATTAAACAATGGAGTGAAAATCGGCGGAGGCAATTTTGTAATGATGGCTGGACCTTGCTCTGTTGAAACAAAAGACCAAATTTGTGAAGTCGCTGCAGCAGTTAAATCAAGCGGTGCTACAATTCTTCGTGGAGGAGCTTTTAAACCTAGAACATCTCCTTATGCATTCCAAGGCATGGGTAGTGAAGGCATAGAACTATTAAAAATAGCTAGATCAAAAACGGGACTTCCTATTATAACAGAGTTAATGGAAATTTCACAAATACCTTTGTTTGAAGATATAGACATAATCCAAATAGGCGCAAGAAATATTCAAAATTTCAACTTGCTAAAAGAAGTTGGAAAATTAAACAAACCAGTTTTATTAAAAAGAGGCATCGCGGGAACTATAGATGAGTTGCTAATGAGTGCAGAATACGTCATGGCTAGTGGCAACACTCAAGTAATTTTATGCGAACGTGGTATTAGAACTTATGAAACTGCAACAAGAAATACTTTGGACTTGTCAGCGGTGCCTGTTTTAAAAGAAAAAACACATCTACCAGTAATAGTAGACCCTAGTCATGCAACAGGATATGCAAGATATGTTGCACCTTTATCGCTTGCTGCTGTAGCTTGTGGCGCTGATGGACTTTTAATCGAAGTACACAATAATCCAAGTCAAGCGTTATGCGATGGTGCACAGTCATTGACTCCTGAAGCTTTCAACGAATTATCAAAAAAGATTAGCAAAGTGCGTTCTGCTATTATATAATAAAAGTAAAAAATATTGTGAATCAAATTCATTTAGTTAGGAAAATAATTTATTTTATAGAAAAAATCTGCAGTATTTCGATATTTTTAAAATTTGAAAAATCACATGTTTCTAGACGATTATGTATCTAAATTTAATGAAAATTACAATTAATAACGATAAAATATATAAAGGACAAATTAATTATGCAAAAAATTACAGTTAATGTTAAGCCTTCATATGAAGTGGTTATAGGAAATAATATATTAAAAGATATCGGCACAAACATAAGAAAAATTACTAAGGCAGATAAAGCGTTTGTAATTAGCGACAGCAATGTCTATCCCCTGTATGGTGAAAAACTAAAGCATTCTTTAGAAGAAGCAGGATTTGTAGTTGAAAGTTATAGTTTTTTAGCAGGTGAAAATTCCAAAACTCTAGCAACTGTAGAAGAAATATTAGAAACTATGGTTCGAAATAAAATATCACATTCAGATATCATCATAGCATTAGGCGGAGGGATAGTCGGAGATGTTGCAGGATTTTGTTCCGCTACGTATCTAAGAGGTATTCCATTCGTTCAAATACCGACTACAGTACTAGCTGCAGTAGATTCATCTGTAGGGGGAAAAACAGGCGTGAACTTGTCTTCAGGCAAAAATTTAGTAGGGGCATTTAATCAGCCAAAACTAGTTTTATGTGATTTAAACACTTTTGATACTCTATCTGAAGAAATAGTAAAAGATGGTTTGTGTGAAGTAATAAAGTATGGATGCATATTAGACGAAAACCTATTTAATAATTTGTTAAAAGGCGAATTTAGAAACAATGTAGAAGACGTAATAGCTCGCTGTGTGCAGTTAAAAGCAGAGGTAGTCAAAGACGATGAATTTGACAAGGGTATTCGTCAAATTTTAAACTTTGGACATACTATAGCACATTCTATCGAAGCATTAAGCAATTTTAGTGTACCACATGGAAGAGCAGTTGCCATAGGCATGTATATGATCGAAAAATCAAACAATCCTAAAAACGCTGAAAAAATTAAAGAGATACTAAGTGTATACGACATAGATATTAAATGTGATTATTCAGCAAAAGATTTAGCTGACAAGGCTACTTCAGATAAAAAAGTTCGTTCAGGCAAATTAAATCTAATCCTATTAGACCAAATAGGTAGTGCGAAAATAGTACCTATAGAATTAGATAAAATCGAAAAATTCTTTGAAAAGGGGATATGAAATGGAAGTTAAAATTACGCCAAGAAAACTCTCTGGTTCTATAGATGCAATTTCATCAAAATCATATGCACACAGGATACTTTTAGCATCTGCATTGTGCAAAGAACCAACAAAGATACATATAAATCATTTTTCACAAGACATAGATGCAAGCATAGAAACTATAACAGCCTTAGGTGCAACAGTAGAAAAATCAAAGGATGGAGTATTAGTAACTCCAGGCAAAATCCCTGAAACTTTAGATGTGTTTTGCCATGAAAGTGGAACTACCGCAAGGTTAGTATTGCCGATAATGGCTGCGATTAACGACAAAGGCACTTTAAATGGTAGCGGATCATTGCCTAGTCGTCCTTTCTTAGAATTATGTAAAGCTATGGAAGAAAACGGTACAAGTTTTACTCAATATAATCTTCCAATTTCATATACTAACAGACTAAATTCAGGCACATACTCTTTACCAGGAGACAAAAGTTCACAATATATCTCAGGATTAATGTTTGCACTACCCATATTAGGCGGTGATAGTAAAATCAACTTGACTACACAACTTCAGTCATCAGGCTATGTAGATATCACTATCGACGTATTAAAAAAATTTGGAATAGATGCATCATACGATATAAAAGGTGGGCAGTCATATATTTCACCTAGAGAAATAATAGTTGAAGGAGATTGGTCAAACGCTTCATATTGGTTGTGTTGCGGTATTTTGCCAAATCATCTAAATGAAAATTCAGTTCAAAAAGATAAGTTGTTTAAACTAGTTTGCGATGATGAAGAAATAGACGCGATGGAAATTCCAGATTTAGTACCTGCATTAGCAGTTTATGCTACTCAAAAATCTAAGCCTACAAAGATAGTTAACATAGAAAGATTAAGGATAAAAGAAAGCGACCGAGTTACTTCTGTTGCCAATATGATTAAAAGTTTAGGTGGTAAAATTGATATCAATGAAGAATATATGATGATTTATCCCTCAAATCTTGTAGGTGGAGAAGTAGACAGCTACAACGATCATAGAATAGTTATGTCGGCGGCTATAGCTTCTTGTTTTTGTACAGGAGATGTGATTATTAAAAATGCTGAAGCAGTAAATAAATCTTATCCCGCATTCTTTGATGATTTTAGAAAATTAGGAGGTGTTGTAGATGTCTTGTAGTTATGGCGAAAAAATCAAAATACAAATATTTGGACAATCACACAGTGAAATGATAGGTGTAGTAATAGATGGTGTTCCAGCAGGGATAAAGCTTGACATAGATAAAATTTTCAGCTTTTTAAAGAGAAGACAAGGCGGAAATAACGCTTATTCAACTCCTAGAAAAGAAGAAGATCTTCCTAATATTGTGAGTGGAGTAGTAGACGGCATAACTTGTGGCGCACCTTTGACAGCATTATTTGAAAACAAGAATACACGTAGTTCAGACTATAAAAATATAGCTGTTATCCCGAGGCCTTCACATGCAGATTATGTAGCGCATGTTAAATATAGCGGCGCTAATGATGTGCGTGGCGGAGGGCATTTTTCAGGTAGAATGACTTTGCCATTATGCTTTGCAGGTGCTGTATGCATACAATTATTGGAAGAAAAAGGTATTAAAATTATGTCTCATATATCAAATATAGGCAAAGTTTATGACACACCATATGATGATGTAAATTTATTATATAAAGAATATACTACAGAAGAATTATGTGTAAATGATAAAGAAAAAGGTGAGGCAATGATAAATGAAATCATGTCTGCTTTGGCTGAAGGAGATTCTGTTGGAGGAAGTATCGAGTGTGCAGTTTTAAATCTTCCAGTCGGGATAGGTGAACCGATGTTTGATGGACTTGAAAATTCTATAGCCCAAACAATTTTTGCAGTTCCTGCTGTAAAAGGAATTGAATTTGGTGCAGGATTTTCAGTTTGTGAAATGCGAGGCAGTGAAAACAATGATCCATATCGATATGAAAAAGACAAAGTAGTCACAACTACAAATAATTCAGGTGGCATAATAGGTGGGATTTCAACAGGCATGCCTTTAATTTTCAGAGTAGCAATAAAGCCGACACCTTCTATTGGAATAGAGCAAAATTCAATCAATTTGCAAGCGAGACAAAATGATATTTTAGCTGTGAAAGGTAGGCACGATCCATGCATAATACCACGAGCAGTACCGTGTATTGAAGCAGCTACAGCGATTGCTATAATAAATTTAATCTAACTTATGAAAAATTATAAAACTAAAATTTCTAGAAGCAATCATGAGAGAAAGGATAAAATTATGAGTAATATATTAGAGAGTTCAAGAGAAAAAATTAATAAGATCGATGAAAAAGTAGTAAACCTTTTTATAGAAAGAATGGAAGTCGTTAGCAATATTGCAAAATATAAAAAAGAAAACAATCTTCCAATTTTCGTTGCAGGTAGAGAACGTGAAGTCATTTATAATATAACAAAAGACATGGACGATCAGATGGCTGAATACACTAAAATTTTATATGCGACTATGTTTGATCTATCAAGAGCATATCAAGAACACACAGTCATAGGATCTGACGCTTTGCAAGAAAAAATTGTACAAACTATTAAAGATACGAACAAAACATTTCCTAAAAGTGCTACCGTAGCTTGCCAAGGCATAGAAGGTGCAAACTCTTCAAATGCGTGTGATAAGATTTTTTCACGTGCTAGCATTACTTACTTCAATGATTTTGAAGGTGTTTTTAAAGCTGTTGAACAAGGATTATGTGATTATGGTATACTTCCGATCGAAAACAGTTTGCATGGCTCAGTTACAGGTGTTTATGATTTGATGGGAAAATATGATTTTCAAATAGTTCGCAGTGTCAAAATTAAAATACAGCATACGCTCCTAGCGAAAAAAGGTACTGATCTTAAAGGTATCAAAGAAGTGTATTCTCATCCGCAAGCATTAGCTCAGTGTAGTGATTTGTTTAAGTCAAATGCAGGATTATCTCCATATAATTATGCTAATACTAGCATGGCAGCTGAAATGGTAGCCAATTCAGACAGAAATGATATTGCAGCCATAGCAGACGAAGGGTGTGCTGATTTGTATAATCTTGAAGTTATTAAGACAGACATTCAAAATAGTGACAACAATCATACTAGATTTATCTGTATATCAAAAAAAGCTGAAATATATCCAGGTGCAGACAAAATAAGTTTGATGTTTACTGTATCACACAAACCAGGTTCTTTGTACAATATAATCTCTAAATTTTCTGCAATAGGTGTCAATATGTCTAAAATCGAAAGTCGTCCTATTCCAGGAAAAGATTTTGAATTTATGTTTTATGTTGATTTTGATGCAGATATTACAGAAACTAACATTCAAAAATTAATAACACAAATTCGAAACAACTGCCAGAAATTTGCTTATCTTGGAAGCTATAAGGAGGTTTAACAAGTTGAAATATGGATTGATAGGGGAAAAGCTTAGTCATAGCTATTCCCTTTCTATACATGGATTTTTTGGAAATAATGATTATGTCATCTGCCCAATTGCAACAAATGAATTAGATAGCTTTATGACGAAGCGAGATTTTAAAGGCATAAACGTGACTATTCCATACAAAAAAGAAGTGATGAAATATTGTGTTTTGTCTGATGAAGCCAAAGAAATCGGTGCAGTCAATACAATCATAAATAGAAACGGAACGTTATATGGATACAATACTGATGCTATGGGTTTTAAGATTTGTGCAAACAAGATTAATCTCGATTTTAAAGATAAAAAAGTGCTAGTTTTAGGCACAGGCGGTACGTGCAAAACTGTATCTTGGGTAGCGAAAAAAGAAGGAGCAAAAGAAATAATATTAATTTCTCGAAACGGAGAAAATAATTATGAAAATTTATATTTGCATTATGATGCAGAAATAATTATTAATACTACTCCGATGGGTATGTATCCTAACAACAGCCAAAATTCAATTGATATCACTCCATTTAAAAGATTATGTGGAGTCATAGACGTAGTTTACAATCCTCTAAAAACTAATCTAATTTTACAGTGTGAAGAATTAGGGATACCATGCACAGGAGGCCTGGCAATGCTAGTAGGACAAGCCTTGTTTGCTCACAATCTATATTTTGATTTAGATGACTTATCGCCATTGCAAGATTCCATAAAAAAAGCGACTAATATGTTTAGAAACATAGCCCTAATAGGTATGCCAGGAGCAGGAAAAACTACTACTGCAAAATATTTATCAAAAAAACTAGGATTGATATTAGTAGACACAGATGAAGAAATATTAAACAAAACAAATAAAACTCCTGCTCAAATTATAAACGAAAACGGAGAAAAAGCGTTTAGAGATATTGAAAGTGAAATAATCATAGAATTTTCTAAAAAAACAGGATGTGTTATAGCCACAGGTGGTGGAGCAGTCTTAAGAGAAGAAAATCAAAAAGCTTTAAGACAAAACAGCACTATAATTTATTTAGACACTCCGATAGAAAATTTAGAAACAGAAGACAGACCTTTATCTAAAAATCTGATAGAGCTATATAATGTCAGAAAACCTATATATGAAAAGCTTAGTGATTTCACTATAAATACTGATATAGGCTGGGGAACTGTTTATGACGAAATCGAAAAAGTTCTTGGAGAGGAACTCTAAAAACTACTACTTTAAATTTTAGGCATCTCTAAAACTTATATTTTAAATTTTAGAGATTGTCATAAAGGATTAAAATGAAAATACTTATTATCAATGGTCCAAATATAAATTTTTTAGGAATAAGAGAACCAGAGCTATACGGAAAAGAAACTTATAACGATTTAGTCAACTTGATTTCAAACTATTGCAAAGAAAAAGATATAGAAGTAGAATTTTTCCAATCAAATCATGAAGGTGAGATAGTAGATGCTATACAAAAAGCTTATTACGACAAAGTAGATGGTATTGTCATAAACCCTGCTGCTTATACGCATACGAGTATAGCAATTGCAGACGCGTTGAAAGCTGTTGCCATACCAAGCATAGAAGTACATATTTCAGATGTCAGCAAGCGTGAAGATTTCAGGCAAGTATCATATGTTAAACCTATAGTAGTCAAAACTTATCAAGGACTCGGATTTAAAGGATATTTGCATGGCATAGATTTGCTATTAAATCTTTAAGGCAAATGTGTAAATTTACTTTTTTAAAATTAGGAAAAATTCATCATGAGAATTTTTATTCAAAAATTCATGTTTTTTTACAAGATAAATCTTTTTTTATTATTTAAAATGTGATATAATACAATTGCAAGAAAATTTTTGATTTTTTGCGATATTGTGTGATACTAAGGAGGAATGTTATGAGTATCAACAAAGATAGTTTAGATAATAGAGAAAGTTATAAATTGATTGAAAAAGAAATTGCTTCTGCACCCGTTTTAAAAGCAATTTTTGATTCAATGCCTTCTGCTGTCAATCTTTGGGATGAAGACATGGTAAATATCATGTGCAATAAACATACTTTAGAAATTTTCAATATAAAGAGCGAAAAAGAATTTCTTGAAAATTTCAATAAATTTTCACCACAGTTTCAGCCTAATGGAAAAACTTCACTTGAAATGGCAAAAATTAATCTCAAAAAGGCTGATGAAGAAGGAGCAAATGTATTTAATTGGATGCATAAAACTTTAGATGGTGAAAATATTCCTTGTGAAGTGACTCTTGTCAAAATTGATGAATATGATGAACAAAATTTTATCGTTGGTTATGTTCGTGATTTAAGAAGCATGTTTTCTCAAATATATAACATAGACAAGGAATTTAATTATTATTTTTCTGACTCAGAACCTAATAGAGATTTGTTAAGCGATATTTACTCACTTGCATCAGAATGTTTTTTTAGTATAAACTTAAGAACAGGTAAAATGAGACAATATTTGCAACCATCTCCATTTGGAAGTGAGACTTTTTTCTTTGTAGACGATTTGATTAAAAACAAATTAGTTCATGAAGAGGATTTAGAAAAATATAAAAAATTAGTAGACAATTTTAGTTATGGAATATTTGAGCCATGTGACATTAGATTTTTAGATGACAAAGGAAAATATCGTTACTATAGGTTTGTGTGTAAAATTATTAACGATAGAAATGCTACACCTATTTTTGTAATTGGAAAAATTGTAGACGTACACGATCAAACTAAACTAATGGAACAATCTCAGAAAGATTTATTGACAAATTGTTACAATAGAGTTAGTTCAGAAAATATTATCACAGAAAAATTAACAGTTTTAAAAGATAATACTCACGCACTTTTTATTATAGACATAGATAATTTCAAGGCGATAAACGATAATCTTGGACACTTTTTTGGAGATGAAGTTCTCAAAGAGATATCAGATGTGCTTCACAGCGTATTTAGAGGAACAGATGTCATTTCAAGAATAGGTGGAGACGAATTTATTGTTTTTTTGGAAAGTATAAATGATAAATCTATATTAGAAGAAAAAGCTGAAAAATTATTAGAAATATTTAATAGAACATATTTTGGAGAATTTAGCAACTATTCTGTATCAGGAAGTGTAGGGTTAGCTCTATATCCAAAAGACGGCCGAACTTATGATGAACTTTATCAAAATGCAGATAAAGCACTTTATCAAGCAAAATTATCAGGAAAAAATAGATATGTTACTTACACAGAAGAGCTAAACGACGGCACTATGCGAAACCTAACAAAAATAGAAAACGCCGATAAAATTGCTAGCTCATACTTTGACTATGATCTTATCTCTGCAATATTTAATATTTTGTATGAACATAATGGCGACGATGAATCCATAAACAGTGCGCTAAAACATATATGTGTGAAATATAATGCAGATAGAAGCTACATCTTTGAATCTCTTGATGACGGCGAAACTTATGATAATACATACGAATGGTGTAAAGAAAATATCAGCAGTGAAATTAATAATCTGCAAGGGCTTCCTAAAGAAATACTTGCAGAATTCATTGAAAAAGCTCACAACGGAATCATTTATTCTAACGACTTAAGAGAAACTCTCCAATATGATTCGGCATATAAAGTCATGGATGACCAAGGCATACTTTCATTTGTGCATGCGCAAGTAAAAAAAGACGAATTAATGACATTTTTTATTGGTCTAGATGATTGTACAAAAACGAGAATATGGAGCGAAAAAGAAATAAATAGTTTGCAATATATAGGCAAATTAATCTCTATTATACTCCAAGGCAGACATTTAAGTGAAAAAGTAAGCTCACTTGCTCAACACAACAATAATTCTGCTCATATATTAAACAGTACAGATGATGTTATATATATTTCTGATACTAATACGTATGAATTATTGTATTTAAACAGAGCTTGTATCAATTTGATAGGAAACCCACCTAAAGAACTTTGGTTTGGTAAAAAATGTTATAATATTTTGCAAGGACTTGAAAATCCATGTGATTTTTGTACAAATCATCTGCTTACAGAAAAAGAATTTTATGAGTGGTCATACTATAATCCTATGTTGGGCAAGACTTTTTTATTAAAAGACAAACTTATTCCATTCGATGGTAGGTTAGCACGACTTGAAATTGCTACAGATATATCTAGGATTATTTCTCTTGAAAAAGAACTCAAAGAAAAATTAGACGATGAAGTATTTCTATCAAATTGTGTTGGAATGTTGCATTCAGGAAAAGAGCCGGCATCTTCAATTTACAAATTGCTAGAAAGTGTTTTAAATTACTATGAAGCAGAACGAAGCTATATATTTGAACTTTCTGAGTGTGGTAATTTTATAAGCAATACATATGAATGGTGCGGTAAAGGCATAAAATCCTTCAAAGACAACATGCAAATGTTAACTACTAGCGAATTAGGATTGCTTTTTGAAAGTTGTAAAGAACAGTTGACATTTTTACTTTGTATAGACGATATACAAGAATCAATTCATTCAATAGAGCATAAACTTATGAGTGAACAAGGAATAGACAAACTTTTAATGAGTCCGATAATCTCAGCAGGCGACAAAGTTACAGGGTTTGTAGGCGTAGACAATCCAATGCGTAATTTAGTAAAAAAAGACACCTTACAATCTGTAGCAAAATTTATAGCAACATTTTTAGACGAAACAGAGTTTTTACAAAAACTTAATAGATTAAGCTATTATGATACGTTAACAGGACTGAAAAATCGCCATAGCTACAACGAGGCTATAAAGCGTTTAAATCTAAAACATATAGACAGTTTAGGTATTGTCTATATCGATATAAAAGGTCTAGGCGAAATAAACGATGCTCATGGTACGTTTTTTGGAGATACAGTTCTAAAAAAACTTGCAAGGATCTTATCAAGTATTTTTAGCGATGAAGTATTTAGAGTAGGTGGAGATGAATTTATTGTTTTTAGCGAAAATTCAAACGAAGCTTTATTTGAAAGTAAAATCGATACACTAAAAAGAAAACTAGATGATGAAAGAGCTTTTTCGGTAACTGTCGGCTATACTTGGAACCACAACTATAGTACTTCAGCAGATGACCAACTGCACTACAGCGGAAGTGAAAAATATAAGCAAATACTCACTAGAAACCTTGAAATGGAAATAAAAAACAACAAATTTGTAGTGTTTTTACAACCACAAGTAGATTTAAACACAAAAAATGTTACTAGTGCTGAGGCTCTTATCAGAAGAGTAGGCGCAGAAGGCACATACCAACCGCCTATAACATTCATTCCATTTTATGAAAAAGAAGGCATAATTTCCAATCTCGATATATTTGTATTCGAAACAGTTTGCCAATACCTAAAATCATTGAAAGAAAGTGGTAATTCTCAGATAAAATCTGTGGCAGTTAACTGTTCTAGGATGACTATATCTAAAGAGGGAATAGTAGAAATATTTTCTAACTTATGCAACCAATATGGTGTAGATAGATCTCAGATATTGATAGAAATAACAGAGACAACTAATGCAATCAGCGAAAATGTTTTGATGACTATTATACATGGATTTAAAGAAGCAGGATTTTCGATTTCACTAGATGACTTCGGTAGCGGATATTCAAACTTAACTTCATTTGTTATTTCTGATTTTGATGAAGTAAAAATAGACATGAAACTGATAGACCATGTACATCAAAACGAAAAATCAAGAACATTGACAGAAGTTGTTTTGATACTTTGCCAAAAATTAGAAAATCTAGTTTCAGTAGCAGAAGGTATAGAATGCATAGAGCAATATGAAATCCTAAAGCAGATGGGATGCAACAAAGGTCAAGGATATTATTTCGACAAACCTATGCCAATTAGCGATTTCACTAAGAAGTACATAGGAAAAGATTCTTGATTTTAGACATGAAACTTTAACAGAAAAATTCATGATATGCTTTTTGAACTTGGAAAGATGAAAGAAAGTAAAATTGATAAAGAGAACAAAAAAGAAATGTGGTTAAGATGCGTAAATTGGATGTGCAAGTGACAAGTCGAGTATAAGATTTAATTTGTTTTTCGTAGCAGACTTTTGGACGCGAATATCAAGCTATAAATTTAATTTTCCTGCTCAGATGCGATAACGATTTTTTAGATTTTTATATGGTAAAAATCGTCTCTCAATTCGCGATAAAATTAAATTTATAGCTTGATTTCGTTATTTGCTGCATATTTGAAGACTACTGAGAAATTAAATCATATACTCAGTTGATCTTGATTACCTATATTATGTAGAACTTGATTCAATTTTCAGCCCATGCTTAGTTGGCTTCAAGGGTTGTGTTTACTGTAGTTTGGAATATACAAGATTTTTCATGCCTAAAATTCAGCTTGATTTTAGACGTGAAAATCGATAAAGAAAACAAAAAAGAAATGTGGTTAAGGTTTTTAAAAATAGAAAACAGAGAGGAGCTCGAAGAAATGCAAGAATTAGGAGATACAATGATAAAAGATGCAGTAAAAGTTGTATATAATTTAAGTGAAGATGATCTTTTGAGAGAAAGAGTAAGAAGGCGTGAAGAAGCAATGTTCAACGAGCAATTCACTCTGCATGCAGTAAAAGAGTCTGGAATCAAGGAAGGCAAAATCATTGGAATTGAAGAAGGAACATTACAAATGATAAAAAAGATGAAAAAGAGCGGTATGACAGAAGAAATGATAAATGAAATCTTATCACAAGATACAGATAGTTAAGTTTAGAAAAAATATAAGGACAGGCTTTTAATAATATGATTTTTATAGTCATTTGTTTGAGCCTGTTTTGTTGTTATGAAGAATACACTTACTTAAATTTCATTAGAAGAATTAAACACATTATTTTTAGGTGAAATGCTCATGTACCATTTCATTTTTATTCTGAATAACTATTTATATGGTTGTAAAAAATAGAATAAAAAGGTATAATAAGAAATCGAAGAATTACACAAATCAGGGCAAACATACAAGGAGTTTTACCTATGAAAAAAAGAATATTTCTTTCATCGCCACATATGAGTGAAGAAGGATACGAACAATCATATATACAAGAAGCTTTTGACACAAATTGGATAGCTCCCTTAGGTGCCAATGTAGACGGATTTGAAAAAGAGTTGTCGCAAAAAGTAGGAATAAAACACGCAGCCGCATTAACTTCAGGTACAGCTGCGATACATTTAGCATTAAAACTTGCTGGAGTAGGAAAAAGAGATACCGTGTTTTGCCAATCTCTGACATTTTCAGCAACTGCAAACCCAATTATCTATCAAGGCGCTACACCCGTATTTATTGACAGCGATAAAAATACATGGAACATGTGCCCAAATGCACTACGACAAGCATTTGAAAAATATCCAGACACAAAAGCTGTGATACTCGTGCATCTCTATGGATTATCCGCGGACATAGACAAAATCAAATCAATCTGTGATGAGTACAATGCCATACTTATAGAAGACGCAGCAGAATCATTAGGAACGATATACAAAGGTAGATATACAGGCACATTTGGTAAATATGGCATATATTCTTTCAATGGCAACAAGATAATAACGACATCAGGCGGAGGTATGCTCGTATCAAATGATGAAGACAGCATAAAAAAAGCAAGATTTTGGTCAACACAATCAAGAGAAAATGAACGTCACTACGAACACAAAGAGCTTGGTTACAACTATCGCATGAGCAACATAATAGCAGGAATAGGCAGAGGACAACTAAAAGTATTAGACAAAAGAGTAGAAAAGAAAAAATACATCTATGATTACTACAAAAAAGAACTGTCAAATTTGGAAGGCATCAATTTTATGCCAGAAAACGAATGGAACTCCCCAAATTATTGGCTATCGGTCATAACATTAGAAGGCAAAATTAGACCTATAGACATAATGCTTGAATTAGAAAAACATGATATAGAAAGCAGACCTGTATGGAAACCGATGCACATGCAACCATATTTCCATCAATACGACTATTTCGGCACAACAATATCGCAAAAACTTTTCGAAAATGGTTTGTGCTTACCATCAGACACAAAAATGACA
Source organism: uncultured Clostridia bacterium (assembly GCA_964371035.1). Classification (GTDB taxonomy): domain Bacteria; phylum Bacillota; class Clostridia; order Tissierellales; family Sedimentibacteraceae; genus UBA1535. The sequence continues at coordinate 107,018 of CAYJLG010000003.1, read as the reverse complement.
GGTGACGATCTAAAAAGTGTATGCGATATTATAAAAGGTATATTCGTCTATTAATAATTCTTGAAAACCCTTGAAATTCATCCACTATTGTGGTAAACTCGTAAAGTAATAAAATTTGAAAAAATACTTTTTCATAAGTTACCGAAAGTAGAGCAATAGAAATGTACAAAAAATATTTCAAGAGACCCTTTGACTTCATAATTTCACTTATTGCAATTATTCTCTTAAGTCCAATTATGCTGATAGTTGCAATATTAGTGCGGATAAAATTAGGAAGTCCCATCATCTTTTGCCAAGAAAGACCAGGAAAAGACGAAAAGATATTTAGAATGTACAAATTTCGTACTATGACAGACGAAAAAGACGACAGAGGCGACTTTTTAGCCGATGAAATAAGACTAACAATGTTTGGTAAACTCCTAAGATCAACAAGCTTAGACGAACTCCCCGAACTATTCAATATACTAAAAGGTGATATGAGCATAGTAGGCCCAAGACCGCTTTTAGTCGAATATTTAAACTATTATACTGACATAGAAAAACAAAGACATACAGTAAGACCCGGACTCACAGTCCCACAAGTATTAGACAAAGATACAATACTAACATGGGATAACCAACTAAAAAGTGACATAGAGTACGTAAAAAACATTAATTTTTTGTTAGACATAAAAATCATTCTTCATACCTTTGAAAAACTTTTCAGAAGAAACAAAGAAGAGTACGGCTCATATATAAGAAAAAAACTGAGCGAAGAAAGAAAGGAATCTACAGATGTGTAAAGATATAGTAGTTTTTGGAGTAGGTGGGTTTGGTAGAGAGATAATGGAAGAACTCTATCAAAAAAAACTAATATCAAATGAATACAATATATTAGGCTTTGTAGATGATGATATACAAGTACAAGGCAAGGAAATAAACGGATTCAAAGTAGTAGGAAAAACAGATTATCTACTAAAAAAAGACAATGAAATCGCTGTATTAGTATGTGTAGGCGAGCCTATAATCAAGCAAAAAATAATAAACAAACTAAAAACAAACAAAAACATTAAATTCCCAAATTTCATATCGAGAAACACTTTGATAAATGAAAGATTACTAAAAATGGGAGAAGGAAATATTATATATTGCAACAGCTTTTTATCTGTCAATATAAAAATGGGTGACTTCAATTACATCAATTGCAATTGCTCATTATCACATGATGTGACCTTAGAAAATCATGTAACACTATCACCATCGGTCACAATATGTGGAAGCGTAACTTTGAAAGATAACAGCTACATAGGAAGCAATACAACCATTCGAGAAAACCTCACAATAGGAAAAAACTCCATAGTAGGGATGGGAAGCAACGTAACAAAAGACGTGCCTGACAATGTAGTAGCCTATGGTAATCCATGCAAAGTACAGCGTGTAAAGGAAGCTGATGATAGAGTTTTTAGATGATAGAGTATAATGCAATATAAGGAAAGAAAATGAAAAAAAATATATGGATATTTAACCATTATGCAACAAATATGTTCTCTGATAAGGGTGGGAGGCATTATAATTTTTCAAAATATTTAATAAAAAAAGGGTATAATCCTACAGTTTTTTGTGCAAATACATACCATGATAAAAGAGAATCAATAGAAATTAGCAACGATAAATATAAAGCTGTAAAAGATGAAAATTCAAACTATGTTTATGTAAAGACAAGTGAATATAAAGGCAATGGGTTTTCAAGAATAAAAAACATGTTTTTGTTTGCAAAGAACCTTATGATTATAACAGATAAATATATAAAAACGGGACACGAAAAACCAGATGTAATTATTGCTTCAAGTGTGCATCCTCTGACATGCATAGCAGGGATATTTATAGCTAAAAGATATAGAATTCCCTGTATAGTAGAAATTAGGGATTTATGGCCTGAGTCAATAGTTGAATATTCGAGTAAACTTACAAAGAAAAACCTATTAATTAAACTGCTTTATCAAGGTGAAAAGTGGATTTATAGAAAAGCAGATAAAATTATTTTCACCATGCAAGGTGGTGCGGATTATATAAGAGAACAAAGCTGGGATAAAGATATAGATATATCAAAGATATATCATATCAATAATGGTGTCGATTTAGACACTTTTAACTACAACAAGGAAAACTATAAAATACAAGATGAAGATTTAGAAAATGATGAAATTTTCAAAGTTATATATTCAGGATCAATAAGGCGTGTAAATAACTTGGGCATGTTACTTGATGCAGCAAAAGAAATCACAAATCCTAAAATAAAGTTATTAATTTGGGGTGGTGGAGATGAACTTGAAACATTAAAACAAAGAGTTATAGATGAACATGTAACTAATGTAAAATTTAAAGGGCATGTAGATAAGAAATATATTCCATATATTTTGAGTAAATCTAAACTTAATATTTTGCACTCAGAATTTACTAATTTATGTAGATATGGCTCCAGTCAAAATAAAACTTTTGATTACTTAGCTTCGGGTAAACCAATATTATCTACAATTAAAGTAGAGTATGATGTCTTTGAGAAATATAATGCAGGTATTAGCTTAGCTGAACAAAGTTCTAAAAATATAGCTAATTCTATAGAAAAAATATTTGATATGAACCAAGAAGAATACACTTTAATGTCAAAAAATGCAGTAAATCTTGCCATACAATACGACTTTAAGGTTTTAGTAGATAAATTCATAAATATAATAGAAAATATATAAATGCAAATCTAATAGGTGAAATAGATGAAAAAAATATGCACAGTAGGTAGGAATAAGGTTGCAGTTTATAAAACTTGCAATTATTTAAAAATCATTTATAAAAATATGCGAAAAAATGCAAGAGTGCTTTAATCAGAAATAAGTAGGTGAAATAATGCAATTCATAGACTTAAATGCACAATACAGTGCACTTAAAAAAGAAATAGATAATGAAATACAAAATGTACTAAATCATGGGCAGTTTATCATGGGAAAAGAAGTATCAGAACTTGAACAATTGCTATCAGAATACACAGGCATGAAACATACGATAACATGTGCAAATGGAACAGATGCTTTACAAATGGTGTACATGGCATATGGAATAGGATATGGCGATGCTGTATTCTGTACAGACATTACATTCATAGCGAGTGTTGAACCTGCATGCATGTTAGGAGCAACACCTGTATTTTGTGATATAGAAAAAGACACTTACAATTTTTCTCCAGAGTCATTAGAGCTTCAAATACAAAATGTAATACAGAAAAAAATGCACAAACCAAGAGCAGTAGTAGCTGTTGATATTTTTGGAAATCCATGCGATTATGACAAAATACAGAAAATATGTAAAAAATACAATCTGCTATTAATAGAAGATGCAGCTCAAAGTTTTGGAGCAGAATATAAAGGAAAAAAATGCTGTTCGTTTGGAGACATAGCAACAACATCTTTCTTTCCCGTCAAACCTCTTGGATGTTACGGAGATGGTGGAGCGATATTTACAAATGATGATGATATAGCTAAGTTGCTAAAATCCATAAGAGTACATGGAAAAGGCACATCAAAATATGACAATATCAGGATAGGAGTAAATTCAAGGCTCGATACTATACAAGCAGCTATACTAAAAGTAAAACTAAAAGCTTTGAGAGAATACGAAACAACAAACAGACAAATTATAGCCCAAAAATACAATGAAGCATTTAAAGATATTTTAACAACTCCATATGTTGCAGAAAATACGATGTCTATTTATGCTCAATATGTTTTATTGGCAAAAACAAAAGAAGAAAGAGACAAGATAACAAATTACCTAACAAGCAAAAATATCCCGAATATGATATACTATTTGACGCCACAGCACAAGTTAGAAGTATATAAAGACAATATATATAATGTCATAGATTTTACTAACTCAAACTATTACTGTGAACACACATTCAGTATACCTATGCATCCATATCTGACAGAAGAAGAGCAAGATTTGATAATTAAAACAGTATTGGAGGCAGTACAGTGAGCTACTTCAAACATGAAAGCAGTTATATAGATGATAACTGTAAAATCGGTATGGGTACAAAGATATGGCATTTTAGCCATATTATGAGTGACTCAATAGTAGGAGAAAACTGCAACATAGGTCAAAATGTTGTAATATCCCCGAATGTCAAAATTGGAAATAATGTAAAGATACAAAACAATGTATCTGTCTATACTGGTGTATTGATAGAAGATGATGTTTTCTTAGGGCCATCTTGTGTATTTACAAATGTAATAAATCCGCGTTCCTTTATTAAAAGGCAAAATGAATACAAAGAAACCTTAGTTAAAAAAGGAGCTTCAATTGGAGCGAATGCAACTATAGTATGTGGAAACAGTATAGGCAAATATGCATTTATAGGAGCAGGCGCAGTAGTTACAAAAGATGTTCCCGACTATTCACTCGTAATAGGAAATCCAGCTAAAATAAAAGGCTATGTATGTGAGTGCGGAAATAACCTAAATTTTAGAGAACACAACGCTACTTGCGTGCATTGCCAAAAAAAATACACGAAGATAAACAATAAAATTATAAAATCAGAAAGCTGATATGATATTATGAAAAACAAACTACTAAAAAAAATACAGGATAAAACACTCGTAATAGGAGTAATAGGACTTGGATATGTAGGACTACCGCTTGCAGTAGAAAAAGCAAAAGCAGGATTTAAAACTATAGGATTTGATGTGCAAGACAAAAAAGTAGAATTAGTAAACAAAGGCGAAAATTACATAGGAGACGTCATAGTAGACGATTTGCAAGAAGTAGTAAAAAGTGGAAAACTATCAGCAACTACAGATTTTTCATTCGTAAAAGATGTAGACTTCATAGCCATATGCGTACCTACACCTCTTGATAATTTCAAACAACCTGATATTACATATGTACAATCAAGCACAGAAATGATTGCAAAGTATTTAAAATTTGAAACTATTGTAGTATTAGAAAGCACAACATATCCTGGAACAACAGAAGAACTTTTATTACCAATATTAGAAACCTCGGGACTAAAATGCGGAAAAGACTTTTATTTAGGATATTCACCAGAAAGAGTAGATCCAGGTAACTTGATATACAAAACAAAAAACACACCAAAAGTAGTAGGTGGAGTAGGGCAAGATGCAACAGATGTAATAGCCGAAGTATACAAAGCCGTACTAAGCTCAGACGTACACAAAGTATCATCACCCAAAATAGCGGAAATGGAAAAGATACTTGAAAACACATACAGAAACATAAACATAGGATTAGCAAACGAAATGGCGTTGATATGTCATCGTATGGGAATCAATGTATGGGAAGTAATAGAAGCAGCAAAATCAAAACCATATGGATTTCAAGCTTTCTACCCTGGACCTGGACTTGGAGGACACTGTATTCCACTTGACCCCTTCTATCTATCATGGAAAGCAAGAGAATACAACTATCACATGAAACTCATAGAGACTTCAGGAGAAATCAACGACTATATGCCAGAGTATGTAGTAGAAAGATGCTCAAAAATATTAAATAAAAATAAAAAACCACTAAACGGCTCAAAAGTGCTGATATGTGGAGTAGCGTACAAACAAGATATAGATGACTATAGAGAAAGTCCTGCACTATCAGTGATAGATAACTTTGAAAAAGAAGGTGCAGAGATTTCATACTATGACCCATTTATACTATCATACACACATAAAGGCATAGTAAGAACAAGTTTGAAAAATTTAGACAATCTAAAAAGCTACGACATTATAGTCATAACAACAGCACATACAGATGTCGATTACAACAAAATATCAAATGCAGGCGTACCAGTATTTGACACAAAAAATGTAACAAAGGACGTAGCAAACAGAAAAAATATAGAAGTATTGTAAATAGACAGGAGCAAAACATGAACTTTGCAATAATAGGATGTGGAAGAATCTCAAAAAATCACATAGATGCACTGATAATCAACAAAGACAACTGTAAATTGACAGCAGTATGTGATGTAGTAGAATCAAGAGCTACAGAACGAAAAGAGCAATACGAATCATCAATAGACATAAAAGTCAAAACATATTCAGATTACAAAGAAATGCTAAAAGATGAAACTATAGATTGTGTTTCAATCTGTACAGAAAGCGGATATCATGCAAGTATAGCATTAGATTGCTTAAGCGCAGGTAAACATATACTTATAGAAAAGCCGATGACAATGACATTAGAAGATGCAGACAAAGTAAACAACTTAGCCAAAGAAAAAGGATTAAAAGTAGGAGTATGTCATCAAAACAGATTTAATCCACCAGTTCAGAAACTAAGACGAGCAATAGAAGAAGAGAGATTTGGAAAGATAATAAATGCTACAGCAAGAATATTATGGACAAGAGATCAAAACTACTATGACCAAGCACCATGGAGAGGAACAAAAGAACTTGATGGTGGTACACTTATGAATCAGTGTATACACAACATAGATTTACTTCAATGGATGGTAGGAAGTGAAATAGAAAGGCTCTACTGCGAAAGAGATACATTCCTAAGAAATATAGATATGGAAGATTTTGGAGCTATACTTATACGCTTTAAAAGCGGAACCATAGGACTGATAGAAGGAAGTGCATGTGTATATCCTAAGAACTTAGAAGAAACCTTAGGCATCTTTGGAGAAAAAGGAACAGTAGTCATAGGCGGGTTAGCAGTAAACAAGATTCAAACATGGCAATTTGCAGATGAAAGAGAATATGACAAAGAAGATGAAAGTACAGAAGTAGACAGTGTATACGGAAAAGGGCATACGCCTTTGTATTCTGATTTTATAAGAGCTGTAGAGAATGATACTGAGCCATATATTAATGGTGAAGAAGGCAAGAAAGCGATAGAGATTATTTTGAGAGGCTATAGATATTAATTATGAAAATATTATTTATTTCTGCTGCAAATAGCACACATACTATAAAATGGGTAAATTCATTAAGTGAACAAGGCCATGAAGTTCACTTAGCTTTTAATAAAAACCATGCACCGATTAATGAAATGATATCAAATTATGTAATAATACATAAATTGTTTTTCGGTGGAAGTATAAGTTATTTCTTAAATAGTTTACAACTTAAATATTTATTTCATAAGATAAAACCTAATGTAGTAAATGCACACTATGCTAGTGGTTATGGCACATTATCAAGATTGGCAAAGGTTAAACCATTGGTTTTATCGGTTTGGGGCTCGGATGTGTACGATTTTCCTTATAAAAGCAAATTTAACATGAGATTAATTCGAAATAATCTTAAATATGCAAACAAAATTGCTTCAACAAGCGAATCTATGGCGCAACAAGTTCACAAATTAGTAGATTTAAAAAATGAAATAGCTATAACACCATTTGGAGTAGATATCGATAAATTCAAGCCTATTACTGTACAGAAAAATGATTCAGAATTTACCTTTGGTATTGTAAAAACATTAGAAGATAAATATGGGATAGATTACTTGATTAAGGCATTCGCATTATTTTGTGAACATTTAGAAAATAACAATGATACTACAAGTGCAAAACTTGTAATATTCGGAAAAGGTAGCAAAGAGATGGAGTTAAAAGAATTGGCAAATGCTTTAAATGTTAATGATAAAATTATTTTTAAGGGATTTGTAGAAAATGGCTTGTTACCTAGTGAAATAAATAAATTTGATGTATTTTGCTTGGGAAGCATTAGCGAAAGCTTCGGAGTTGCTGCTGTTGAAGCAATGGCGTGTGGAAAACCTATTATTGCTACAGATGCGTCAGGGTTTAAAGAGATTGTAGTAGATGGAGTGACTGGATTTTTAGTTGAACGAAAGAATGAAGTTGCTATGGCAGAGAAAATGAAAATTTTATTTAATGATGCAGAGCTAAGACAATCTATGGGTGTCCAAGGAAGAAAAAGAGTATTGGAAAAATATTTTTTTAAAAACAATGTAATGCAAATGATAAATATCTATGAAGAAATTGGCAAACCAAATTGTTAGTGAAATATAGATAAATTAAATTGTATAATAGTAATCAATGCTTAATCATTTTGGTTCTATTTTGGGAGTTATAATTATGAAATTATTGTATATTACATATATAAGTTTTGGAAAATTTGTTTCAGGTTCGCATGTGCGACCTCAAAAAATGTATGAAGCTTTTAAAGAGTGTGGCGTTGAAGTAACCCTATTGGAGACACAGCAGAATATTCGGAAAAAACGCAAACAAAAAGTTAAAGAAATATTAAGATTAATTGACAATGAACATATAGATGTTTGTTATATTGAATCACCTTCAGGTCCTATTTTTAATTATATTGATATAAAATTGATACGTAAAATCAACAAAAAAAATATTCCGATAGCACTGTTTTATAGAGACATGAATTGGAAATTTAATGATATATTTAGAGTAGATTCACTAATTGATAAACTAAAGCAATTTGTGGTAAAGATGATGTGCATTAGAGATTTAGTAGCATTTGATAAATATATTGATTTGATATACTTTCCTTCGCTTATAGCTTCTAAATATGTGAGCTTTTCAAAGAAAAAAGCAGTATTACCACCAGCATGTGAAAGTCATAATTTTTTGGAATCTTCTATTAACATAAATAAATTACTAACTGCAATTTATGTAGGTGGAGTTAGCGATTTTTATGGCACAGATAACCTTATAAAATCTTTTCATGAAATCAACAGAACTGATATATCAATAAATTTGATTTTGATATGCAGAGAATTTGAGTGGGAAAAATACTGCTCTAAGTACCAAGTAAAAGAAATGAATTGGTTAAGAGTGTATCATACAGACGAAAGAAAAACTTTATCTATGCTATACCAACAAGCGGATTTTGCGATACACCCAATATCAAAAAATGAATATTCAGATATGGCTATAAGTGTTAAAATTTACGAGTATGTATCATATTATAAACCAATTCTTGTTACAAATTGTGATGTTATGAGTGAAATAATCAGTAGCAATGAAATCGGTATTGTCTGTGAAGACAATCCACAATCAATGGAAAAGGCGATAAGATTTTTTATAGATAACCCTATCAAATTGATTGAATTTAAAAACAATTGTATCAAAATGCGAGAAACTAATTTGTGGATAGATAGAGCCAAAACAGTGCTTAATGATTTGGAAATTTTGAAATCTAAAAAAATTAAGGCATAAAAAAGAGTGAAAAATAAACTCAAAATGAGACAAACTAAAATACCCAAAAAATCTTAAGTAAAAAAATTACCAATGATAAAAGTATGGGCTATAAGCTCCACTTGCTTGTGATTTGAGCGTAGGGAAAGGAATGGTTGAATTTATGAAAAAAGCATTATTAGTGTTGACAAGAGATGCAAGTGGATCGTTTGTAGAAAATGAAGAAGAATTTTGGGATTATGATCTCGTTTTATTTGCACCTACAAAAAATAATTTAGATAAAAGATACTTTAAAAATAGAAATATTAAATTAATAAATCCGCCCCAATTTAAGAAAGACTTAGATTTGGTGATAGAATATTTTTGTTGTGTTTTTAGCATGTTACTAATAAAATATACACGTGTAGAATTAATAAATATATTCAAAAGTAAAAGCAACAGATACCGTAAATTTTTGAGATTGTTGAAGTTTTACAGAACATCAAAAATATTGAATAAAAATCTAAGTAAAGAACTTGCTAAATATATTGATTATGAATTTACAATTTACTCATACTGGATGGATGAGAATGCATTTGCATCAATTCAATTAAAAAAGAGATTTGGCTATAAAACTTTTTTTAGATGCCATAGATTTGACTTATACTTAGAACAAAATAAATTAAAATATTTACCGCTAAGAGAGTATTTAGTTAAAAATTGTGATGGAATATTTCCATGCTCACAAGATGGAACAGAGTACTTAAATAAGCATTATCCTTTTGCTAAAGAAAAAATAATAACATCCTATTTAGGAACTTTAGATTATGGACAAAGAAAAATATCGGAAAATAGTATTTTTTCAATAGCGACTTGTAGTTATATTGTAGACGTTAAGCGTTTAAATAGAATGGTTGAATTTTTAAATTGTTTAGAAATAGAAAATATAAGGTGGATTCATTTTGGAGATGGAATTTTGCGTGAGGAAATTGAAATTTTGACTAAAAAACTTTTAACAAATAAAATTGAGTTTGTTTTTAAAGGACAATTGCCAAATGCTAAAATTATGGATTACTATAAAAATAATGATATTCATTTATTCATGAATGTTAGTGAATCAGAAGGTCTACCAGTTTCTATCATGGAAGCAATTTCTTTTGGAATACCTATAATAGCAACCGATGTAGGTGGAACAAATGAAATCGTAAATGTTCAAACAGGAATGGTACTTTCGAAAGATTTTACTAATTTAGAAGCTGTAAATAAAGTGTCAATAATTTATGATATGTATAAATATGATTATACTAATTATGTAAAATTAAGAAATAGTGCACGAAAATTTTGGTATGAAAATTTTCATGCTGAAGAAAATTATAAAAAATTCATTAAAATGATTAAAGGACTATAATGTTATGAAAATTAGTGATGAATTGAAAATGTTTTTGAGTGGTGAAAAGTTTAGCAATGGTTTAAAAATCAATTGCACAGAAATAAATGAAAACTTATCACGGATTGAATGGCTTGAAAAATTATGTTTAAATAAAAAAATAGTACATGTTGGAGCATGTGACCATTTGCCAATAATCCAAAGTAAAATCAATGATAATAAATGGCTGCATAAAAGACTAATGGATGCGTGTGAAAAAGTCATAGGTGTGGATATTGATCAAAGAGCTGTAGAATTTTGCAATGAATTAGGATACGATAATATTAAGAAATTAGATTTTATCGCTGACAGTTATGAAATTAGACAATGGATGAGTAAAGAATCTAATACTAATTTTGATTTGATTTTAATGGGAGAAATTCTTGAGCATTTAAATAATCCGGTAGATTTTTTAATGAATATAAAAAAAGAGTACTTAAACTTCGCTTCAGAGGTGATTGTAACTGTACCTAACGTATATTGTTACAAATATTCCAATTTTGCAAAAAATGGAATAGAGTGTATTAATACTGACCATAAATACAATTTTTCTCCATTTACACTGAGCAAAGTTCTATTAAATGCAGGAATGGAACCTATTAATATTATTTTTGCAGATTTTCCTTCGAAAAAACGAAGCTGGTTAATGAGAAATAAACAACAGTTATACATAGCAAATACGCTGATTTGCGTAGCAAAATTATAATGTGCATTTTTATGATAAATTAATTCGAAAGGGTGCAAATTCTTGAATTTATTTGAATTTTTTACAAATACGTTTATTATTATTTTTTCAAACATGATATTAAAGCTGGTAAATTTTTTTTTATTACCTTTATACACTGAATATTTAACACCTGAAATGCTAGGAGTATCAGATAGTATTTTAATAATTTCAGGAGTTCTTTTTCCTGCTTTAGTTATGGGATTAGATTCTGCTTTTGCAGTTTTCTATAATGATAAAGGAATTAATCAAAAAGAAAGAGTGTTTAATACGATATTCTTCTTTTTAGTATTCATGGGACTCTTGCCGTTGTTTTTAACAATTTTTGCCAACGATGTATCGTTAACAATTTTTGGAACTGAAGAATATTATTACGTCATATTAATTGCTTTTGTATCAATATCACTTGATGTGATTAAAATACCGTTTATAATGAAAATTAGAATGGATAATAGAATACTTATATATAGTAGCATTAATATAACTACATCAGTAGTAAATATTCTTTTGAACATTTTATTCTTAACTGTACTTAATTTAAATGTTATATCAATGATTTTGTCTATCATGATTTCAAATGCATTAGGCTTGCTGATATTTGCGATTTTTAGCAAAGCAACTATTTCAAAAAGATATTTCAATAGAGCTTTGATCTCAACAATGCTAAAGTATTCGCTACCTTTATTGCCAACTGTCTTAATGATGTGGGTGTTATCTTTATCAGATAGGTATGTTATTCTGTACTTTTTAGGCAGTGCAGAAGTAGGTATATATGGGATTGCAAATCGTTTTGCTACGATAATAAATGTAATAGCTTCAGCAATAAGATTTTCTTATACTACATTTGCATTTAGCAATAAAGATGATATAAATGGGAAAGACAAATTTGAAAAAATATTTGATATAGTAATAATGTTGTTAAGTATCTTGTGTTTTACAATTAGTATATTTAGCAAATCTGTTGTAGGAGTGATGACAACAGACAATTATTCATCAGCTGGGATATTGATAAGAGATCTTGTGTACTCTCAAATGTTGCTGGGCATTACATCTATAGTTAGCTATGGAATAGTTTTTTCAAAAAAATCAGTTTATACACTTATTGCAACAGGTGTTGGGGCGATATTAAATTTCGTTTTGAATATGCTTTTAATACCTCTAATTGGAACTTATGGTGCAGCTATATCAACACTAATTGGATATTTGACATATTTTTTTGTAGCATTTTTTTATTCGCAAAAATTATACAAATGCAATTATAAACTTATAAAAGCAAGTTCTGTAGTTGCATTAAGTTATTTAATATCGTTTTTTGGAATGAATTTAAGTATTTTATTTCAATTGTTGCTATGGATTATTGGAGTTTTAATAATTTCGTTTTTATATTATTCAAACGTGAAAGAAGTATTTATTTTTTCGAAGAGCTACTTAAATAACTTCTTTCGCAAAAAATAGTTATTATCAAATGATACTATTATTTTAAGGAGTTTGAAATGTCAAAGATGTACACATAGTTTCAAATAAAAACATTAGTGTCGATAGATACAGAAAATGCACTTAACGTCTACATTTTGTACAATAGCTGACATGTCAAAGCATTCGCTGTCTGCTGAAAACTATATCAGTACATTTTACAGAAAAAAGCTTGAATGACATTGTAGCAATAACAAAACTTCTGTTACAAATATCGCAACTAATGGCATCGATTATTTACACTATATCAGTAGATATGAAACATTGTCCTCTTTTGTTTATATAACCACTGATATAGAAAATACAAACATAGGTGCAACAGAATTTATTGTTGTATTGTATGATGATCATACTATCAATCAATACATTACAAACTTAGGACTAGAATACAAGGGAATAGGAACATACTTCTTACAATAAATACATATAGTGAGTGTCCCTCTGCCGAAAAAAATGAGACACTTTTTAGAAAAAAACAAGGTATCTTGACAGCATAAGTTTGCAGTAGCGGTGTTGAAAAAAATTCAAAATATTAAAAAACTTACGCGAACACACATAGATACATGTTTATAGAGAAAAATTCCTTGATTTTAGCCATAAAAATTGCTATAATTAATGTAACAATATACATGAGCGAAAATATATAAAATATAATAGGAGTAGGGTATGGGGAAAATAGAAAGAGGAAAATTGCTATATCATTTAACAGAGTTAAGTAATTTAGACTCTATAATTAAACATGGGCTTGTTTCAAGGAAAACTTTATCCGAAAAAGGAGTTCGCTTTAGTGATGTTGCAGATCAAAAATAAATATTCTGATAGAGAATTTATTTATATTTGTATTTTGCGCGAATATGCTAAAAATAATAATTTTTTAGTTTTGCCTAAACATCCTCTAAACTTGGATAATGTTTCGCTATTAAAATATGATGAGGGAATAAAAGCTATAGATTGGCAGTCTATGGAACGAAGTTCAAGTGTATCAAGCGATATAAAACTTGTCAAAATGGCTGAATGTCTAACAGATAAACCTATATACATAGAAAATTTCCAAAGTATAGCTGTAAAAAACGAAGAGATTAAGCAGGATGTTTTATATAAACTACGGCATTATCATGAAAAAAAAATACATGTAGATATTCAAAAATGGCTAAACACAGATAATCGTTGTGCATGGTAATAGATGATAATACGGACAAGGAGGTATGCAAATGTTTCACTATGTTACGGGAGATTTACTAAAATCTGAAGCGCAGTGTCTTGTAAACACTGTTAATTGCGAAGGATATATGGGAAAAGGGATTGCTTATCAATTTAAGCTTGCATATCCATCTAACAATGCCTCATATGTTAAAGCTTGTAAAAATGGAAAATTAAAGGTTGGTACAATTCATTCATTTACTGAAAACAATAAAGTGATAGTTAATTTTCCGACTAAGGATAAATGGCGAGCTAATTCAAAAATTGAGTATATTGACTTAGGACTTGACAAGCTAAATAAATTTATTGTAGACAAAAAAATTTCATCCATCGCGATACCTCCGCTTGGAAGTGGCAATGGTGGATTGATGTGGCATGATGTTAAACCATTGATAGAGAGCAAACTCGATGCCATTTCTGATGATATTGATATATATATTTATGAGCCATCAAAAGGATATGTAGCTCTAAACCTATATTGGAACCAAGTATTTCTCTTTCAGCTTTAATTTTAATGCAGATTAAATTAAATTTAAATAAATTTGGGAAAATACGATTACAAAAAACAGCATATATTGTTGATACAATATCCGACCAGAAATATTTTAAGTTCCAAAGAGATAAATTCGGACCATATGATCATTCAATAGATATAATAAGTAGAAATATCAAAGAATATCAGAAATTTCACAAAACTAATACAATTGAATCATATAGCATTGCATACAACAAGCTAACGAGTGAATATGTAAATAAAAAGCTCGAAATATTTATGCCGTATATTAAAAAAGTTGGGGAAATCATTAATAAGATTGAAGATAATGAAGTTGAATGTTTGGCAACTACCATGTTTTTAATAGAGGAAGCAGGTATTTTGAAGGCAGAAAATATTATCAAAGAATTTAGATCGTGGTCAGAAGACAAATCAAAAAGATTTAGCGAAAATGATATACTTAATAGTATCGAATATGCTGAAAAAAACGGCCTAATTGAAAAAACACTTGTAGGATATAAAATAGCTAAATATTAGTTACAAGATTTAATGTAGGAATGGAGATACCATGATAAAAGAAGCTGTCAAAGCCGTGTATAATTTAAGTGAAGATGATCTTTTAAGAGAAAGAGTAAGAAGGCGTGAAGAAGCAATATTCAACGAGCAATTCACTTTGCATGCAGTAAGAGAAGCTGGGCGTGAGGAAGGCGAAGCCATTGGAATCGAGAAAGGCAAAATAGAAAAAACCTTTAAAATGATAAAACGCTTCAATCTAAATGAAAAAGAAGAACTAAGATACTTATATGATGAATTACTTTCTGAAAATAATGAGCTAACAGAAAAATCTTTCAATAATTTAGTGTCAGAAGTAAAAAACAAAATGGCAGAAATAAACAATAATATATAAAGTTAGGCGCAACATTATCACAAAATGCAGATATTTGATTTTAGGTATAACAAAAAATAAGACAGGATCTAAACATTTTGGCTTTTCATAGCCATTTGTTTGGAGCTGTCTTTATTTTTGCAAAAAATATTTCCTTGAATTTCATCGGAAAAATTGATATAATGAGCTTGGTCATTTAATAAGTTAGATTATTATCTGAGAGAATGTCGATTAAAATTGATTGATGAATGAAATATAATATGTCAGTCCTAATTAAACAACATAAAATTTGCCAGTAGCATATGCAATGAATAGTCAAAGCATCCTCCAATGACAACAAGGAGCCTAAAATGTCAAAGATGTACACATTTTTAAATAAAAATAGAAGATATGTATTAGCTTCGATAGATACTGTTATAGCGGTTATGACATATCTGTCGGCTTTTGTGATGAGTGGAATTTATAGTGAAGCGGTTGCGGAGATAAAGTTGAATTTCTTTTTAGAGCATTTTTGGATTTATACTATCATATTTGTGGCTACATTTGTAGTGATGGGTGTGTATAACAGCATGTGGAGATATGCGGGTGTAGATGATTTATTTACATGCTTAAGAGCGTCGCTGATTGCCAATACTATATTTACGGTATTAACATTTGTTTTGAATATGGAAGTGAGATATTATGTATATTTTGTCATATATCCGGTTTCGACCTTGGGGACGATGTCTGTGCGCATAATCTACAGGGCGCTACTTATAATCATAACAAAAGAAAGACAAAACCATGCTGATTATATAAATGTAATGCTAATAGGCGCAGGAGAGGCGACTGTGGCAATTCTTGGTGAAATTAGCTCAAATAATCCTCAAAATTATGATATCAAATGTATAGTGGATGATGACGATGCTAAAATCGGGCGTAAAATCAAGTCAGTACCTGTAAGCGGAACTACAAAAGATATCGAAAAATTGTGTGAAAAATACGAAATCAATGAGATAATTTTGTCTATACCATCTATAGATAAAGATAATAAAAAAAGAATACTTAACATTTGTGCTAAGACAAAATGCAAGCTAAAAATAATGCCTGAGGTGTACTCTCTTTTGTCAAGTGATGCTGAAACAGCACTGATAAACAAGATACGCGATGTACAGGTAGATGATTTGCTCGGAAGAGAGGTCATCAACTTAAACTGTGAGTTGACAGAAGGATATGTCAAAGGGAAAAACATACTTGTGACAGGTGGGGGAGGATCTATCGGAAGCGAGTTGTGCAGACAAATAGCGAGGCATGCGCCAAACAAGTTGATTATTCTTGACATATATGAAAACAATGCATATGAAATCGAACAGGAACTGATACTTAAATATGAAGATAGGCTAAATATACAAGTAGAGATTGCCTCTATCAGAGACATGACAAAATTAGAGCATGTATTTGAAACGGAAAATATACATACAGTGTTTCACGCGGCGGCGCACAAACATGTGCCTCTCATGGAGCACAACCCGGAAGAAGCCATAAAAAACAATATAATAGGGACTTACAACACAGCTAAAGTAGCATATGAGCAAAGAGTTGAAAAATTTGTTTTGATATCTACTGACAAAGCTGTAAATCCTACCAATATCATGGGTGCAACAAAACGTGTAGCCGAGATGATAATGCAGTATTTTGACACTCTTGGGGATACTGATTTTGTAGCCGTAAGATTTGGCAATGTGCTCGGTAGCAATGGTTCTGTTATTCCGCTTTTTAAAACACAAGTGCAAGCGGGAGGCCCAGTAACGATTACACATCCTGAGATCATTAGGTATTTTATGACTATACCGGAAGCCGTACAGCTTGTATTGCAAGCAGGAGCGATGGCGAATGGGGGAGAAATCTTTGTGCTTGACATGGGACAACCTGTCAAGATAAAAGATTTAGCGTACAATCTAATCAGATTATCGGGATTAGAGCCAGAAGTAGATATCGAAATAAAATACACTGGACTTAGGCCAGGCGAAAAGATGTACGAGGAATTATTGATATCAGAAAGCACCGGGCAATCAAAAACAGATAAAGAAAAGATATTTATAGAAAAACCTATACAATTTGATGAAAAAATCTTGCTTGACAGCATAGAGTTACTAAAATCGGCAGTAAATGATATGGATAAACAGAAAGAGTTAAAAATATTGAAAGAGCTTGTACCGTCTTATAAAAAACAGTAGATGATACAATAAAGCGAGTTGCTAAAAGCGCACGATGTGTGCGGGAGGTGAAAATTGAATGTGGGGGTGTTGTGTGAATTAGATTTGCACGTGGCAAGCTGAGTATAAGATTTAATTTAGTACTCGTAGCAGACCTTGGACACGAGTATCAAGCTATAAATTTAATTTTCCTGCTCAGATTCGATAACGATTTTTTAGATTTTTATATGGTAAAAATCGTATCTCAATTCGCGATAAAATTAAATTTATAGCTTGATTTCAAAGTTTACAGCGCACTTAGGGACTACTAAAAATTAAATCTTATACTCAGTTGGTCGTGATTGCAAAATTATATAGAACTCTACTAAATTTTCACCCCTGCTTAGATTACTGCAAAAATCGTACTTACTAATCAACCAAATTTAGTATAAAAGTTTATTAATAAAACTATAAAAAAATAAGGGGCTATGGCATAAATCTAAAAAAAGTAATTATTTAGATTAGTAAGATACGCGATGTTTTACTCGAAATTATGAGATGTCGTTTAATTGGTATTTTCATTTTCGATAATCAATATCTGCAATACCATCCTCGCTAGTATCAATATCTTCTACATCGCCAATTGTAACACCATCGGAGCTAATATCACTAACTATATTATCAACATTAACAATAGACACACCACCTGACAAAACAATAGCTTCTTCATATGTGATACCTTCTTTTTTTGCTTTGATAAGTAACTCATTTATGCTGATACCGATGCCGAGTATTATCCAAAATAGAGGTGCTACTTCGACCTTAGAATCATTGAATATCCCCGCTACCAAATAACCTATAACAGCCATCATACATGCAAAACCAAAATATTTTTCTATAGAATCATATTCTATTTTGTAATATAGCTTAAATCCTCTCAAAACATAAATCGCCCAAAGTGCAAGTAATGCTATAAGTGACGGTATACCTGTATTTATAGCAATTTGCAGATACATGTTGTGAGGTTTACTAACAAACCAATTTGCGTTAACACCTGAATTTAACTTTGCCACAAAATCATTTTGAGGAAAAAGTGTAGCATAAGTATCAGGCCCATATCCAAAAAAGCCTGAATCAGGCAACATCATAATACTCCTTGACCATATAAATCCTCTATTAGATGCAAAACGCTCATAGTTATCAAAGGGTGTAAAAGTAGGAGCTACAATAGGTGTTGTTAAACGCCCACCTTGCATTACGATATACGCTTGTTCATCAGTAAAAGTAAATGTTATTATTCTGCCATATGCAGTAATAACTACGTTACCGAAATTTGCAACTTCCACATCAACAGTATAATCTCCAAAGTTTAAGTCAAGAGTTTTAATATGTGATATAGAATAATTCTTATACGTATTGTCTTCAATTATATAATTTTCTTCGTCCTGTGAAGCTAAGATAGTATTTTTGTCAGCATCCTCAAATAGTAATGAATCACCGTATTTTTTCACAGTTAAGGTTTCGTGTTTTGTCACAATAGAAAAACTATCTTTATTTAATAAAATATCTTGAAATAAATCACTTTCAGTCTGTTGAATTTTGTCTATTTCTCCTGACAAGTCTAATCTCCCGAATTGCCCCAAAGTCCTACCGTCTGAAAAATTGTTTAGTGTCAAAGCTATAATGACTGTAGAGATAAGCAATAAAAGAGATGTTCTGATATTTAAAAATATATTTTTTCGAAGAAAAAAGCAAGAAACTAAAATAAGAGCAATCATGCCTACATATCCTGCCCTTGAATTACAACCGAGCCATGTAACAATAGATATAACAATCACTATGTATAGAAAAAATCTTTTACACTTATTTTTTTCAGCAAGAAAAAACGAAACAGATAAAGGCAATATAATTGTAGCAAAACTTCCGATATAGTTAGAATTGTAAAGAGTACCACGCATTGTACCAGAGGATTCACCAAACAGAAAAAAACCCGGTATCAATTCTCCTTGCCATATGAAAAACTGCACAATCTTAGAATTTAAAAAGTAATATCCCAAAAATTCACTTATACATATGACACCTTCAATTATTATGAGAAAAACCAAAGAATTTCTAATTATATATAATTCTCTTTTTGAACTGACAAAATGCATAGACAAAAACACCAATATCATGTAAGTTGTAAGTACAAACACATTTTCAAATGATTCAAAAAAACCAAACAAGGAAAATTCTCTATGTACGGAAAAAATTGCAGAAATAGAAATTAATATAATATAAAGTGCTAATGGAACATAATATTTAAGTTCTTTTTTGACAGTGATTTTTTTAAGGATTATTAGCGAAAGAAATGAGAGTATTGCTAAAAAAGTGAAAAACATTAAAAAATATGTTCTGTAATATGTAAAAAAGTCAATAGTAATTTCAGGCTGTACCCAATATGGTGCAGTTGTATCAGAAGGCTCTATATATTTACCTCTAACTATGAGTTGTAAAACAGATGTTAAGAGCACCATGGGCAAATAAAAAAACAAGTTGATTTCAATTCTAATTTTATCTTCTAAAATGTTAGTTGGATTATTATTAATCAAAATAAAACATTACTCCTTATGCTATATTTGTATGATAGATAAAAATAAGCTCAAATGCAAAACATTTGAGCTATGAATATTAAACCATTATTAGTCTATTTCCAGTTACCTGAACCTGAACTTGTTGCAACACCATCAGTTATCGAGTAGCTATTAGATAAACCATATGGTGATTCAGGATAAGCCTTATCAGCAAGATAAGAAAAAACACCAGTTGTCGTGTTTGTTACATGAGCACTTGTGTTATCAATATCGGCAGCTTGAACACCTGCACTAGCGGAATACATAGTAATAGCACTTTGTATCGTTCTAACATTTGCTTCATCAGCTGCTTGCTTAGAAGTATCCGTTACACTATTAAATATCGGTGCAGCAACTGCAACCAAGATACCTAAGATAGCAACAACTACCATAAGCTCTGTTAATGTGAAACCTTTTTTGTTTTTCCAAAACATTTTCATTTTTATTTTCCTCCAAGTTTTTATGATTTTGTGCATTCTCCATTGAAATGTCACATTAAGCAAATTTTAGCATATGGGAGCTATTTTGTAAAGCTTTTTTTAATATAAATTTCTAGATATTTTATTCAAACAGCTAAAATTATTTAAAAAATACTTGTTTTTTATAAAAAAAAATGTTATGATTAACTTTGAAAGGGCTGTAAAAATTGCCTTGAAATCAATACTTTGGCATTCAAAGTATTTTTAAGTAAATAAAGTAAAATAATTCACTATAGAGAGGTATATATGTCAACATTATTTGAAATACTACAAAATCCACCTCCTGAAAGGGCTTCTGATTGCCATATTTCAGCGGGGAGACCTCCTTCTTTTAGACTGAGCGGAGAATTAGTGCCAATAGAGCAACATGGAATAGTAACTGCTTCAGAAACACTTGAATTAGCTAATCTTTTGTTGGACGAAGAGCAGATTGAAGAATTAGAAAGAGATGGCGAGATAGATTTATCTGTCAGCGCTTTTAAGCAGAGTAGATGCAGATTAAATATTTTTAAGCAAAGAGGCTCATATGCGTTTGCATTTAGGATAATGTCGGGTAGACTTATGTCTTTTGAAGAAATTGGTCTACCTGAGTCGGTGCTTAATTTATGTGAGCAACCAAGAGGATTAGTATTAGTTACAGGACCTACAGGAATGGGAAAGACTACTACTTTAGCTGCCATGATAGATTGGATAAATAGACATTATAAAAAACATATAATCACTTTAGAAGATCCTATCGAATACGCTTTTTCTCATGGGATGTCTGTCATCAATCAAAGAGAAGTAGGGATAGACACGATGTCTTTTGCAGGGGCATTGAGGGCTGCATTGAGACAAGATCCAGATGTAATCATGCTAGGTGAGATGAGAGATTTGGAAACTATATCTACTGCACTTACTGCTGCAGAGACTGGACATTTGGTGCTTTCGACTTTGCATACTATAGGTTCTGCCAAGACTGTAGACCGTATAGTAGATGTGTTTCCTGCTAGCCAACAGCAACAAATAAAAGTACAACTATCTATGGTGCTGCAAGGTATAATCTCACAACAACTTATCCCTGCAAAAGATGGGGGAAGGGTGCTGGCTTCTGAAATACTTATACCTAATTCTGCTATTAGAAATCATATAAGAAAAGGAAATACTCAACAGATACCTAATGCTATACAGACGGGTGGCAATATGAATATGTATACTATGGATACTTCACTTATTTCTTTGTTAGAAGCAAACAAGATTACTAAAGCTGATGCGTTATCTTATTGTGTAGACCCTGACAACATGGAGAGAATGATTAGAGATAAAGGATTGGGTAGATTATAGATGGATTTGTATTATGGTAGTATAGCATTGATATTTGGGATACTGGTAGGAAGTTTTACAAATGTGCTGATATATAGAACTACTCTTGACATAGGAGTATCAAAAGGTAGATCTTTTTGCCCTTCTTGTAATCATACTTTAGCGTGGTATGATTTAATACCTGTGCTTAGTTATCTTAGCTTAGCCGGAAAATGCAGATACTGTAAAGTAAAGATATCTGCTAGATATCCTTTAGTAGAAATATTGAGCGGAGTATTGTATCTATTGTTTTATTTGCAATTTGGATTGACTGTTTCTACAGCTTGTTGGTTTGTGACTGTGACTTGTCTAATTGCGCTATCTTTCATAGATTTAGACGAAATGATTATACCTGATAGGTTTCCATTGATTATAGGACTGATGGGTATAGTGATGATGCTTGACTCACAATCAAATCTTAGTATAATAGATAGAGTGATAGGATTTTTTTCTGTTAGTGGCATATTGTTTGCTATAGCTTTTTTTTCAGGTGGCAGAGCTATGGGCGGTGGCGACATCAAACTGATGGCAGGAGTAGGATTAGTGCTTGGATATAAATTATGCTTGCTTTCATTATTTTTAGGTGCTTTATGCGGCACTATATATTATGTATGGTTGGCTATATTTAAAGGTGGAAAATTAAAAGGCATGATACCGTTTGGACCATTTTTAGCGATGGGAGTTGTGATAGCAGGATTATGTGGTGATATGATGATAGATTGGTATTTTGGTATGTTTTTGTAAATCAAAATTAAATAAAATAAGTAATAAATGGAGATGGAAACGAAATGATTAAAAAGTGCAAAAAAGGGTTTACTTTGACGGAACTGATGGTAGTTGTAGCTATATTAGGTATACTTGTAGCTGTAGCAGCTCCGATATTTGTAAGTGTACAAACAGATGCGGCAGAAAAGGCTTGTGATGCAAATGTGAGGACGTTGCAGAGTGCAATAACGCAGTATTCGACGGTAAATGAAGTTTCTGCGAATTTGCTGAATTTTGGTGTACTAGAAGTTGGCACAGATGGAAAACTAACCGTGACACATCCCACTGGCGTTACAGGTACAACTCCGTTCAACTCTTTCATAGGTGAGTTTGAAGAAGATTGTCCTGTGGGTGGTCATGTAAAATCTTATAAAATCGAAAACGGAATAGCCGAGTGTTTAAATACAAACCATTAATATGGAAAAGAATCACTATCCATGCGGTATTTGCGGGAAGAATAGAACCTCTTATATACGCATTTGCGTGAGGAGTAGACCCTATACGTTTACGTTGAAAAATCGACATAGATTTTGTCTATTGTCGATTTTTTTATGTTTAACTTAAGTATTTGCATCGATATTTTTTTATTTAAAATAAAAAAATACTCAAAAAAACAGGCGGATATTATCCGCCCGTAAATTAATCTAAATCAAATAGTCTGTTAAGCAACACTGCAGCTTCACTTCTAGTTATTTCTTGTGTCAAGTTCAGCATAGCATCTGTACGGTCTATAGTTATACCTAGCTCTGTGCAATTTGTTACAGCTTGTTGAGCCCATGTTTGTACCGAGTATCCGTCTGCATACATGGTAGGGTCATAAGTCACATCTTCTGATATAAAGCCTAAATAGTTTTCAGCATATCTAGATATCATCACTAACATTTCGCCTCTAGTGATTGGGTTGCTACCACCGAAGGTATTGTCTTCATAGCCTGCTATCAGTCCAGCTTCAGTAGCGGCGATTGCAGTTTCATAATACCAATCTTCAGAAGTCACGTCGACAAAAGTAGTAGAAGCATCTGTTTTTTCTAAGTCTAACATCCTTATCATCAAAGCAGAAATTTCTGCTCTAGTGATGATTTTTTCAGGAGCAAACTCATTAGCAGAAACGCCGTTTACTATACCTTTTGCACTAAGGGTATAGATAGAATCTCGCATTTCCCATGGTAGATAGTTGATATCTGTGAAAGATTTGCTGTTTTCGTCTGTCGTAAAAGTTCCTGATTCAGAGGTTTTTGTGTATAAAAACTTTGAAAATCTATCATAGTTTCCACCTAACATATCTACATCTTTAACTATAGTAGCTAAATCAGCGTCTTCTTGTTCATATGGCAACAATACAGTATAAGTTAAACCTATAGAAGTTTCATCATCGTCGTTTATAGATACTTTTAGCGCTTCATCGTCATAGTCAAATCTTACTCTCAATACTTCTAAATCACTAATATCTTTAGTAGCAAACTTGATACCGCCGTTTGGCATATGCAATTCTAGATTGTCTACTTTGTCAAAATCACTTGGGTCGCTAATCTTATATCTAGCCAAAGTTTCATTGTCTAATGTAATTCTAAAAGTAGTTTCTAAATCCCTATACATAGGTATATCATTATTTTCAAACAGTTGCATCGCTAATTCGTGGTTTTCAGCTTGATTAGAAATAATTACTGAAAGATCACCATCGTCATAATTAGCAGTAGAAGAATCTTCGTCTATTTGTGATCCGCGAGTTAAGGCTTCTTCTGTGTAATCATATAATTCAAAATATTTTCTAGCGTCCATGTTAGGCTCGTCTAAAGTGAGGTCGATAGCTTCTTCGATAGCTTCGATAGCAGTTTTTCTATCTGATACTACGTTTAATCTATCAGCACTTAAATAAGTTAATTCAGTGTCTTTTTCGTTGAAAATTGAAGTAGCATAAAACTCAGCATTGTAATCATTTATATCTGTTAGACTGCTAATACCCCATTTTCCATTGTCTTGATATGCGAATAAACCTTGATAAGAAGCAGTAGATACAAAATCTAATTTATAAACTAGAGATAAGTCGTTTTCGCTCAAGAAATATGTAGAGTTGTCAGCTTGAACACAATACAATCCATCTGTAGATTCAAACATTGTAAGTCTGCCATATTCGATAGGAATAATCTCGTTTCCATTTTCGTCAATAATACCAAAATATGCGCCGTTTCTAACGTAAAATACATTCATGTCTGAAAAATCCATATTAGTGTTTAAAGATGAAACAGAAGATAGATCATCATATTTAGCAGGTAAAACAATCTCGCCTGTAGAGTCTGCTAAACCTTCTCTGTTTGATTGCTTAAATACAAAGTAATCGCCTATAGGATTTACATCTATGCCATGTGCAGTAGGTATTTCGTGGAAAGCTCCTTCTTTATCTACTACGCCATATGCATAATCTATTTCCTTAGAACTCGAACTGCTTGTCTTGCCAGCGGCAGCACCTTCACCGTTGAAGTTACCCATAGTGCTATAAGTAAAAGAAGTCAATAAATCTCCTTCAGGCGAAATAAGAGTAATCTTAGTAAAATCAGAATTATATACTAAAGCCATACCATTTACAAAAGGCATTGGAGAATTGATAGTATGATTAGGGCTTTCAGTAACTTCTCCTGCTAAGTTGACTATATCGTATCTACCGTTGCTCTTTTGAGCCCAAGCATATCCTTCAGAAAATTCAGATATTGATACATAATCTTCGTAATCTATCTTACCGTCTTCATAGATAAAACCATAGACTAATTCTTCTAATGAATTGAATCTTATATATATCGCTGCGCCTTCTTCACTAAACAATTCACCGTTTTTCCCAAGAGGTATAACATCATCAAATTTACCATAAGTGAAAACAGTGCTACCTGAATCGTTTATAAGCGCATATCTGTTGTTTCTAAGAGTAAGTCTATATCCGTCTGGAAAAACTTTTACAGTCTGGACTTCATTGAGTGAATTGGCAGAATCAGAATTTTTATATTCGTGTACGTAAGCCACAACACCATCTACATAGTACGTATCTTGCATGTATGAATTGACTACATAATACTCTTCTGTGATAGAAATTCTGTCTGTTGTAGAAGGGATAATCACTCTACCGTCTTTGCCTATGATTGTACTGCCGTTTAAATCAGTTGCTAAATAATCTCCAAGAGTAGTCTTTATAAGAGAAAAAGATCCTGGTGGAACTACATAGGCACCGTTTTTATTAATAATACCCCAGAGTCCATCTACATATACAGGGGCATGTCCTTCGTTAAAAGACATTGCGTCATCGTAGATAAAGTCGATAACTTCGTTGCCTGCAGTATCTAGATATCCATAATTTCCGTCTCTATATGCAAGCAATAATCCGTCTTGAAAATTGGGTGCGTTTGTAGTGTCAGAAATGTCTAGATATTGATAACTAGCAGGTGCGACATAAGAAACCTCGTCATGCTGTGTAAATGCATATGCTAACGGATTCGTAAAAATTGAGAGCATCAAAACTACAGCAGAAGATTTTAAAAATAATTTTTTCATTTTTAAACCTATCCTTTACTATATATTATATGTTCAAAATATTGCTATCAAAAAAACGATAGTATCATCATTATATCAAAAGAATTCATCGTTGTCAAAAGTAAGATTGTAAAAAAATAAATTTTAATAAATTTATGTATTTCTAGACATTTTTTTCTTGACTTTTAGTAAAAAAGTAGTCATAATAAAAATATTACATGAAATTAAATTTAATTTGAAAGGTGTTGTAAGATGAGTGAGAAAAAATCTTTAAGCGAGCAAATAAACAAAGCCTTTGAGCAGAATAAAAACCTTAAAGTACTTATTCCTCTAGTGGTTGTTTTAGTTGTTGTGTTGGCATTTTTGTATGTGCCGATGTTGTTTCCAGGTGATGATGGTCAAATATCTACAGATGTTGGAGGATCGGGTGCATTGCCACCGGGAGCTAGCACAGAAAATACTGTAGACATATTGCCTCAAACAGAACGCGAAGATAACGATGATGAGGATATCGTGATTGAAAATGATCCATTCAAATCTGAGATGCAAGGAGTTATGGCCTTGACGGGTATTTCTAAAAATTCTGATGGTTTGTACAGGGCGATAGTTGTATCGGGTGATACTACTTTTATCGTTAGCAAAGGGGAAGATTTAGGAGATACAGGTTGGAAAGTTGACAATATTGACGATAATAGTATTGAATTTTCTTCCGA
This sequence comes from uncultured Clostridia bacterium, assembly GCA_964371035.1. Lineage (GTDB taxonomy): Bacteria > Bacillota > Clostridia > Tissierellales > Sedimentibacteraceae > UBA1535. Next base: position 80,068 of record CAYJLG010000003.1, on the reverse strand, counting down.
AGAAGGAATCAAAGTTTTAACATTAGAAGAATCTGAAGAAATAGGATCTTGATTTAAGGAGAGGGAAAGAGATGAATAATATTATAAACAGACTATTTTGCAAGACGGCGTATATGCTGTCATTAGGATTAGTTTCTGCCGGCATATTGGGTACATCTGTCTATGCGGTAGAGATATCAGAAAAACAAGAAACAGAAGAAATTACTAGCTCAGTAGAATCAACAGAAGGCACTCACACTGTAATTGAAGGTGAAAATTTGACTTTTATTGCTGAAGAGTATGGTGTGACTGTAGAAGAAATGGCAAGCTATAATGAGTTCGAATTAAGTGATGTTTTGCCAGTAGGACATGTTTTGAAGATTCCGTCGACTGAACTTGCTGTAGACACAAGTACAGGAATAGCTAGTTCTACAGACGAAATATCATCGACAGAAACGATTGTTTCATCAGAAGTTGTTGATGTTGCTAAAGTTGAAACTGTCAATACGACAGGTGCTGTGTCAGAAACTGTGAGCACATCTGAAGTAGTAGATGCTACAGAGATTATAGACATAAACTTCGATGATGAACAATACAATGGTATGGGTGGAGTAGACGATACTGAAGAAGCTATAGAAGAAAATCTTATTTCTGTAAACTTTATTAACGCTGATATTAAAGACGTTTTGTCTATCTTAGCTTTAGAAATGGGCAATTCGATAATATATAAAGGTGATGACGAGAGATTAATCACTTTCAAACAAGAAGACATAACTCCGGAAGATGCGATTTCTTATGCAGCTGCTTTAGGAGAGGTTTCTTACGTTTATGATGGTGATATAATATTAGTAGCGGACCACGGAGATTTGATGGATACTTTTTCTCAAGAGATGTATCTTACTAGAATACCTCTATACAACATAGCTGCGCAAGCACTTTTTGAAGCATATGAAGGTGAATTGCAAGAGTTTGGTTTTGATTCTGCTCAAATGCTAGTAACAGAAGCTACTCAAAAAGCTGTATGGCTACAAGGTACGCCTAAAGATTTGGCTAAATTGCAACAAATTATTTATGCAATAGATAGAAATGAAAATGTAATGCCAGGTAGTGCGGCGACTCTTGATAACTTAGCTACTATAGAGACTACATATATAACTGTAGAAGAACTTAATTACTTCTTGACTCAAATAGGGTTTATGCCAGGAATAACGATGCCAGGAGATCAGTACAAGATGTATATGGTAGATAGTTATGATGCAATAGCAGATGTTCGCAGAGTAGTTTCTATACTTGACACTCCTGACAACGCAGGTGCTGATTTTACAGATTTTAGTCAATATACTTTGTCAAATATTACTTTTGAAACTGCTAATCAGTTGTTGTCGACTATATCTAATCTTGAAATTATAACTACTGATGCAGAGCCTATGACGCTTTGGATGAGAGGTACTTCTACTGCTTTAGAACAAGCAAGCGAGATTTTGTCTGAAATAGATAATCCTCTAAACAACATGGCTAACAATATTCATTATATATATTTAAATAATGTAACTGCTCAAGATATGGAAGCTAGATTGACTGCTATGAATTTAGTAGATGTACAGATTTATACTTTCTCGATGCCTCAATTTACTGATGGTATATTGATAGGTTGTGCACCTGATGAAATTAACAATATTCGTAAGATTATTACTAAACTTGACGTAAAATCTGCATCTGTAACATTGCCTGTAGATTCTGCAGAAGGTGATGGAGCGACTACTAGACTTGGCGCAAGAAGAATGATTATAGCTGAAATGAGTGGAATTAGTGCATCTAACTTCAAAATTTCAGGCAATGTATCAAAAGATAATGAAACTAAAAAATATGTACTATATTTGACTGCTAGCCCTGAAGATATCCAAAGAGTAAGAGATATCGTAGCTGAAATAGACGGAGTATAAGATAGTACAATATCGAGGAGAATGATTATGCATACTACATATGCTTGTTCAATAGATGATTTACTCAAACTTACTGCAGAAGTAAAAGGTTCGGATCTTCACTTGGTAGTAGGAGATGTGCCTTCTATAAGGATAAATGGTGATATCATAAGACAAGACAAATATCCACCGATTTCTGTAACTCAGATGAAAGAGCTCATATACTCTATGTTGAGCGAAGAACAAATCGTAGAGTTGGAAAATGAATTGGAACTAGATTATTCTTATTCGATTCCTTCGTGTGCTAGATATAGAGCAAATATAATTGTTCAAAGAAATTCTCTAGCGGCTGTATTTAGAGTAGTTTTGTTTGATATGCCAGAACTAAACAAGTTGGGATTGCCAAAAGATGTAAATAGATTGTGTGAACTGCCTAGAGGTCTTGTGTTAGTTACAGGACCTACAGGTAGCGGTAAATCTACTACACTTGCTTCGATGATTAATCATATCAATACTAATTATGCTAGCAACATAGTGACAGTAGAAGATCCTATAGAATTTTTACATTCTCACAAAAAATCTATAGTTAGACAAAGAGAGATAGGTATAGATACTCACAGCTTTGCAAGAGCTTTAAGGCAAGTATTAAGACACGATCCTGATGTAATCATGATAGGTGAAATGAGAGATCTTGAAAGTATGAAAATAGCTATTTCGGCGGCTGAAACGGGCCACTTAGTATTTTCAACTCTACATACACAGACTGCGCCACTTACTATTTCTCGTATAGTAGATAGTTTTCCTGAATCAGAAAAAGATCAGATAAGACAACAGCTCGCAAATACTCTTAAAGCAGTTATATCACAGCAATTGATTCCTACTGCAGATGGAAAAGGTAGAGTAGCTGCTATAGAATATATGGTAGATACTGCAGCTGTAAGAAGTATGATTAGAGAAGGTAAAGAACACCAGTTGTACAGCACGATTCAAACTGGTCATAATGCCGAAATGCGTACTATGGATCAAGCTTTGATAGCTCTTTTAAAACAAGGCAAAATAAGCACAGACAGTGTGTTTGAATTTTGTATAGACAGAACAGAGGTAGAGAGATTACTAAGTGCCTCTATGTATAGATAAGTTTAAGATTGATTTAATTATAAGGCAATAATTATATTTTAAGTAAATATACTAAAAATATAGAAATCAGGAGGGAAATTAATGGCCTCGTATACATATGAATGTATTAATAGCAGTGGTGAAATAGTGAGAGGTACTATGAGTGCTAATTCGGTCTTTGAAGCTTCTGCTAGACTAAAAGAAAATGGACTTACTGCCCTTAGCGTAGATGAAATAGCAGAAAAAGGAAACAGTGCAAAAAAGATGGGTAGTGCAAAAAAAGTAAAAATTGCAGATCTTTCAATTTTTAGTAGACAATTAGCTGCAATGCTTGGTGCTGGTGTGCCAGTAACTAGAGCGATTTCTACACTTGGCAAACAGCAAGTAAATCCTACTATGAAATACGCTCTTGAAACTATAGCGCACGACATAGAAGGTGGCGTATCTTTGACTGATGCATTTGCAAAACACCCAAAAGTGTTTAATGAGCTTTATGTAGCTATGATTAAAGCTGGAGAAGTAGGCGGTATATTAGAAGAAGTTCTAAACAGACTTTCGCTGCAATTACAAAAGGACAAGCAGTTAAAAGACAATATTAAATCTGCTACTGCATATCCAAAAGTAGTAGGGATATTTGCTGTATTTATGTTTATAGGTATGCTAGTACTGTTAGTACCTATATTTGAAGGCATGATGCCTGCAAATGCAGAAATACCTGCTATATCTGCAATGATATTTGGATTATCTGCAAGTATTAGAGGGTTTTGGTACATTTGGTTGGTAGCTATGGTTGGTATAGTGATTGGAATAGTAATGTTTTTCAAAAGCCCGACAGGTCGTGCTTTGTGGGAAAGTCAAAAGATAAAACTTCCCATCATTTCGCCTATAATAGTTAGAACTGTTATAGCTAGGCTTTGCCGTACTTTAGCTACACTGCTAGAAGGTGGTATACCTGTAGTTCAAGCACTAAACACAGCAGGACCTACTGCAGGTAGCGATGTACTTAAAGCTATCTTAGTAGATGCGTGTAAGCAAATAGAAGAAGGTAAAAACATATCAGAACCTTTAGAAAAAAGTGGATTTTTTCCGCCTATGGTTACACAGATGATATCTATAGGTGAAGAATCGGGTACACTCCCAGAACTTTTAGACAAGGTAGCTGAATTTTATGAAGAAGACGTAGCTTCTTTAAGTAAACAGTTAAGCACAGTTTTAGAACCTATTATGCTTATAGGTATCGGTGGATTAGTAGGAGTTATGCTTATATCGTTGTACTTACCGATGTTTACTTCTATGGTTGCAAACGCTTAATGGTAAAAATATATATTTAATTATATTATTATAAATGAGGTATTCTGATGAAGAAAATAGAACAAGGGATTGTCGGAATTGAGATAGATGCTAACGAGATACGAATGGCAGAGCTCAAGAAAAACGGAGAAGAAGTACAAGTAGTTGCTACTGCAATAACACCTGTACCTTCAAATGCGATTAACGATGGAATGATTTTAAATATAGATGCTTTATCTTCGGCGATTACAAATGCTATGAAAGCAAATTCGTTTAAAAGCAAAAGAATAGTGTTGGGATTGAGCGGAAACGACGTCATCTTGCGTATGGCTCAGTTTCCAAAAGTACCACTAGACAAGATGAAAAATTTAGTTATGCTTCAGGCACAAGAGTTTTTACCTATACCTATGATAGAAGTAGAGTTAGACTATATTTTAGGTGAAGAGGCTGTAGATGACACAGGCGCGACTACTGTAAATGCACTTTTAGTAGCTGCAAAAAAAGTTTCTATAGAGAGATTTATCAATGTATTTGATAAGGCAAAATTAGAATTAGCAGACATTAGCACTAGTGTAATTACTCTAACTTCAGCAGTAATGAAAAAACAACAGCCTAATATTGTAGTTTTAGTAAGTTTTGCAGAAGATGTGGTAAACATGATTATTATTAAAAATAAAAATATAACTGTAGCGAGAAGTGTATCTACATCACAATGGAAAGAAAATCCAGAAGCTTTGATACCGTCTTTGGCAGAAGAAATCAGATCGTCAATTATTTATCACAACATGAAAAATTCATACAATCCAGATGTTGTGGATAAAGTAATTTTGATTAAGAATAATGAAATTGATGCTAATATGGAAAATGAACTTAGCTCATTACTCTCACTGACTGTAGAGGAAGTTTCGCTGTTTGATGAAGATTTTTCTAGTAGCGCAGAAAAAGTAAAATTGCAAGGGGCTATTAGTCTTGCAATGGGAAAGTTGGAGGTGTAGATTATGTATAGAATTAGTTTACTTCCTGAATCATATACCAGTAGAATTGCTGAAAAAAAGAAGAAAAATAGCATTAGTAGAATACTAGGAATTTTAGTGTTTGCATCTATGGCCGTGCTTGCTTTGGCGTTTGGTTATAAGTTTATGGCAGACCAACAAGTATCATCGCTCGAAGATGAAAGCATTAGATTATCTAATGAGATATCGACTTTTCAAGATGCAGTGAATTTAGCAAATGAATTAGATGCTTTAAATGGCGTTATCTTAAGCATAGAAGGTGGTTCCCCTGTGTTGGCGGACGTACTAGTAATTATTGGAAATAATACACCACCACATGTAATAATGAATTCTGTAAATCTACAATTTGCAGATGGTTCAGGTACAGGTAGCATATCGGGTATCACTGATGACCATGCAAATGTATCTCAGTGGATGCAAATATTAGAAGAAACAAATGCTTTGTCTGATGTGAAATGTACTCTTGCTTCTCAGACAGGTGAAAGTGGAAGCGTGTCTTTTAGTTTGAATTTTACAGTTTTGGCTGCAAATTAATGAAAGGATGATTACTATGAATACAAAACGAGAACTTTCAAAACAAGATTTAATCATATTTGCTGCAATTTTAGTGCTTTTAGCTGCAATGTATTTTAGCTATCAAATCTATCAAGATGCGCAAGAATCTTTAGCACTAGCTGATTCAATTAGATCTGAAATAGATGTAAAATCAGCAGAACTGACTAGAGTAAAAGTGTTAGATATAAATAAAGAAGAATTTGAAGCTGAATTAGAAGAAAAATCAGCTATGTTTGGTAATGGACCAGAAGAAGATTTAATAATGGAAGAATTGCAATATATAGCTGAAGAAAATAAGTGTGAACTTTTAAGTATATCTTTTGGTGAAATTGCTGATAATAGCAGTTATAAACAAATGAATATGACTGTATCTTTGAGCGGTACGTATACAGAACTTGCAGAAATGTTGATGACAATCCATGAAAATGGAAGATATTTTAGAGTAACAAACATGGTTTTTTCTACGAGTGAATCTGATGAAATAACAATGAATATAGGACTGGTATCCTTTTATTTATAAAAACATAGCCTAATTGCAAAAAATCAATTAGGCTTTTTGAAATTTATAGAAGTTGCATTTTATTGGAGTATTTTACTCTGAATTTTAATAATTAAAAAATTGTAGAGGCATATTTCTACAAACAGAAAGGAAGCATTATGAATAATCAATATGGATATGGGCGTATAGGCACACTACTTATTAATGCTGGTCTTATAGATGCAGATGATTTACTTATAGCGGTAGCAGAACAAAAAAAGACAGGATTAAAATTAGGGCAAGTTTTAGTCAAAATGGGAAGATGTTCTGAAGAAGATATATCTAAAATTCTGGCAGATAGTACAGGTTTTGAGCTAAAAACTCTTAATGATATAGGTATAGATGTAGAGGCTGCAAACCTGATAACTCCTGAAATAGCAAAAAAATATAATCTTATGCCGATATCTTTAGAAGGTAATACTTTAAACGTGGCTATGCTTAATCCTAATGATGTTATGGCTAAAGATGACTTGAAATTTTTGACAGGATATAACATAAAACCTATTATAGCTGCAGATAGTGAAATAAAGGCAGCTATAGAAAACTTTGCCAATTTCTCTACAGGATTTGCTACTGTCGAAGAAGAAGAAGATTTGATTCAAGAAGATTTAGCAGAAGGAGCTTCTGAAGAAGACAATCCTGCTATTGCTTTGGCTAATCAGATTTTACATAGTGCTATCAGAGCAAATGCAAGTGACATCCATATTGAACCAGGCGAAAAAATAATGAGAGTACGTTTTCGTATAGATGGTGTACTTCATGAAATGTTTAATAGACCTATGAAATCTCATGCTTCATTAGTTTCTAGGATTAAAGTTATGGGAAATATGGATATAGCCGAAAGACGTATACCTTTAGATGGACGTGCTACTCTTAAAGTAGATAGCAAGACTGTTGATATTCGTATAGCTTCGCTACCTTCTGTTTATGGTGAAAAACTTACACTTCGTCTTTTAGTGCGAAGTGAACAAGTTGTAACTATGAAAGAATTAGGATTAGCAGATTATTATCAGGAAAGGCTTTCTAATACTCTTAAGACACCATATGGATTTATATTAGTTACAGGTCCTACTGGTAGTGGTAAATCTACTACTCTATACGCATCACTTGGAGAAGTAAATACTCCTGATAGAAATATCATAACGCTAGAAGATCCTGTAGAACGTAGGGTTGCAGGCATCACACAGATACAAATGAATAATAAAGCAGGCATGACTTTTGCTTCAGGTCTTAGATCTATACTTAGAAGTGACCCTGATATAGTAATGGTAGGTGAGATCAGAGATACAGAAACTGCCAAGATAGCTATAGAGGCAGCAATGACTGGACACTTAGTTTTTGCTACACTTCATACTAACGATGCTCCTAGTACAGTTACTCGTCTTAGTGAAATGGGAGTGGAAAGTTTTCTAATTACTTCTTCGTTGCTAGCAGTAGTAGCTCAGCGTCTTGTTAGGGTACTTTGTCCAAGTTGTAAAGAAGAAGTCAAAATGCATAGAAACGATTTATTAAGAAACGTTCCGGATTTTCCGTTGGAACCTAATGAAGAATATGTTAGCATATATAAGGCAAAAGGCTGTATAAGCTGTAATCATACAGGGTATAAGGGCAGAATGGGTGTACATGAAATCCTCGTAATGTCAGAAGAAATTAGTGCTGCCATCTTAAATCATGCATCTACATCAGATATAGAAAAAATAGCTACAGAACAAGGCATGGTAAACTTAAGATTAGATGGGATGAACAGAGTTAAAAAAGGACTCACGTCTATAGAAGAAATATTAAGAGTTATAGTTTAAAGATAAAATAGTTGTCACATGTTTCTTTTTATGATTTATGTGACAACTATTATAAGTTAACTTTGATATTTAAAATTGAAAATTACAATTTGATATTAGATAAAACTTTATCAATTGAAAAGATAAAAAATGTTTAGATATTTTATGAGTAAATTTGTCTAAAATTGAGACGATATATAATTTATATAGAAATTATATAAATTAACTAAATTCAAACAACCGATTTATCAAGGAGGTTAAACAATATGATTAGTAGAATTTTTAAAAATAAAAATGGAGCGAGTTTGATTGCTGTATTGATAATAATTTTTGTTGCAGCGTTATTGTCAACTGCGCTATATGGATACGCTAATACTCAGATGAAACAAGCTGTGATTACAGATAATATGAAACAGGCTGAATATTTGGCTAATACGGGAATAGAGGCTACCGTTAAAGTATTTATGGAAAGACAGGCAGAATTTGATGAGGATTTTATGAAGGGTACAGAATCGAAAAAAAGCGAAGTGACCACGACATATACTTATTTGCTAAAAAATGCTAAAGATACTGATGGTGATGGAATAGGTGATTATTGGTATGATACTCACAACCCACATGCATCAGTAGGTGGTATTAACTCAAACGATGCTCCAGATGATGATGAAATACAAGGACACTATGTAGTTACCGTTACTTACCCTGTTCCAGAAAATGGATTAAATACGATAAATTTCAAAGCTACAGCTACTTATGGAGGCGAAACCATAGTTAATGGTTCAACTCATGTTCCGACCACGACTGGTGGAACTGTAGTTACAAAAGAAGCGTATCTTATTCACAATGATGAAACTCAAATTGATGCTTATGCGGAAGGATGGTATGATAACCGTGGTTATGCACTATACAACTATGATGGTGGAGCAGATCATGTTAGCTATAGCCCTTCATCTGTTGCAGGTAGCTTTACTGAATTAGCTAGTGATAAAACTTATAATAATGAAATGCTTTATTTATACGGAAGAAGAGTATCGGGAGCAATTACTTTTCCACCTGTCTCAAATAATACCTTTAAAGTAGGTGCGATTGAAGTGGATCGCTCAGGAGCTATGACTACAGAAACAGATATTGGATTTGAAGGAAAAAGTATGCATTTCCAATTACCTGTAGATTTATCTGCCAATCATTCTGCAGGTGAAGCATATATGTTATCACTATCTGCACGTGACATAGTTTTTGATGCACCTGTAACATTATATGTTAGAAGAGGACTATTTACATCTTCTATAGGGACAGCAGTTTTTAGTGCTCCGCATGGTACAGGGATGAGATATGCAGATCCATCGACGGGGAGCTCAGAAGAAAAATTTCTGAAAGTATATTTTAAAGGTGGAGTAAATTTATCAATACAAAGAACTTTTTTTAGCGATTATTCAGAAACTATTATCCCTCCGGGAAGTGTATTTTATGTGCGTCTTGATCCTAATATGTCAGAACCTTTGAAGGATGAATCCGGAAACCTTGTTTATATTAACAGCGTTCTACAATATAACTCTATAGCTATCGATCTTTTGGATTGGTGGCGTGATGATAAAGCTAATAATACTAATAGCATTTTACCGTATGCACCTGATTGGGCATTAGATTTAGTTGATAGCTTATATGATACGGCTGATGATCAATATGATGATGATCCAAGTATAAATTCAAAAAATCGTGACTTAAGTGGTACATTGAGATTGATAGATCCCGATAATGTTACAGGTGATGAAGAGTCAGATTTGATACCTCCGCTTAATTCTTCATCACAATCAGATCAAAGACTAATTTGGAAGTAGGTGAATATTTTATGAACGAAAATATATATAAAAATGGTTTTACTCTTATTGAGTTGATGATTGCACTGACGCTCCTTACAGTTGCTGTGTTTTTTATTTCTCCTCTTATGGTTTTTAGCTTTAGTCAAGTAGCACAAGCAGGAGACATGAATTCAGATTTATATCGAGATATAGGGGAATTAGAGTCAAATGTAGGCGCAGGTAAAATAAGTGAAAATGTTGTAAATACTGGAAGTATTGGTGTTGTGTTTCAAAATGCGGGAGATAGTGGAACCAATGTAGGGGGATATGCAGGTGGAAATGTTTATGCGGATAATGATTCTGATTTAAAAACCTTTGTAGGACAAATAGGCTTTGAAACTGCGGGAATAGAATTGAGCCATTATATATTGCTTGAACAAGACATTGTAGATGCGAATATTTTAACAATCGAAATAACTGGTCGTAATTTGACTTTTGATGATCTATCTAAGTTTAAAATGACTAATAATGATGGAAGCGAAGTATATGTAACTGGCAATAGTGGTTTTGAGATAAATGAAGTAGGAAACTATTCAGATCCTGATAATCCGGTTTTTGCTAAAGCGACTATGACCATACCAAAAGATAAGATGCTTAGTGCATATGGACCTTTTAAAATATATTATGGTTCGTACTTTCAGTATGTAACTGTAGTAGAGTCTAAAATAGAGATAACAGACTTATTTGCAGTAGGCAACGATGGATATATTTTGTCTGCAAATAACCTTACTCAAGCTCAAAAGGAAGGCCTTAAGGTGGGTGGTGATAAAACGTATGAAAATAAACCGCAACCGTATATATGGGTTCCGCAAGGGCAATTGACTACTGCAAATGCAGATACGGGAGCTAATGAAAGTAATGACTTAAACGATATTTTATGGTTGGAAGGAAATGATTCCATTGAAGGTAGATTTGTTGGACTTGGGGATAATGGTACTTTCTTTGAAATAACAAATGATGATGGGTTAGAAGTAATTACTAAATCAGGGACTATGACTGAAACAGGTGTAGGAAATGCAGGATATAAATTTGCAAATGAAAATAGTAACTTTGTAGAAGGTGCAATCTCACCGGATGATGCTGGTGCAATTAGTTTTGTTGGGACAATGTCTGTAAATGACACAAAAGAAGCAGGAATATATGAATATGATTTTGCTAAAGATAGTGTAAGTTCAGGCGCATCATCAAACTTAACTACGGCAGCAGGGCCAATTCAAATAGGTAGGCATGGTGCTTTGGGAGATGGGATTAATTTTCCTGCATTACCTGCATACAATGCGGCATATGTATTTAACCCGGGACATGTTGCCTCTTATTATCCATCTGAATTACCGATAATCAAAACTGCTGAGGCAATTTGGAATGATCAAGTAATTGGTGGCGATGATAGAGTAAAGAATAGTGAATTGTTGTTTTCTAATCATGGAGAAGAACCTATGGTTAATGATGTTGCGATTGGTGCATTAGGCTCTGGAAATTATGGCAAAACGAGTAGCTTAACAACATTAATTGCTACAGAAGCTAATAGATTGTACTTTAAAAACAGTAAAGTTACCACATTTACACCTGTAGAATATTCGAGATGGTATAGTAGGACACCGTCATATCGGTATTATGAGCCTGCTTTTAAAGATGAAGGATGGCATATGTTTGATGATCATTGGTATTATTCAGATACTTTCTCTAGATATGCAATAGGACGATTTGAAGTACCTGATAAGATAGGAGATAGCCAACCATTAGCAAATGTAGAGTATAGTGGTAGTGAACCACTGGCAGTAGCATATGGAAAGCATGGAACCAATACGGGTGTATTCATGGTAGGATACGAAGACGGTAGAATATTTAGGATTGAGGATCCATCTAAATTTCATGACTTTAATGATGGTAGTTATGCTATTAATGGTAGAGGGGTTGACATAGATACAGGTTTGTCGGTAGTAGAAACATCAGGAGCATACATTTTTGAACAAGATTTAGGCACTAAAATCAATTCTATTGCATATGGTGCCGATAGATGGGTGGCAGTTGGTGACAATGGTAGCATTTGGGTTAGGATGCATGACAGTACAGAATGGAAAAAGGTCGATATTAGTGATACTATAGTTGGCTATGAATATAATGAGAGTACAGGTGCTCAAACAGAACTTAGCACTACTGGAATCCAAGCGGCACTTAAAAAGGATACGTCATCTTCGTCTTATGTAGATTTTAATAAAGTTGTTTATGTTGAGGAGGAATATAATAATGATAAAACAGGCGAATTCTTCATCGTTGGAGACAATGCAACTTTTCTTCATGGAGTGGTTGGATTTGATAAAAACGGATGGGAAGATACTACTACTTGGGTATTAGATGAAGCTTATGAGAATTATGACGTAACTAATAGTCTGAGAGATCCAATATTAAATAAAGATAATATTATTTTAAATTCAGTATCAAAAATTGTAGAATGAGGTGAATTGTATGAAAAAATATAATAACACAAAAGGATTCACCTTAGTTGAAATGATGGTTGCAGTTTTTGTTTTAGGTATAGTATCAATTATGACTTATCAAATGACACAATTTATTTATAGTACTTATGAACGAACAGAGATGCAATATATTATACAGGAAGAAACTAAAGTAGTAGCAGACTGGATACTCTCGCATGTTCCGACCGCTACAGAGGCTGAACTTATAACAGCAATCCCAGGAAATAGCAGTACTGACATGGAATATTCTTATTTATATATAGGAGTAGGTTCAACTACTTCTCCGTGGCATATATATGCTAGAGAAGCAGGACACACAACTCCTAATATTATAGTAGATATTCCTTTAAATCTGAATTTTAACATCACAGGATCATCTAAAATGATAGAGTATGCTATTTCAGCAGACAGAGTAGGTGTATTAACAGAAACAGAATTAGATGCGTATAATATGAAGGGTACAGTATTTTTGAAGAATTTAGATGAAGCAGAGTATGTAACACTTCAAGATGGAAACCCTGTAATAGGCATAAAAGTGTTACATACTGATTTGACTTACAGTGGTACACCCTCATTAACACCATCCTTCTGCTACGTAGCCACAGCCTCATACGGCGATTACGACAAGACACCTGTAGTAGTATTAAGGCAATTCAGAGATTCTGTACTTATGCAGTCAGAGATTGGTAGAGCTTTTGTAGACTTCTACTATGAAGTGTCACCGCCAATAGCAGATTTTATAGCAGGTAGTGAAGTGTTAAAAGCGATATCAAGATTGATTCTTACGCCGTTTGTGTTTGTATCTATGATCATCATGGATCCGATATTGATTATTATACCGATTGTGTTTGCTACAATTGGAGTAGTGATTTTCAAAAAGTGGAGAAAGAGAAGAAAACTTAAGACTGCACTACAATAGGTAGTGAAAAAGCAAGCAAAATAATTAAAATTTGAATAGAGACAAGCTTATGTGTATACTAATAATTAGATTATTTCTAAGATTGTGAATACATGTATGCAAGTCTCTATTTTTCTATTTGATTTAGCAACAAAAAAGTGGTACAATATATTAGCAATTAAATTTTTAAAAGAGGTGGTAATATGAGTAAGTGTATTGGTGACATTATTAATGTGGGAGTAAATGATTTTGAGATTGATTTGTTTGAGAGTCAATATGTGGTGCCTAATGGGATTTCATATAATTCATATTTAGTTTGTGATGATAAGATAACAATTTTTGATACTGTTGACAGCAGATTTTGTAAAGAATGGCTTGGCAATATAGAAAAAACACTAGATGGAAAACAACCTGATTATCTAATTGTTCAGCATATGGAACCTGATCATTCGGGTAGTATTTTTGAGTTTGTAAAAACGTATCCTAATGCTACTATTGTTACTAACGCTAAAGCTTTAAGTATGATTAATCAGTTTTTTGATATAGAAATAGAACTCAATACTCATATAGTTAAAGATGGCGATATGCTGTGTACTGGAAAGCATGAATTTAGCTTTGTGTTTGCTCCAATGATACATTGGCCAGAAGTAATGGTAACTTATGATAGTTTTTCGAAAGTGCTGTTTTCTGCCGATGCTTTTGGGACTTTTGGAGTTTACAAACATGATGAGGCTGTAGATGTAAAAGAATGGGCTGAAGAAGCGTCTAGATATTATATTGGAATTGTAGGTAAGTATGGGGTGCAAGTACAAAATTTATTGAAAAAAGCATCTAATCTTGATATAGAAACAATATGCTCCTTGCATGGACCTGTATTGAAAGAAAATATAGCTGATTTTGTTAGACTGTATGATATTTGGTCATCTTACAGAGTGGAAAAAGAGGGTATAGTTATAGTTTATGCCTCGGCGCACGGTCATACTAAAGAAGCGGCACTGTACTTAGAAAACATTCTAAAAACAGAAGGATATAAAGATGTAGTAGTATATGATTTATCACGTTGTGATATGTTTAAAGCTATTGCAGATGCTTTTAGATATTCGAAACTTGTGACTGCTAGCATAACTTACAACGGCACAATTTTCCCAGTTATGGAAACTTTTTTACGCGGATTGTCTGATAGAAAATTTGGAAATAAATTTGTCGGCATGGTAGAGAATGGGTCTTGGGCACCTAATGCTACTAGAATAATGAGCTCTATGATTGATAGCTGTAAAGGTGTAGTGTTTGCTGAAAACAATGTGACGATTAAGTCATCGATGGATAATGCTTCTCGCGAAGCAATATCAAAATTAGCAGATGAATTGTTAGTATTCAAAGCAGATATTTGATTTGAAAAGTAAAAAATAATAAAATATTTTTGTGAGGTTTTATGAAAAAGTTAAAGGTTGCTTTAGCAGGGCTTGGGAGTAGGGGCAAAGACACTTATGCTAAGTGTGCTCATTTGTTTCCTGATATGATGGAAATAGTTGCTATTGCAGATATAGATATCAATAAAGTTAACGAAGTAGCAAGTTTGTATGATATAAAAAAAGAAATGTGTTTTAATAGTGCAGAAGAGTTGCTCATACAGGATAAATTGGCTGATGTGATGTTTATAACGACTCAGGATAGACAACATTATGCTCATGCTATACCTGCATTGAAAAAAGGATATCATTTGTTGTTGGAAAAGCCTATTTCTCCAAGTTTGGAGGAATGTCGTGAAATAGCGCAAGTAGCAAAAGAAAATGATAGAAAAGTAGTGATTTGTCATGTGCTCAGGTATACACCGTTTTTTTCTAAGGTAAAAGAGTTAATATCACAGGGATTGATAGGTGATATAGTTAGCATTATGGGGATAGAAAATGTCGGGTATTGGCATCAGGCACATAGTTTTGTCAGAGGTAATTGGCGTAATTCGGAGACTACTAGTCCTATGATTTTGCAGAAGTGCTGTCATGATTTAGATATATATTTGTGGCTTAGTGGCAAGACTTGTGAAACTGTATCTTCGTTTGGTAGCACATTTTTATTTAAAAAGGAAAATGCTCCTGAAGGCGCATCTGAGAGATGTATGGATAATTGTTTGGCAAAGGAGTCATGTCCTTTTGATGCTGAAAAAATATATCTTGAAGACAAGGTTAGAGGCGTGAAAAATGGTCACACTGAATGGCCGTTAGACGTGCTTGCACTACATCCAACTGTGGAGAGCATAACTGAGGCGATTAAGACTGGCCCTTATGGTAAATGTGTATATCGTTGTGACAACAATGTAGTTGATCATCAAGTAGTCAACATGAATATGACTGATGGTTCGACTATTCATTTAACTATGAGTGCTTTTACCGCTACTGGATCTAGATATACTAAGATTATGGGTACTATGGGTGAAATAGTTGCTGATATGTCTGAAAATATTATAAAAATTACAAAGTTTGGAAAAGATACAGAAGTGATTGACGTATCGAAATTGGCAGAGGACTTTTCAGGTCATGGCGGTGGAGACAATAAGATGGTTAGTGAGTTTTTAGAGGCTGTTATGTATGATAAAGAACCTGATAATTCAATACCGTTAGTAGAATATTCTGTCGAAAGCCATTATTGTGCTCTTGCTGCTGAAAAATCTAGATTAAGTAATGGTGAACCTATTAAAATTAGTACTTTGAGGTAATAAAATGAATAAACCCATATTAGTGATAATGGCAGCTGGGTTAGGGAGCAGATATGGTGGTTCTAAACAGACTGACAGTATAGGGAAAAATGGCGAAAGTATTATTGACTATTCAGTTTTTGATGCGATAGAAGCAGGATTTAAAAGAGCGATAGTAATTATAAAGAGAGATTTTGAAGATACTTTTAAGATGTTGGTAGGCGACAGGATATCTAAGTATATAGATTTAAAGTATGCTTATCAGGAGTTAGAGTCATTGCCTGAAGGCTTTTTAGTACCTGATGGAAGGAAAAAACCATGGGGAACTTGTCATGCGATTTTATCTGCAAAAAATTTGATTGATGCGCCTATTGCGGTGATAAATGCAGATGATTTTTATGGAAAAGAAGCTTTTAAAATTATGTATGATTTTTTGACAAATTGCGAAAATTCTAATAAAAATGAATATGCTATGATCGGATATCTTTTGAAAAACACGTTGAGTAAAAATGGGTTTGTTTCTAGAGGGATTTGCGAATTGGATGAAGAAGGATATCTAAAAAAAGTTACTGAACGTACTAAGATTGAGCAAACGACTGACGGCGCTCGTTTCACAGAAGATTATGGTGCGACTTGGACCGAATTATCTTTAGATAGTGTAGTTAGTATGAATATGTGGGGATTGACGCAAAGTTTTGTAAAAGAAGCTGAAGATAGATTTTCTTTTTTTTTAGAAAATAATATGCCTAGCAATCCTTTAAAGTGCGAATATTTTTTACCGACTTTGGTTGCAGAACTGATAAATGAAGGAAAAGTTAGCGTTAAAACTTTTGAGGATAGAGATACGTGGTATGGTATCACGTATAAAGAGGATAAAGCTGCTGTAGTTGATGCTATTAGATTAAAGCATGATTTAAATGAATATCCTACGCCTTTGTGGTCAAATAGTCTTAATGTTTATGAAGTCATTAGTGCTTACGGATTTGATAAAAGCAAGGTTGATGTAGTAGAATACGGTGATGGTCACATAAATAGCACTTTTAAAGTAGTTGTCGAAAATGATGGTACTATTGAAAAATATATTTTGCAAAAAATAAATACAAATGCTTTTAAAGAGCCTGAAAAAGTGATGTTTAATATTGAGGCTATTACTAAATATTTGAAAAAGCAGATATTATCAAATGCTGGAGACGAAAAAAGAGAAACTTTAAATTTAGTTTTAACTAGTGAAAATAAGAGTTTTTATGTGGATTCTAAAAAACAATATTGGAGAATGTTTTTATATATTGAGGACACAATCTGTTTGCATATGATTGAAAAAGAAGAGCATATGTATGAAACAGGCAAGAGTTTTGGTAAGTTTTTAAAACAGTTAGCTGATTTTCCTGTAAATGATCTCTATGAGACTATACCAAAATTTCATCATATATTAAAATGGTTTGAGAAGTTTAGGTTGTCGATAGAATTAGACTGTTGTGATAGAGTCAAAAATGTGCAAAGTGAAATAGATTTTTTACTTGCTAAAGAACAAGAGTGCATAGAATTGTCCGAAATGTTGAATTATGGAAATCTACCTGAAAGGGTGACTCATAATGATGCGAAATTGAGCAATATTTTGCTTGATAAGACTACTGGACAGGGTATTTGCATCATAGATTTAGATACTGTTATGCCTGGTGTAAGTGCTTATGATTTTGGTGATTCTATACGTACAGGTGCTAGTACAGCAGCTGAGGATGAAAAAGATTTGTCAAAGGTGAAGTTAAATTTAGCATTTTATAGTGCGTATACAAAAGGATTTCTAGAAAAGGCAGGAGATATACTTTCTGATGAGGAAAAAAGTTCTTTAGTTTATGGTGTGAAAATAATGACTTTTGAGACTGCGTATAGGTTTTTTACTGATTATTTAGATGATGATGTGTATTACAAGATTGACTATGAAGATCATAACTTGGTTAGAGCTAGAAACCAAATCAAGTTGATTAAAGAGATAGATGAAAATTTTGAAGAAATGATTAGAATAATGAAAATAACATAAGAGTAGGGGAAAACGAGTGAGTTTTCCCCTAAATTGTTTTTTTGTACTAAATTAATCTCCTGACTGGAAATAGATAGATTCAAAGCTTTTTTCACTTTGGAGAATATTTAAGAACGCTTCTTCATCTACAGGGCCTGAAAAATAATATCCCTGAGTCATGTCGCATTCAAGTTTTTTTAGCCATCTAGCTTGAGCAAGTGTTTCTACTCCTTCAGCTACAACTTTTAGATTTAACTGCTTAGCCATAGAAATAACATTTTGTACTACTAAAGTACTTTTTTTGCCGTGGCCTTTTAAATCAAAAAATGTTTTATCTAACTTGAGAGTATCTGCATCTAATTCGCTGAGTCTGTTTAAAGAAGAAAGTTTTGCACCAAAATTATCGATTGAAACCTTAAAACCAAGTTTCCTCAAAGCTTTAACTTTGTTTGCAAAGGTATCATCTGGTAAGACCATATTGCTATCTGATAGTTCGATTTCAAATTGGTTAGGGTTTAAATTATATTTTGAAACTAGCTCTTTAAGCCTAGTTATTGTCATATCATCTAAAATTGTAATTGCAGATAAGTTTGATGATATAACAGGTATGCTAGTCTTTAATTGATTTTTTTCAATAAATTTGCATATTTCTTCGAAAACGTATAAATCAAGCGTTGAAATAAATCCATTTTTTTCAAACACATCAATAAAATCACAAGGATAAATAGTATTTCCTACTTTTGGGTGCCATCTGACAAGAGCTTCTGCACCCTCAACTTTTAAGGTTTTTAAGTTGACTTTAGGTTGATATACTACAAAAAATTCATTGTCTTTTAATGCTCGTTCCATTCTAATAGATAAATCTATTCTTAAATCATATATCCTGCGCATTCTGCTATCAAATTCGATAAAGGTAGTTGAGTATCTCTTTTTACCTTGTATTCTTGCATAATCTGCAAATGATATTAGTTCTGTCAGTATGTCAGAAGGGTGTTTAACAACTATTTTTCCAAAAGAAAAATTTAATTCATGATTGTTTCCAATCAAAAATATTGATAGTGGCTGTAAATATTTAGTATAAATGCTATTTAAATCGCCACCTTCGTCTATTTTTCTGAAGATTAAGAAATGATCTACTGATACTCTGGTGTATAAAGCATTTGTACCTTTAAAAGCGTCGTAGAGCGCATCTGCAATAGCTTTAATAATCTTAGAACCTTTTTCAAAACTAAAATAACTGTTAATAGTTCTGAATTCATCTATATCAAAACTGATGAGTTCATACTCCCAAGGTCTTGAATTAGTAATAAGTTCTTGAGCTCTAACGTTAAAATATGCATTTGACATTATGTTTGTAAATGGTTCAATTTTATAAGTTTGCTCTATCTTTTGTTTTTGTTTAGTAATTTTTTTAATTGTATAAGTTAATGCAATAATAACAACTAAGGCAATAAATATTGCTATAAAGTACCAATTGTTAGTAATATGATCAGTTATAGTTAATTCTGGGAAATAGAATGAAGAATTCTCAAGTACAGCTTCTTCATAAAAACTAGAATCAACAGTATCTAGCATTATGTTTATTAAAGGCAAATATGTGCTTGCAAGATTATTAGAAACATTGATTGCTAGTTCGAGCTCTGAGCCAGATAAATATGAGTTGATTGGCTTGTCTGAAAGTATTTCATTTACGTAACTAACATCACTATTCGTAAATATTGCTAAATCTAATTCATCATTTCCAAAACTATCTAACAGATCATCTGTAGAATTAAAAAAATTATATTCAATATTTGGACTCTTACCTATAAAGTTATAGTGCAAGTAATTTAACATACCTACACTTATATCGATTTCTGAAATAGAAGATAACGTGGTGTTTTGTTCAAATGTTTCACGTGTTGATATTGAAATTAATTCTAATGCATGATAAGCTTCTGTTTTTTTATAATAATTAGAGACATCTTGAGTATTTCCGACTGCAGAAATTAAAATATCACAATGACTATATACTGAAATAGGGTCACTTGCTTTATATGGAAAATATTCAACATCAAATCCATACATTTTTGAAAATTTATTCAAAATGTCAACTGCTATGCCTCTTGGAGAATTTTTATTATCAACATAAGTTATAGGCATGTTGTCTTCAACAAAACCTACTGTTAATGTAGACTGCCTCAATTTATTGACCTCGCTTCGCTTTAATCCTCTATGAGAAGAAGTCGGCAGATCTAACGAATACTTGTTTTCAAGATTTAAAAAAAAGTCGCCTTCACATGTTATTATATAGTATAGTATATCATTTATTTCATCAATAATGTGTGCGTTTTTTTCAGTTGCAATCGCATACGCGTATAATTTGTCTAGGTTAAGAACTGATTTTAGATTTTGTTTAGTAAATTCATTAGAATAAGTTAGATAATAGTCAGTTTCTACATTTGTATACTCGTACATATTGTTGTAAGTGTAATTAACAGAAATATCGTTATCATCAAGATATTTATCCAACACTGCAACCATTGGGTTGTCATAAAATGTTGAAACTGTTTTACCGTCAATGCTTTGGGGATCGTCATAAAAAGAAAAATTTTCTTTTTTCGTAGATAAACTTGATTGAATGCGTACAAATGGATACTTTGTATAAACAAACTCTGCTTCTCTTTCGTCTGTTTTATAAAAAAGTCCACTGATATCGATTTGACCTGTACGAAGAGCATCAAAAAGGTCGCCTTTAATCTCAACGAATTCAAATTCCAAATCGCTGAGTTCTTCTATTTTTTTGAAAATCTCGTACCCATAGCCTTCATAACCTATATTGTCGATATCTACGACTATGTTTTCGTTAGGTAGATATCCGATTTTTATCTTGTCATCGGCTAAAACACTTTCGTGATCAAATTTGAAAAAAAAGATAAGTAAAAAAATAAAAATAAAACTAACAATCAAATGTTTTCTTCGTGACATGATATCTCCTCCCGATTAAATATTTTCTAATTAATCATAAATCAAAGAAAATGATGTTGTTACTAAATTTTATTTTTTCTTAAAAGAACATTAAGAATGAGTTTTAAGTCAATTATACACAAATCAAAATTTTATGTCAATAGATTTTAGCCAATGTATAATATTTCGTTTATACTTATAATTCAACGATTTTGGCTGTTGTAATTAATGAATTATAGTTGAAAAAGCATGTAAATAGGGGAGGAGATAATCAGTTTAAGTGCAGGGTTTTAATTATTTTAGTACTATATCTTCTGTAGATAATCTATAGTATTTCATTTCACCTTCATAATATGATTCGAAAGTACCTATTAATTCTATAAGCGTCAAAACATCAGGCATTTCTACCTCCGTTGTGCAAATAAATTCAATGCCTTGAGGGCAACATCCAGTTGCATCAGAAACTACTACAAAGCTATAAGTAATACCTGTGGCTTGATTAAACTGTGATTGATATTGGCCGATAATTCTAAATGTTTTACCTACATATTTATCGCCATTCATCATCAAATCATTGATTTGTGAAAAAACCATAGTGCTACTCATTTCAGTAAGATCGTAATCTACATTAACATCAGTAGTAGAAGTTTGATTATTGCTTGAACCTGTGTTTTCGTCAGAACAAGCTGTAACACTTAATATTGTAATCAATAATAATATAGTAAAGAAAATTTTATTTTTTTTCATCGTTTATATCCTCGCTAACTTAGAGATTGAAAATGAGAGTGCAAAAACAAGTATGTTTGCTGTAACAATTGTTGAACCTACAGGAGTGCCAAATAATATAGAGACTAAAATTCCAACCACGGCACAGAAAACAGATATTATAGCAGATGATAAAATCACTGCCTTAAAATTGCCAAATATTCGCATTGAAGATAGGGCAGGGAATACTACTAATGCAGAAATTAGTAAAGAGCCAACTAAATTCATAGCTGTGACAATGACTGCTGCTATAGTGATCGCTAATACTAAATTGTATGCGTCTGCTTTAACTCCTGTCGCTTTGGCAAAAGTTTCATCAAAGGTTATAGAAAAAATCTTGTTGTAAAAAAATAGGAATATTGTAATTACAAAAAGAGATAGGCCAGCGCATATCCACACATCGGTAGGTGTTAGCGTTAGTATTGAAGTCGAGCCAAACAGCGTAACACATACATCACCGGCTAAGTTTGTAGAAACTGGAAAAATATTTAGCAGTAAATATCCTATTGCTAGTGATCCAACAGACATCATCGCTATGGCAGCATCTCCATTGATTTTTGTGCTTTGACCTATTCTTAATAGTAAAATTGCACAAAATGCAGTTATGGGAAAAACTAAAATATTTTGATTTGCTACGTCCAATATGGTGGATATAGCGATAGCTCCAAATGCAATATGTGAAAGTCCATCTCCTATATATGACAATCTTTTTAATACTAACGTTGCACCTAAAAGTGACGAGCATAACGCAGTCAATATGCCGACTATAAATGCATATCGTACAAATGGATAAGAAAAATACAGGACAAGATCATTATATATTTCATTCATTTTTATCACCCCTTAATTTTGAAAAATATTCGGAAGTTTTCATAAATATTGCGGTTTCGTCTATTTCGAGCACATAATCCGAATCTTTGATTGCGTTGTCTACATCGTGAGTTATCATAATGATTGTTATGCCTTCATCGTTCAAAAGTTTGATTAAATCATATAATTCTCCAGTAGATTTAGGGTCGAGGCCTGCAGTAGGTTCATCTAGCAATAATATCTTGTTTGTAGCACAGAGAGCTCTTGATAAAAGCACTTTTTGCTGTTGTCCTCCAGATAATTTGCTATAAGTTTTCTTTTTTAATTCAGTAATTCCAATTTTTTTCATCATTTCAGCAGCTAGATTTTTTTCAGCGCTATTATAAAAAGGGCGTAGTCCGTGTTTATTAAGACAACCTGAAAGTACAACTTCCCATGCTGAGGCAGGAAAATCCTTTTGGATTTGAGTTTGCTGGGGAAGATAGCCTATATCTGTATTTTTTGAGTTTTTATCTAATTCTATATTGCCAGAGATAGGAGGCAAAAGGCCTAAAATTGTTTTAATCAATGTGCTTTTGCCTGAACCATTTTTTCCAATAATACATAAATAATCCCCAGAATTTATAGAAAGGTTGATGTTTGTTTGTACAGGATGGCCTTCATATCCTATAGTTAAGTTGTTGCATACGAATTGTTTCATGTGTTCTCCAATCAATTTTGTTAGTTTAGAGCTTCAATTAAAATTTGAAGATTTTGCTCCATAAGTGTTAAATATGTTGCACCTTCGTTGATTTCTTGTGTTGATATAGCTTGTAATGAATTTAAAGTTAAGATTTTAGTGTTTTTTAGTGAACTGTTTTGGATAACAGTTTTTGCGATGCTGTCATTTTCACCATCTATGATGATAAGTTCTTCTAATTGTAATTCATTAAGTTTGTCTGTTAAAAAAACTACAGTCTCAAAACTTGCTTCTGTTTCTGCAGAACAACCTGAAAAGGCTGCATAGTATGAAATATCATAATCATCTACTAGATACCTGAAAGGAAATCTATCTGCAAAAATTAAAGTATCTTTATTTGTATCTAATAGTTCAGTTTCAAATTTTTCTTCTAAAGTTTTTAGTTGATTTATGTAATTTTCGGTATTTGCAATATAAGTAGTCGAATTTTCAGGATCTAATGATTGTACAGCTAGAGATAATTCTCCACAAATTTGCATTGCATTTTTTAGTGATAACCATACATGTTCATCATATACGCCTTCGTGGTCGTGGTCTTCATGGTCATGGTCTTCGTCCTCGTGTTCGTGCTCTTCGTGGTCGTGGTCTTCATGGTCATGGTCTTCGTGTTCTTCGTGTTCATGATCTTCATATTCGTGCTCTTCATGGTCGTGTTCCATACCTTCAACAAATTCTTCTTCTTTGAGTGAATTAGCAATTTTTTGCATTATATTGATTGTTACAGCATCACTAGTGTTCATTTGAGCAACAACATCTTCAGCCCACGCATCAGAATCACCGCCGTTATAGATGAATAAATCAGAGTTTAAAATTGTAGCTATATCTGCAGTTGAAGGTTGATAATTGTGCATATCTATACCCGAATCTGTCAATAACAATACTTCAAAATCAGATGAATTGTCGCCAAGAATTTTATTAATCCAATCATAAGTAGGGAACGTAGTGACGACTATGCTTTTTTTAATAGTAGAATTGTCAGTAGATTGATTTTCACTATTTTGAGAGCAACCAGAAAACATAATTGAGAATATTAGAGCTACAGTTAAAATAATAATTAGTTTGTTTTTCATTTTTCCTCCTAGTAAATTATTTAAATGCTTAGTTGTGAACAATTTTCACACGTACCATATATTACAGATTTTTCTTCATTGACTGCAAAGCCATGACTGTCTAAAGCTACACCTGAAATTAATTTTGATACATGTTTGTCTAAGTGTAAAGAGTCATTACAAATATTACATATTAAATGTAAACTACCACAACATTTTTCAGGATCTATATACTGATAAAATGTTTCTCTTGGATACATTATATTGGTAACACGGCATAAAACACCTTCTTTTTCCATAGCAGAAAGGTTTCTATAAATAGCGCTGATGCTTATATCGTCATCATTTAGCAAGTTATGGATTTGTTTTGCTGAAAAAGACGAATGTAGATTTTTACGGAAAAAATGAAGTAGTTTTTTTCGCTGTTCGGTTTTATATCTTGTAATTTCAAACACCTCCTAATTTTCTTGCTTAATTTGCGAATGAGTAGCAAATTATATTTTTTATTATATAATACATAGTAATAATTTGCAATAAAAAAATAGGCTATGCCTATTTTTTAATAGGCATAGCCTATTTTTTAGTAGGTATGACCTACTTTTTAACGATTAGAAATTAAAATTCACTCCCAATTTTAATAACTGCTTCCATTTTACTCATCACATGTTCATATGAAGTTTTACCATGTGGAACTAAGCATTTTGAGCAATCTTTAATGTCGTGGTTTTTGATATAATTTCCACCACAATCACCTTTTAGCATGTATAAAGGACAATAACAAAATAAACAGTTGAAATTTTCTACATCATCAGTATTATGACATGGAAAGAACTCACATTCTTTATTTTGAAAATACTTATAGTGTTCTGGGTACATAATTGTCAGTGCTTAAGCTAGTAGCACTATCCTCCTTATAGTTTTAATTTAATTTGTATTGGTGATATAAAAAGTTAACGTTGATCTCTCTCAGAATTCAATGATTTTTCATCGTACATATTTGAATCTGCAATTTTTAGCAATGTTTCGGAATCCTCTGCTTCGTTTGAAAGTGCATAACCAACGCTTGCAGATATATTTAGTTCCACGCCGTCAATAGAGAAAGGTTGACTAGATAATTCTACAATCCTATTTTTTAAAACTGTCGCATTTTTATCTGATGAAATATCTGGTATTGTAATCACAAATTCGTCTCCACCTAATCTATATATTGTCTTGTTTATTTTAAAGCTTGACTGGAGTCTTCTTACATAGGCTATAAGTAATTTATCTCCCATTTCGTGCCCGTAAGTATCATTTACTGGTTTAAATTTATTTAGATCAATAAAGAATAAAGCGAAAATGGAGTTTTGAAGATCTTTAAGATTACTTTCAAGTTTTACTCGGTTATATGCTTTTGTGAGTGCATCTGTTTCTAGTCGGTTTTTCAATTTTGCTCTAGCTTTTTCAGATTCTTTCAAAATACGCCATATAACAATATTTATAACTAAAATAATAAAAAACCAAAACGTCCCTGTGACTAAAGTATAATAAATTTTATCTTTATTATATAATCCCAACTCCCAAACATTGCCTGACAAATTTATTTCTTCAAAAAGTGCATAATTTGGATTGAAATTTTCACTTTGACTAGCTATTTTACTGTTGCCCTCATAGTTTGTAGTTAGATTGTATTCATAACCTAAATTTTGCAAAGTGTAAATACCTGCAGAGTCAAGTAAATTTTCAAGTCTCATGACAAAAGTCGAAAACCCCCAAAATGTACTATCGTTATATATAGGATTTCTTATTATTAATCCAGTTTCACCTTGAAACAAGGTAAATGGACCTGAAATAATAGTTGAAGTTTGTTCTTTGGCAATTTTAGAATCAATGCTTGTGAGATTATCTATGAAGACATTTTTGTTTAGATTAATTTCATTGCCTTCAAGTGGATAAATTTGAGTTATGATGCCATCAGGTTCTAACGCAATAGTATGAGTCAATTCATCATTGTACATTGCTTCAGCAATTAAACTAAATTTTTCAGAATCAGTATCAATATTATCTATTGTAGATAATACTTCTAGAATATCTGAATTTTGAGTTTGGATATTAATTTTATTTTCTATTCTGACAGAATAAATTTCTAACATGTTTGTTTCACTTCTATGTATTTGATCATAAGTGTTATAAGCTGTATAAATGGCAATGATAAAACCTACAGCTAACAATACCAAAAATAAAATTTTAGACAGTTTCATAAAACATCCTTTCTCGTTTAATAAAAAAATATGTGTTGTAGAAGCATGGTGAGTATTGTTTATGGAATGATTATAACATAACAATACTAATAATGCAATGTATTTCGAGCAAACGTATTCGGCGTTATATTTCATAGTTTGTTCATATAAAAACTGTAAAATGTATTTTTATTATTTAATGCTTGCAGTTTGTTGTAAAAATTGATAAAATAGTAATGTAGATAGTTAAAAATTAACTTAGGAGAATTCAAATGATTAGAAATTTAAAAATTAGAAGTAAGTTGTTGATTGCTTTTGTAATAATTACTGTTTTTGCTAGTATTTCAGGTGTTATTGCTTCTTATTTTATCATGATTATAGACGAAGAATACAGTAATTTGTTGGAACATTACGGGTTTGGGCAAGGTGATGTTGGAAAGGCGATGCTTTCATTAACAAGAGCTAATGCGAATATTGTTAATATTATTAATCTTGATGATGAAGATGAAATTCTTGCTCAAAGAGCAATGTTTGAACAAAACATAAAGAGTTATACTGAAGAATACTCAGTAGCCGTTTCTAGTAGTGCAAGTTCAGATGAAGAAAAAGAGTATATTAATAAAGTAAATGAATCTTATGATAGCTGGTACTCGGCTGTTGTAGAGTTGTTTGAATTGGAAGCATCAAATACAAACAATAAAAGTGAAGATGCAAGAAAGCTACTATATGGAAGCATCACACCTGCATTTGAAGAGTTGTATTCTTGTTATGATGCAATGTTTACGAACATGATTGGAACTGGAACACAAAAATCAAGCGATTTATCTGATATGGAAGAATTTTTATTGTATGTTGTGGCTGCAGTTTTGGTTTCGTCTATAATTGTAGCGATAATTTTAGGATTTTGCATTTCAAAAGCAATCTCTGCTCCTATTGCAGATTGCACAGATAGATTAGTAAAGTTATCGCAAGGAGATTTAACTTCTCCGATAAAAGAATACAAGTCAAATGACGAAATAGGAAAGTTAAATAGTGCAACGACAAATATTTTAAAATCAAATAGGGCAATTATAGAAGATTTATCTTATGGACTTGGCGAAATGGCCAATGGCAATTTTAGAATTCAAAGTAAATATCAAGAATATTTTGCAGGAGATTATCTACCTATCAGCGACGCAATGTATAAGATAATTTTTGATTTATCAGAAATTCTGCAACAGATAAATCAAGTGTCTGATCAAGTAAATACAGGTAGTGAACATTTATCTTTAGGTGCACAATCATTGGCACAAGGAACGACAGAACAAGCTTCTGCAATTGATGAACTAGCAGCAACTATTGTAGAAATTTCACAAAAGATTTCGGCAACAGCAGAAAATTCTAAAAACGCTAAAGAATACAATTCTGTTGCACAAGAAAATTTAATTAATAGTAATCATCAAATGCAAGAAATGATGGTTGCAATGGAACAAATAACTGAAAAATCTAATGAAATAAGCAAAATAATTAAAGTTATAGATGAAATTGCTTTTCAAACTAATATTTTAGCGTTAAATGCAGCTGTAGAAGCCTCTAGAGCTGGCGATGCAGGCAAGGGATTTGCGGTAGTTGCAGACGAAGTAAGAAATCTTGCAGCAAAATCAGCTAGATCGGCTAAAGATACAGAACTGCTAATAGCTGAAACTATGGTGGTGATTAGCAATGGAAATAGAATTGCTACATCAACATCCCAATCTATTGAAAATATTTTTGAAAGTGCTAAAGAATTAAGTCTTTTAGTTGATAATATTGCAGATGACTCACAAGAACAATCTATCGCAGCTTCTCAAATAAATATTGGGGTTGAGCAGATTGCTGCAGTGGTACAAATGAATTCTTCAACTGCAGAAGAAAGTGCTGCTGCATCAGAAGAGTTAGCGGCTCAAGCGCACATGCTAAAAGAGCTTGTTAATAAATTTAAATTAGTTTCATCTGATGATTTATCTGTGTAGTTAGCAAAATAATATTAAATATATTTAAATGCTATTGTGTTAAATTTGCTTGATACAATAGCATTTTTAATAGTTTTAAAAAAACCATTGCAAAAATTAAGAAATAGATGTATTATTATTTAGCAAATAATCTTTAAGTAAATAAATTTGTATGAAAAGGTACTAATAGATGAATAAAAGTTCAGTGTCATTGACCGAAGGTAAAATTAGTTCGAAAATATTTAAATTTGCGTTACCTATATTTTGGGGAAATTTGTTTCAACAATTGTATAATACTGTAGATGCAATAATAGTAGGCAATTTTGTTGGAGAAGAAGCTTTAGCAGCAGTTAGTTCTACAGCTTCATTAACTTTTTTGATAGTAGGTTTTTTTGGTGGATTATCTGGTGGTTGTGGTGTAATTATTTCTAGATTTTTTGGTGAAAAAAATTATGAAAAAGTCAAATCATCAGTTGGAAATACAATAGCTTTTGGTTTGATTGTGGGTGTGCTTTTAACTATAGTAGGGACTATGTTTACTCCTTATATTTTGAAATTAATGGGTACACCTGAAAATGTTATGGTGGATTCAGTAGCTTATATTACAACATATTTTAAAGGAATAGCATTTGTAGTTTTATACAATGTCAGTAATGGAATTTTGCAAGCAGTTGGCAATAGCAAAACTCCTTTGATTTTTTTACTTATATCTTCGGCAATAAACGTAGTTCTCGATTTATTGTTTGTAGCTGTGTTTGAAATGGGAGTCGTAGGTGCAGCCTTAGCAACGATTATTTCGCAAGCAATTAGTGCTATTCTTGCTATAAGCTATCTTTTAAGAGTAAAAGATGTGTACAGATTGCACATTAACACAATCAAAATAGATTTACATTTGACAAAAGAAATGTTAAGAATTGGCATTCCAACAGGTATTCAAAATTCAGTGATATCATTGGCTAATGTATTTGTTCAAGCAAATATTAATACTTTCGGCTCGATAGTAATGGCTGGAACAGGTTCATATTCGAGATTAGAAGGTTTTGCATTCATACCAGTGACGAGTTTTACGATGGCGATGACAACTTTTGTTAGTCAAAATCTTGGAGCTAAAAAGTATGATAGAGTTAAAAGTGGTGTGAAATTTGGGTTGATATCTGCATGTATTATTGCAGAAATTATAGGAATGATTTTTATTATATTTGCTCCATTGTTAGTAGGTTTGTTTGGAGATGACCCAAAAGTAATTGAAGTCGGAATAACACAATCGACTATAAGGGCTCCATTTTATTTTTTAGTTGCATTTTCACATGTAATGGCAGGTGTGCTAAGAGGTGCTGGAAAATCTTCAGTGCCAATGTATGTAATGCTACTTTGTTGGTGTGTAATTAGAGTAATTTATATTACAATTGCAACAAGTTTGACTGATGATATTCGAATGATATTCATTGCATATCCGATAACTTGGACACTCAGCAGTGTGATGTTTGCTGCTTACTTTAAACTTTCTGGAGGAATTACTGAAAAATCTCAATTTAAAAAAGCATAAAAAAACCTGCTAAAAAGCTTTGACTTTTTTAGCAGGTTTTTTGTGTTACAATTCACAGACAATGTCTGACGTTAAAAGAAAAAAATAATAAAATGTGGAAACCTTATGGAGATTGGATCAAGTTGTGTGAAGTTATATGAGAGTTTTATCAAAACCTAACCTCATTTTCGCAAGAAAATGATTGGTAGGTCTTATACAAAGAGAAGCAAATCTTTATGAACGTAGTGAATAAAAAGATTTGTGGTTCTCGACTGTGACCCATCGTGGGTATGACCCTTATAACTTTCTTCTTTTGAGCTTTTGAATAAAACTGAACAAACAACTTCCCAATCGGAGTACTCGGCGACAGAGTTTATTATTTTTTTCGTTAAAGTTTCATCTAGCTGTGAGTAGTAACTTTTTTGTTAGATTATGCCAATAATCTTCATTAAATATTTTGCGTTTGTAGTATTTGAAATACCTTCTTGAATTTTATAGTCAAATAGTATTTTGTCGTTTTCATAATATTCTGAAAAACTATAATTTTTAATTGAGAAAATATGATTTACAATCTCGCAAAGCTCTAAATCGTGAGTTGTAATCAAACCTATAGCGCCTATTTCACTAAGTTTTGTTATTACTGATTTTGCACCACTCAATCTATCTACAGAGTTTGTACCTCTAAAGATTTCATCAATTAGAAAAATAGAATTGTTATCTTTTGTAGAAGCTTCTATTATCAGTTTTATTCTTTTTAATTCAGCGTAGAATGTAGAAATACCTTCGTTAAGATCATCTGCAATTCGCATTGAAGTCAAAATTTTCATCGGAGTGAAACTCATTTCTCCTGCGCAAACAAAACTTCCACAACTTGCAAGTACTAGATTGATGCCGATAGTTCTTAAGAATGTTGTTTTTCCAGACATATTAGAGCCAGATATTATAAAGATATTGTCCTTAAGTGAAATATCATTATTTATTCTAGTCGTATTATTTAAAAGAGGGTGTCCAAGTTGATTTGCAGTGATTGTTTTTTGACTAATCACAACTTTAGGTAATGTAACATTATTGCAAACTAGTGGAAGTATTGAAAAACTTGATAAACTCTCAATTTCGCCAATAGCAATAAATATTTTTTCAAAAGATTTACTATTTTTATATTTCCATTCATCTAATTTTATCGCACATCTAAAATCCCAAAATAAAAATGTGTTTAATAAAAAGTAAACTACTAGATTGTTTCTTACACTAAGCATAGCTAGAATTCTGTCTAATTCTTTGATAGAATTTTCACCTGATTCGTCAGATGCTGATAACATCGATTGGATTTGTGATAATTTCTCTGAATCAAATTTTCTGTTTTTTATTAGAACAATCAAGTTGACATAAGGTGATAATTTGCAGGCTGAACTGCTTATGTTTTGTAAATATTTTCTGCTTTTTGATAGTCCTAACAACCAAATTAGCACTTGTAGCAACATACAAACTGATCCTACTATGATTAGCGAATCAAGCTTAAAAGCTACAATACTAATATAGAATATCAAGGTGAAAATAGGTAGGTAAAATATTAAATTTTTAAATATTTTATTGTTGCAAAAACTTGTATTATCCTTGAGTTCATCTACTAAATCTTTTAATGTTTCATTAGCTTTTGTTTTTTGAGTATAAAATTCTATTTCATTAGTAAATTCTAGATTTGAACTTAATTCAGAAATAGCATGTTGTCTGTTTTTTATTTCTTCTACAGAATGGGAAGCTTGCAATAAATCATTAGAGAAAAATTTTCTTCCATACCATGTATTTGTAGTATTTAAAAGTTGAAATAAAGATTTTTTGCCAATTATGTCTAGATCAGAAGAATATGCGTGTTCACGATCTATGTATTCTTCACCTGTATCTTTAAAATCGACCCATGTACCAGATAATCTTTCTAAATGCCTTTTGTTAATTTGAATAATACCTGTAGAATAGTCTATTTTGTCTTTTATTTTTGAATGATAAATCCATATTGGAATCAATACTGCTAATTCTGCAATAATAGCAAATAAATAAATTTCATTTTCTGTTTCTGTAAACATAAAGTAAGCACTAATGCCTATTACTATGACGAAAAATAGTTTTACATAGCCTATAATATTAAAAGTTTTATTTTCTTTTTCTAAAATTTTCGAGTGAAAATCTATTATATGATTAAAATTTTTTTCCAAATGATTAAACCGCCTTTATAAAAAATATAATTAACTTCTCAATTATATCAGAGTTTAGTACTAAAAAACAAGTTGTAATATTTACGTTTAAGGGAAAAATAATAAAATCTGTCGCTGGTACTCCAAATAACCTCAGACATTGACTGTGGAGAGTAACTTATGTTATAATTTGTTGTGCTAATATGTTAAATGGCATAGAATAGAAATAGAGAAGGGGAGATGCTAATGGAATATATTTTTTTAGGTATTGTAGTTTTAGTTTTGTTAATAAATATATTGATAGTTTTTAAAGTGTTTTCAATTGGAAATAATAATTATTATGAAAAAAGCACACAATTTTTGTCAGATAAGATTGCTGAATCAGAACATAGACAGATCAAGATGTTGCAAGATAATAGAGTAGAAAATAGTGAAAAGTTTGAGAGAATTTCTGCTGTTTTGAATAAAAATATAGTTGAGTTTCAAGATAGGATTTCAAGTTCAGTAAATCGATCTAATATTGCGTTGTCAGAGAGTTTAACTAATAATTTTAATTCTCTAAATAAACGTATTGATGATAATTTGAATAACATCAATAAAAGAGTAGAAGATAGATTGAATGAAGGATTTACAAAGACTAATGCTACGTTTAACAATATACTTGAAAGACTATCTAAAATAGATGAAGCTCAGAAAAAAATCGATAGTTTGTCTACAAATATCATATCGTTACAGGAGGTGCTTACAGATAAAAAGAGTAGGGGGATGTTTGGTGAAGTTCAGTTAAATAACATTTTAGTTTCGATTTTTGGTGAAAACAACGAAAAAATTTATAAAATTCAGAAAAAATTGAGTACAGGAGTGCTTGCTGACGTGGCTGTAAATATTCCTGCACCTATAGGAATGATGTGTATAGATTCTAAGTTTCCACTAGAAAATTATAGAAGATTGATAGATAAAACATTGCCTGAAAGTGAAAGGTTACAAGCTGAAAAAGATTTTAAAATAAATATTAAAAAACATATTAATGACATTGGGGAAAAGTATATTATTTCTGGTGAAACAGCAGATCAAGCAGTGATGTTTGTACCAGCTGAAGCGGTGTTTGCTGAAATAAATGCCTATCATCAAGATTTAGTTGATTATGCTGGAACAAAAAAAGTATGGATAGCATCGCCGACAACATTGATGGCGGTATTGTCTACTGTACAGGTAGTGCTTAAAAATATCGAGAGAGAAAAGTACTCAAGTGTAATTCATCAAGAGTTAAATAAACTTGGAGATGAGTTTAAACGATATAAGACTAGGTGGGCTTCGCTTGCTAAGGATATAAAAAAGGTGTCTGTAGATGTTGAGCAGATCAATACTACGTCAGAGAAGATTGAAAAGAAATTTTCAAATATTGCAAAAGTTCAAATTGAACCTAATTCGAATGAAACTACTGTGCAGAAAGGATTAATTGCAAATTTTGAAGAATATAATGAAGATTTAAGTGATATGGAGGATTTTTAAATGGATAGTATAATTTTTGACTTAGATGGGACTTTGTGGGATAGTAGAAATGAAGTGCGTTATATTTGGAACAAAAAATTAAGAGAATTAAATATCGATAGGGCAGATATAACTATGGAAGAATTAGGGAAAACCATGGGATTGGTAGTTCCTGAAATAGTAGATTTATTGTTAGATGGATATGATGATAAAACTAAAAATGATTTCTTAGTGGCATGTGCTGAGGAAGAGAGTCAATATTTAGCTAAAAATGGAGCAATATTGTATGATAAATTAGAAGAAACTTTAATTGAGTTAAGCAAAACTTATAAGCTGTTTATAGTAAGTAATTGTAGAGACGGATACATAGAAGCATTTTATGAATATTATAATACTGAAAAATATTTTCAAGATTGTGAGTGCCCAGGAAGAACGGGCATGAGAAAAGCTGATAATATCAAGCTAGTAGTAGAGAGAAATAATTTAAAAGCTCCAATCTATGTTGGCGACACTCAAGGAGATTGCAATTCAGCAAAACAAGCGAATGTACCTTTTATTTGGGCAAAATATGGTTATGGTGAAAATCTTGAAGGTGTGGAACATGAAATAGAAAATCTTTCTGATTTGGTAGATTTTATGAAAATCCTAGAAAATAAATAATACTGAAAATAATTAAAAGGGCGAAAGTGAAATTCGCCCTTTTGTTATTCTGATATAATTATTATTGCCTCTTGGAGCTGGTTGTCTGTGTCTAAATATTCGGGACCGTATCCTTCAGCATCCGGATTTAATTCAAATACTAAATCTGGTTCGATTCCTATGCCGTGAATGTTGATGCCGTTAGGTGTAAAGTATTCGGAATGAGTCATTTTGACTCCTGCACCTGATGTGCCGAAAGCTTGAATTCCTTGTACTATACCTTTTCCAAATGTTTGAGTACCTATGATTAACCCCGAACCAGTGTCTTTGACAGCACCGGCCATAATTTCTGAAGCACTTGCACTACCTTCATTTACTAATAAAACATAAGGAATTTCGATCTTATCTTTGTCAGATTTATATTCTGTTCTATAACCTGATTTAGTCTCTGTATATGTGATAAGTCCTTCACCTAGAAGCATATCAGTAATCTCAACAGTCGAGTCTATAAGTCCACCTGGATTGCTTCTTAAATCGATAATTAAAGAAGTCATTCCTTCGCTTTCTAGTGCATCATACTGAGTTTTAAAATCTCCTGCAGTAAGTCTATCAAATGTAGTTATTCTTATGTAACCGACATTGTTACCCATCATTTCTGATTTAACTGTCTGAAGTTTAATTGTTTCTCTCATTATGTCTAGGTTGATAGTTTCTTGAGTTCCATCATCGTCTTCTCTAAGAATAGTGATATTAACGCTCGTGTTTGGCATGCCTTTCATAACGCTTATTGCCGCATCCATTTCTTCGGCAGTATAGTCTACACCGTTGATTTGAACTATCTTATCGCCTGTTTTCAATCCTGCTTTTTCTGCAGGTGTATCTTCTATAGGTGATACTACAAGTATTTTATTATCATCACTTGGAGTGATATAAACACCTATACCTTCGT
Organism: uncultured Clostridia bacterium; assembly: GCA_964371035.1. GTDB lineage: Bacteria > Bacillota > Clostridia > Tissierellales > Sedimentibacteraceae > UBA1535. The sequence continues at coordinate 44,643 of CAYJLG010000003.1, read as the reverse complement.
AAGAACCTGAAGTTTCTTGCATAAGTGAATCAAATTCTTCTTTTGTTAGGTATTCGGTGTATGGATCATCTAATGATGCCAACATGCCTTCAAGTGCACCTGTCAACATTTGTTCTTCTGTATAATCATATAAAAAATTATCTTCTGTATAATCAAAAAGCATCTCAAATTCATTATATTTTTGATATACTTCCATTAGGCTATCAGCGTCGTCTTTAGGTATTAAAACTCTACTGCCAAATTGAAAATAAATCAAGTTGCCTACAGTCAGAGATATAGCTGCAGTAAGTGCTATCGAAATAATGACTATTATCGCTAATTTCTTTTTTGAAATCATGTTTTACTCCTATCTATCCAATGCTGTATAAATATGCATTGCATGTAACTATTTTATAATTATTAAAAATATTAATCGGTAATAGAGTCTTCTTCTGTTTGTTCTTCTGATTCTCCATCTGTAATTAATGTATCGTCTTGAGCCGTGCCTTCATCGGTACCTTGAGGGTCTTCAGAATCAGTAGATTCATTTGAATCTTGGTTATCACCATCTTCAGAAGTACCTTCGTTTCCAGAAGATTCATTGTTTTCATTATTTTCACTATCTTCTGATGGTTCACCATCTGAATCTAACAAACTATCTTCTGGTGGAGGATTTAGAACTCCATTGTACCAAGTTTGGAAACCGTGCCAGTTACAAATGTCAGTAGGCACTTGGTATTCATAATCTTCTACATATAATCTTGAAAAATTAAGTTCTTCATAAGAAAATCCAAGTACAGAAGTGATTTCTATTCTATGCCATAAATCGGTTTCAAATGTAACATCGAATTCAAGAGCTGGCAACAATAAATAATCTGGTAATTTGTCTCCATTATCATCTGGCAACATTGTACCATCAGAGTTATATACATTGAAGGTTACAAGTCCTGGATATAAATTGTGAATATCTCTTGGGCTCATACCAGTTCTAATGTCATTTTGTATTTGATAAAATAGCGTCAAAGCTTCTGTTAATTCTTCAAAATTATTTCCTTTTTCATAAGGGAACATATCTAAGTCGTAAGGAATTTCCCTTTGTATTAAAATCCTTTCTTCTTTATGATCTTCTGGACAAAATTCTGAAAAAAGCATGTTTGAAACATTACAAACATTAGCTTTCACATGAGTTTCACAAGTTTCTTTAGGCTGAGAGCCTTCTATGAAATACTCCCATACTACTTGACTTCCTCTAAGATCTTGTGAGCACAATTCAGAAGGCAACAACCCTGATTCTTGGCATACTGCGACTGTCACAATACCTTCAGGCATATCAAATTCAGCAGGTTCTAGTCCTTGATGTATAGATGTCATAAATGTCCCTAAAAGTCTAGCTGTGTCTGTACTTGTTTCTGACAATGTCATAGTAGGTTCGTCACATCCTACCCAAACACCACCTACGTAATAAGGTGAATATCCTATAGACCACATGTCACCATCGTTTTGAGTAGTTCCAGTTTTGGCTGCCATTTCGATACCTAAACCATCTATAGCTGCGGGATAAGCTAGTGCATGAGGGCCAGAAACACTTCCTACCAATATGTCTTCTAATATAAATGCAACTTGAGGAGAAACTACTACTTCTGTTTTTGGTACATTATCTATTATCAAATTACCATTACTGTCAACTATTTTTGTATAGCAGATTGGTTCAACATAGACCCCATCGTTTGCTATTGCACCATAAGCGGCAGTCATTACAAGTGGCGAGAATCCATTTGAAAATCCTCCAAGTGCTAGGGCAGAAGAAAACATGTCATTTACTGCAGGGTTTTCTGCATGTGATACAAATGTGTCGTTTTCAGGATTTTCTGAGTCAATCATGCCTAATCTATCCATATATGGTACTATTGTTTCTACACCCATAGTTTCTGATAGAATATATGGAATAGTGTTGATTGACTGTTGTAACGCATATCTAATAGTAGAGAGTCCTCTATATTTAAAGTCAAAGTGATTATACCAGTTCATAGGATATCTATCGCCACTTTCGTTGTAAAGAGGTATATCGTCTAAAACAGAAGCTGCGGTATAGCCTCTATCAAGTGCTGTGAGATAAACGGTAAGTGGTTTTATGGTAGAACCAGGTTGTCTAACAGCGTCTACAGCTCTATTTAATGTTTTGCTACCTTCTATATCTCTGCCGCCTACGATAGATTTTATGTGTCCAGTTCTATAATCTATGATAACTGAAGCGGATTGTGGTTGTAAAACTCCGTGATCATCATATAAGTAGTATGAATCATCAATTACAACTATATCATCAGCAATTAACGTATAGAAATCTTGGTTTTCGTCTAAGAAAGATTTCAAGATTTTGATATAACTTCCTTCACCGTCTGTTTCTACAATTTCGTAACCTGTACCAATATTTAAACCACCGATATTATGAGTTTTTAATTCATTGTTCTCTGTAATAGTGTAACAGTTTGCTACATCCAAATAAGAGTAAATTTTTATTTTTTCTGTATTGATAATCATATTACCGTCTTCGTCAAAGCTATATTCTTCAAGTGTGAAATATAGCTCATCATCTTCTGTTAATATGTTGCTATGTTTATAAAAAAATACTTGACCACTGCGATTTAAGATGTTGTCATACGCATCTAGTATACCGTATGATTCTCCACCAGACCAACCAAATCTCGACCAATATAAAGCTGCTGGTTTGTAGTCAGGTGGATTTTCACCAACAAAAATATCAACAAAATAGTCATATTCAGCTTCCATTGTTCGTTGCATTTCGATATCCATGGTAGAATAAATAGTTAAACCACCTTTGTATAGATATTGTTCGGCTTCTTCATAAGTAAGCTCTAATTCTTGCATCAAATCTTCGATTACAGTGTCTGTAACATAGTCGTTGAAGTTGTTAGAATTAACTCCTTCAATTTTCTTAACACCAGGGTTAAGTGCTAGTTTCATATCTTCTTCTAAAGCGTCGTTATATTCTTCTTCAGTGATGAAGCCAACTCTAAACATTTCTTTTAAAATAAGTTGTTGTCTCTCTAGTGATTCTGGGTTAAACACACATGCATATTGGATAGAGCCTATATAAACATGACCAACAATATCTTCTTCTGGAACATCTACAACTTCTTCTAGTGGCGTTCTGAAAAAAGGAGAGTATTTTGAAGGTGCGTTTGGAACTGCTGCTAATAATGCTGCTTCTGCCAAGGTTAATTCACTTACATCTTTTGAAAAATACGCGAATGAAGCGGCTTGGACTCCAGATGCACTTTGTCCAAAAGGTATAGTGTTTAGGTAGTTTTCAAGTATTTGATCTTTTTCTAAAACTTGTTCAACTTTTACAGCTAAATACATTTCTGTAACTTTTCTTTCAAAGGTTTTAGTGTCATATAAATAGACATTTTTAACTAACTGTTGTGTCAAAGTACTTGCACCTTGATCTGTTAAGTCACCTTTAGTTAAGTTGTTGATTAATGCTCCACCTATTCTAGTGATATCAATTCCAAAATGAGTATAAAATCTTTGATCTTCAATAGCTATAAAAGCTTGTTGTAAATGTAATGGAATTTGTTCTAATTCTACAATATCTCTATTTTCATTAGGGTCATGAATTTGTTCTATCATTGCACCTGTTTGGCTAACAATTACTGAACTCTGTGATAATGAAGACAGCATGTTGCTTGGGTCTATTTTGGGTGATGTCTCAACTATATCTAGTGCTATTTGACCTACAAAACCTGCTGCAACAACTGCAGCAAAAAAACCAATTAAAAACAGCACGATAAAAATCATGCCTATGATTCCTGCTATACTTCTTTTTTTCTTTTTTTTCTTCCTTTTTCCCGAGGTAGATTTGTTCTCAGTTGATCTACTATTGTTGATTTGCTCGGAATTTTCTGATTTTTTATTAATATTATTATTTGTCATTAAAATCCTCCAGTGAAAAACTCTTTTATATTATATCACAATGTTTTTGATTATGCAATCAGTAAAAAATGTTTTAAAATCAATGAGTTTTATCGTGTGTTACTATTCACAGTTGTACCCTATAGGAAAAAATAATAAAATCTGTCGCTGATACTCCAATTGGGAAGTTGTCTGGCGCAGAAGAGAACATCAAATCTTTTTGCTCGTTAAACTCACAAAGATTTGATTCTCCATGCATGTGACCTACCGCCATTTTCATTTAGAAAATGGGGTTAGGGCATGAGTAGTTTTATTCGCAAAGTCATAACGCAGTATATTTTTGGGGCTAAGCCAAAGATGACTAAAACGCTTATAAAACTATCACACAACTTAATCCAATCTCCATAAGGCTTCCATATTATATTACTTTTTCCTTATTTATACTAAAAATCGACTGTGAATAGTAACAGTACCAATTCTATATTTTATTATTTTTTTCATTTTTACTTGTTTTTTTTAGATAATTATTGTATATTATATAGAGAGTTTTAGCAACAATTTTGTATGATGAAGGAGAAAAAATATGTTAACAGCAATTGTCGGAGTAAATTGGGGAGATGAGGGAAAAGGTAGAATGGTCGACCTTTTGTCAAGAGATTATGATGTGGTAGTGAGATATCAAGGTGGAAATAATGCAGGACATACGGTTGTAAATCACTTAGGTAAGTTCATATTGAACTTATTGCCATCAGGAATCTTAAGACCTGAAATTACTAATGTTATGGGCAATGGCATGGTAATTGATATAGAACATTTATATAAAGAGATTGGAAGATTAAAAGAAGGTGGAGTTACTATTACACCTGAAAATTTAAAAATTAGTGACAAAGCCATAATTTGTATGCCGTATCATGTTATGTTAGACGGACTGGAAGAGGATCGATTAGGTGATGCTAAATATGGTTCGACTAGACGAGGTATTTCTCCTGTATATGGTGATAAATACATGAAAAAAGCTTTGAGAATGGGTGATTTACTATATCCTGAAAACATGAAAAAAAGACTTGCAGGGATTTTAGAGTGGAAAAATTCATTGATAAAAGGTATGTATGGGGCAGAAGGAGTAACTTTTGAAAGCATGGTTTCATGGCTTGAGACGTTTTCTGAAGCTTTAACACCGTTTATTTGCGATACAGGATTATATTTGAATCAAGCAAAAAAAGATGGGAAAAAGATAATGTTTGAGGCTCAGTTAGGTGCATTAAGGGATATTGATTTTGGAATATATCCTTTTACGTCGTCGTCTTCTACTATTGCTGCTTATGCACCAGTAGGCGCAGGTGTGCCAAACTTGAAGTTAGATAATTCTATTGGTATCATGAAAGCTTATTCTACTTGTGTTGGCGAAGGTCCGTTTACTGCTGAAATGTTTGGAGAGGAAGCGGAAGTACTAAGAAAAGAAGGTTCAGAATACGGTGCAGCAACGGGTAGACCTAGAAGAGTTGGTCCATTTGATGTAGTTGCCTCTAGATACGGAGTTAGAATGCAAGGCGCTGATATGCTTGCATTGACAAAACTAGATGTACTATCTTATTTAGATGAAATACCTGTGTGTATAGGATATGATATCAATGGTGAAATAGTAAATGAGTTTCCTTTTGGAGAACAGTTGGATATTGCCAAACCTGTAGTTGAGTATGTAAAAGGTTGGAAATCTGACGTGAGTAAGTGTAGAACAGTAGAAGACTTGCCTAAGGAAGCTAAAGAATATATAAATTATATAGAAAAGGCTGTAGATTGTCCGATTAAATACGTTTCGGTAGGACCGGAAAGAGAAGATTATGTGACAATGTATTGATATAGGTGAATTTTTGGAAAATTTGAAAGAAAGATGTTTAATAGTTGCGGTAAATTTATCTAGCGATAAAGCAGAAGATAATGACATGATAGAGCTTGCAGAATTAGTAAATGCCGCAGAAGGTGAAGTAGTTGGTGAAATTATTCAAAATAGGCATAATATAGATAATAGATATTATCTTGGCCAAGGAAAAGTTGAAGAAGTGGCTAATTATGCTAAAGAATTAGACGCAGATACTATAGTTTTTAATGATGAACTATCGGGTTCACAGCTAAGAAACATAGAGGAAGTCGTTGATGTAAGGGTGATAGATAGAACTACTTTAATTCTTGATATATTTGCCAAAAGAGCTCTTACTAATGAAGGTAAGCTACAAGTGGAGCTTGCTCAATTAAAATACAAAATGCCAAGACTTCTTGGAAAAGGCAAGGAACTCTCAAGACTTGGGGGAGGCATCGGTACAAGAGGCCCTGGTGAAAAAAAATTAGAGACAGACAGAAGACATATCTTGTCAAGGATACATGAGATAGAATCAAAAATAGAAAAGATAGAACAGGTAAGAGAAACTAAACGCAAAAAGCGTATGAGAGATGAAATACCTGTTGTTTCTGTTGTTGGTTATACTAATGCTGGCAAGTCAACACTTTTGAATTCTTTGATTGAAACTTGCTATACAGATGAAGAGTTGGAAAACAAAAAAGTTTTTGTAAAAGATATGTTATTTGCAACACTAGATACTGAGCATAGAAAAGTTAGATTTCCAGGTGGAAGATATGTTATTTTTTCGGATACGGTAGGATTTATTAAAAAACTTCCAACTCAGATAGTTAAAGCGTTTAAGAGTACTTTGGAAGAGTTAAAATATGCTGATATTATTTTGCATTTGATGGATATCAATGATGAAAATTTAGAGTTGCATAAACAAACTACTCTAAAACTTGTAAATCAAATAACAGATTCAGAAATTCCTGTAGTTTCTGTATATAATAAGATTGATAGATTAGAAGGAACAAACTTAAATTTTCTGCCTGTTGAAAATACAATGTATATTTCGGCTCTTAACAAGATGAATATAAATGAGTTGTTAGAATTTTTAGATTTGAAGATTAATGGCGAAAAAAACAAATACAATCTAAAAATACCTAATAAAAATTTGAAATTGTATTATGAGATTTTTGAGAGCAGATTTACTGAAAATTCAGAGTTTGAAGCAGACGGTGTAAAGTTTGAAGCAGTTTTATATGAAGATGAGAAGTATAAATATGCGGATTTTATAATTGAAGATTAATATTTGACGTTTAACAAGTATCTATAAAATTATGTAAATTATAAGGAGAATTATGTCTACGTTTAAAACTGTACATCAAATAGGTAACGATGAAATTGTAATAAACAAATCAAGATTTATAGGACATGCTGCTCCTATCGAAAGTGAAGAGGAAGCGATAGACTTTATTAACAGTATCAAAAGACAGTTTAAAGATGCTTCACACAATGTACATGGATATGTGTTAGGTGAAAATAGCAATATTCAAAGATTTAGTGACGATGGCGAGCCTTCTGGAACTGCTGGCATGCCTGTTTTAAATGTAATCAAATCTGAAAATCTAAGAAATGTATGCGTAGTTGTGACTAGATATTTTGGCGGAGTGAAGCTTGGTGCAGGCGGTCTAGTTAGAGCATATACTAAAGGTGCGAAAATCGGATTAGAAAGCTCGATTATTGTTGATAAGACATTGTTTTATGATGTAGCTGTAAAAATAGATTACACGTTACTTGGTAAAGTAGAAAATGATTTGAACAAGAGCAATTTTATAATTAAAGAGAAAACTTTTGATGAAAATGTGATTCTAAATGTTTTGTGTTTGGAAGAAGAGATTGATAAGTTGACTTCTTTAATTATGAATGCTACAAATGGAAAGTGTGAGTTAAAGACTGAAGAAGCAATATATTATTCGATTAAAGATGGAAAAGTATTGTAAAAAAATGATATTAGTTGCATCTACAGAAAAATGACTGAAAATAGCAATGAAAAATAATAGATTGTTACAAAATATGTAATTATAAAGATTTAAATAAGTGGAGGATTAACATGGCAGGGCATTCAAAATGGGCCAATACGAAACATAGAAAAGGTAGACAAGATAGCAAAAGAGCTAAGATATTTACTAAGTTAGCAAGAGCTATAACTGTTGCAACGAGAGAAAGTGGCGGAGATCCAGAATATAATTCTGCTCTTGCTACTGCAATAGAAAAAGCTAAAGCAGAAAATATGCCTAATGATAATATAGATAGAGCAGTAAAAAATGGACTTGGTGGACTTAATGGAGAAATTTTTGATCATATAACTTATGAGGCTTATGGACCTTGTGGTACTGCATTCATGGTTCAATGCTTAACTAATAATAAAAATAGAACGGCTGCAGATATTAGACATTATTTTTCGAAATTCGGTGGCAATTTAGGATCAACAGGATGTGTAGGTTATCTTTTTGACAGGAAAGGATTAATTACTTTAGAAAAATCAGATAGTATCGATGAAGAAGAGTTGATGATGTTAGCTCTTGAAGTTGGTGCGGACGATTTTGAATCAGGTGAAATGTTTGAAATAACTACTGCACCTGAAGATTTTATGCAAGTTATAAATGGATTAAAATCTGCTGGGTTTCTTGGAGCGACTGGTGAAGTTGCTTTCTTGCCACAAAATTATGTAAATGTGGAAGGTGAAGAAAATCTAAAAAACCTTAATAAATTGATTGATGCACTAGATGATAATGACGATGTTCAAGAAGTTTTCCATAATTGGGATATGCCTGAGGAATAATTAGGAGTAGTGGTGTGATAATATTAGGAATGGATCCGGGTCTGGCACTTTCAGGTTACGGTATTATTGAATACATAGGTAATAAGTTTAAAGTTATTGATTATGGATGTGTCGTCACTGAAAGTACTATGGATTTTCCAAAGAGACTAAGACATATTTACGAAGAATATATAAAGATGATCGATAAGTATAAGCCTGATGCTATTGCTGTCGAAGAACTTTTTTATAACAAGAACGCTAAAACAGCTATTGCAATAGGTGAGGCAAGAGGTGTACATCTACTTGCTGGACAAATGAAAGAGGTAGCTTTGTACGAATATACTCCTTTGCAGATAAAACAGGGGATAGTTGGATATGGTAGAGCTGAAAAAAAACAAGTGCAGGAAATGGTAAAAATGATTTTGAATTTAGAGAAGATTCCTAAGCCAGATGATGCAGCCGACGGTTTGGCTGTTGCAATTTGTCATGCGCACTGTTTGAAACAATGTGAAAGTTTTAGGATTACGGGATATTAGAATTAATTAGGAGTAATAATATGATAAGTTATATTAAGGGAAAAGTTATAAAAAAAGGTATTGATTATTTAGTAATCGAAAATAATGATATTGGATATTTTATCAATACTTCGTTTAGTACGCTTAAAAATTTATCTGAGAATGAAGAATCATCTGTATTTACATTTATGTATGTACGTGAAGATATATTAGCGTTGTATGGTTTTAGTTCATCGGATGAATTAGAAATGTTTAAAAAACTTATCACTGTAAATGGAGTGGGACCAAAAGCTGGTCTGGCTATTTTGTCTACTTATGATATTAATACTCTTAAGTTGCATATATTAAAAGATGATGTTAATGCAGTTTCGAAAGCTCCGGGAATTGGCAAAAAAACTGCAAGTAAAATTATTTTAGATTTAAAAGATAAGATTGGTAGTGTAGATGATTTAGCTAGCTCAGGCATAGATAGTTCAGAGTTATTTGCTCCATCAATAAACCAAGATGCTGAAGATGTAGCTAAAGTATTGATGACGCTAGGGTTTTCTCTACAAGAGGCAAAAAAAGCTTTGGAAAAAATAGATGTTACAGGAAAATCTGAAGATCAAATAATAAAAGAAGCATTAAAAAACATAAGTAGGTAGGAAATGATGGAAAGAATAGAAAGAGAAAATGAAATTATAGTTTCTACTGTTAATTCTGGGGAAGAAGATATAGAGTTGAGCCTTAGGCCACAAAAATTGAGTCAATATATAGGCCAACAAAAAGTAAAAGAGAACATGAAAATTTTCATAGAGGCTGCAAAATTAAGAAATGAACCTTTAGATCATGTGCTTTTGTCAGGACCTCCTGGTCTTGGAAAAACTACAATGGCTAATATCATTTCTAACGAAATGAATGCAAATATTAGAATAACTTCAGGACCTGCGATAGAAAGACCTGGAGATTTAGCAGCAATATTGACTAATTTAAATGAAAATGATGTATTATTTATAGATGAAATTCATAGATTGAATAAAACTGTAGAAGAAATTTTGTATCCTGCAATGGAAGATTATGCTCTTGATATTATTATAGGAAAAGGACCTTCTGCAAGATCTATTAGGCTTGAATTAGAAAAATTTACACTTATTGGAGCAACAACTAGAGCTGGTTTATTAGCATCGCCACTTAGAGACAGATTTGGTGTAATGTGTACGCTTGATTTTTATAGGACTGAAGAATTGAAACAGATTGTCTTGAGATCTGCTGGAATTATAGATATAGAGATTGACGATAAAGGTGCAGAAGAAATCGCGAGTAGATCTAGAGGAACTCCTAGAATTGCTAATAGGCTTTTAAGAAGGGTCCGAGATTTTGCTGTTGTAAAAGGTAGGGGCGTTATAGATAAGGAAACTGCAGATGATGCATTAATAATGCTTGAAATTGATAACACAGGTTTAGATCGATTAGATAGAAAAATATTGAATACGATTATAGATTTTTATAAAGGTGGTCCTGTAGGACTTGATACTTTGGCGGCTTCAATCGGTGAAGAAAGAAGCACTATAGAAGATGTTTATGAACCGTATTTACTTCAAATAGGTTTTTTGAATAGAACTCCACGAGGTAGAATAGTTACAGAAAAAGGATTTAAACATGTTCAAAAGGGAAAAGCAAAGAAAAATCAATTAGAAATCGATATTTGAGTATAATTGAGAATGTAAAGGAGCAATGAAAATGCTTAAAAAAATATTTAGATCATCTTTAATTATATTAGTTTTAATTTCTATGTTAACTATGCCTGCTTATGGTTATGATTTAGAGACTAGCGCTAGGGTAAGAATTAGAGAACCGAGAAAATATAATGAACAAGTACGACTTGTTGGAGATAATGATATTAGTATGTATGATCATTCAATAGACATAAATATGCCGATAGCTACACTGGGTAACGATTTAGATGTTTTGCTAGATGGATATTATGATACTGAGTTTTTGTGGCAATCTGAAGAGGATGAAAATACTATGGTAGGGTATTATCATGTATCTTTGGCTTCTTATGTTTTTTCTGATTATGAATCTGCTTTAGCTGAAGCGCATAATTTATCTGACAATTATGGGACAAATTTTTATCCATTTTATAATAACGGAAGTTTTAGTATTTATGGAGGAAGTTTCGTATCAGAGCAAGATTGTCAAGATTTAGCTGATAGTTTACTCCAAAATAGTATTGATGCATCTGTAGTTAATGGATTAAATAAAAGCGTGTTGTTTTATGATGAAAATAACAATATAGTTTTGATGTATGATGATAACTTTAATTTGTATTTTTCATATTATAATGAACATTTGGATTCTAATGCTATTTATATTGATGGAAGACTTTATAGAGGCAAAATGGCTTTTTCTGTTATGCCTGACAGACTGATTTCTATAAATATAGTTCCTTTGCAACAATATTTGTACGGAGTAGTCCCGAATGAAATATTTATTTCTTGGCCTATGGAAACTATAAAAGCTCAAGCGGTTGCTGCTAGAACTTATGCTGTAGCAAATATTAATCCTGATTCTTGGACAGGGTATGACCTTGAAGACAATCAAAATAGTCAAGTATATAGAGGTTATGAAAGTGAAGTTGAAGTTACAAGCCAAGCAGTGGATGAAACTGATGGAATAATGATTTATCATGATGACGAGTTAATTACAGCCTTTTTTCATTCTACAAGCGGTGGTAGGACTGAAAACAGTGAAAATGTGTGGGTCGCTACTGTGCCTTACTTAAAGGCTGTCGATGATCCATATTCAAATATTTCTCCATACACTGAGTGGGAAGTAGCAGTGTCTGATGAGGAATTATTGCTTTCTGCTCAAGATGAAAACCCTGATGTTTCAGCAGTTTATGGGGTTACATTAACAGAAATTTCTGAAAATTATAGAGTCATGGAATGCGTGATTTCGACTGATGTTGGCGATATAGTTCTCGGTAAAGAAAGTGTTAGAGCTATAATAGGTTATGATGTGTTGCCTAGTTCTTGGTTCACAGTTTCTACTGATACAGATGTATATTTATTGAGCGAGAATAGTTTTAAGTATGTGCCTAAAATCGAAGAAACGGTTTCTGATGAAGATGAGATTGACAATGATGAATCTAATGAGGAAGAAGACAAAGATGACAGTCTTGTAGGTGAGAGCGAAAATTTAGAAGAAGATGATAGTCTTGTTGGTGAAGGTGAAGATTCAGATTTAGAAGAAGATGAGAGCAGTTTGTTAGATGATGAAAGCAGTCTTCTAGATGAAGAAGATACTGATTCTGATTTGACTGATTCTGACGAAGAATTAGAAGAAATTATCGAGAATCCTGATGAAAAAAGAGTTGCTGTTAGTAGCAAATATATTATTTCAGCATCAGGTACCGATAGAATAGAAAATAGTGAATTAAGCGTTATTTCGGAAGATGGCGTGGAGGAATTACCTTCTATACCAGTAGAATACTACTTTATAGGGAGAGGATTTGGACACGGAATTGGGCTTAGTCAGTATGGAGCGAAAGCTATGGCTGATGAAGGGTTTAATTTTGAAGAAATATTAAAATATTATTATACAGGGGTAGAAGTAAGATGATACAAAGCGAGCTAAAAACTAGTGATTTTTTCTTTGATTTACCTGAAGAATTAATTGCACAAACTCCGCTCAAAGATAGGACTACGTCAAGAATGCTTGTGTTAGATAAGAAGACTGGTAGTATTACTCATAAACATTTTTTTGATATTATTGACTATCTTGATAAAGGTGATTGTTTAGTGATAAACGACACCAAGGTGCTTCCTGCAAGATTGTTTGGCAAAAAAAAAGGAACCGATGCTGTAATTGAGCTATTGCTTTTAAAAAGAATAGACGATAAAAAATGGGAAACTTTAGTAAAACCAGGAAAGAAAGCTAAAATTGGAGCCGAAATAGTATTTAAAGAAGGGTTGCTAGAAGGTAGTATTGTAGATGTTTTGGAAGATGGCAATAGGATTATTGAATTTGTTTATGATGGAATTTTTGAAGAAATATTAGACAAATTAGGTGAAATGCCATTGCCACCATATATATACGAAAAACTTCAGGACAAAGATAGGTATCAAACTGTATATGCAAAAAATTTGGGGTCAGCAGCAGCGCCAACAGCAGGATTACATTTTACAGATGATATATTGAGGCGATTAGATGAAAAAGGTGTAGTGATAGCAAAATTAACATTACACGTAGGACTTGGAACGTTTAGGCCTGTTAAAGTTGAAGAAATCAGTGAACATGTGATGCACTCTGAATTTTATCAAATAAATGCAGAAACAGCTGACATAATTAATAATGCAAAACAAAAGGGCGGTAGAGTCATATCTGTTGGTACTACTTCTACTAGAACACTTGAAACGGTAAGCGATGAAAATGGCATGATAAAAGAATGTAGTGGATGGACAGATATATTTATTCATCCAGGATATGATTTTAGAATAGTTGACTGTTTGATTACAAATTTCCATTTGCCAGAATCTACACTAATAATGCTTGTTAGTACGTTGGCAGGAAAAGAAAATACAATGAAAGCATACGAAGAAGCGATAGAAGAAAAATATAGATTTTTTAGCTTCGGAGATGCAATGTTTATAAAGTAGGTGATTTATGTTTAAATTTGAATTATTAAAAGAATCTAATGAATGTAAGGCAAGACTAGGAAAGATTTATACAAACCATGGTGAAATCGAAACTCCAATATTTATGCCCGTTGGGACTAAAGCTACTGTAAAGGCTATGACTCCAGAAGAGTTAAAAGATATGGAAGCACAGATCATCTTGAGCAATACGTATCATTTGTATTTAAGACCTGGCCATGAACTAATTAAAGAAGCAGGTGGATTACATAAGTTTATGAATTGGGATAGGCCAATATTGACTGATAGTGGTGGTTTCCAAGTGTTTAGTTTAGGCAATCTGAGAAAAATCAAAGAAGAAGGCGTCGAGTTTAGATCACACGTTGATGGTTCTAAACATTTTATTAGTCCAGAAAAATCGATAGAAATTCAAAATTATCTGGGCTCAGATATTATTATGGCTTTTGATGAGTGTGTTCCATACCCTGCTAGTCATGAGTACGCAAAGGCTTCTATGGAAAGAACTACTAGATGGGCAAAACGATGTAAAGAATTCCATAAAAACACTGATAATCAAGCTCTGTTTGGCATAGTTCAAGGCGGTATGTACAAAGATTTGAGAACTGAAAGTGCAAAACAACTCATCGAATTAGATTTTCCAGGTTATGCAGTTGGAGGATTGAGTGTTGGTGAGCCTAAGGATATGATGATTGAGCATTTGGATCATATTGTTGAACAACTACCGAGGGAAAAACCTAGATATCTTATGGGAGTAGGAAGTCCTGATTATCTGTTTGAAGCAGTTGTTAGCGGTATAGATATGGCTGATTGCGTTATGCCTACAAGAATGGCAAGAAATGGTGCTTTTTTCACTAGTTCAGGCCAAGTGACTATTAAAAATGCTAAATATGCAAAAGATTTTACTCCTATTGATAAAGAGTGTAGTTGCTATACTTGTAAAAATTATTCTAAAGCCTATATTAGGCATTTGTTCAAGGAAAATGAGATATTAGGAGCAAGACTTGCGACTATACATAATTTATTTTTCTTGATTAATTTGATGAAAGATATTAGAATAAGTATTAGAGAAGATAGATTTTTAGATTTTAAGACAGATTTTTATTCGAAATATGGCTATGAACAATAAGGTTTTGACTTTGTTGTAGCAATAAATTAATTAAAATTCAGGAGGAAAAAATGATTAACAATTTTGGAAGTTTTAGTTTGACAGCGGCACCTGAAGCATCACCATTGATGCCGATTATTATGATGGTAATATTCTTTGGAGTTTTCTACTTTTTTATTATCAAACCACAAAAGAAAAAAGATAAAGAAACTCTACAGATGCGCAATAGTATAGCAGCTGGTGATGAAGTTATCACTATAGGAGGAATACACGGTAAAGTTGTTAAGGCTAGTGAAGAATCTATAGTTATAGAATTAAGTCATGGAAAACAAAGAATGACTTTCTCTAAATGGGCAATTGGTAGTGTAACTAAAAAAGGTAAAGATACAGATACACATGAAATTGAAGAAACTGATTCAGAAGATAAGTCTGAGTAGGATCAAATTTTATATTGACAATCATTTTGAATTATGATAGTTTATATATATACAAACTTAATAAAGAAATTTGCAGAGGAAGAGTAGTTGAAATAGTCTTGCATAGCGATTCGAGGATGGTGGAAGCTCGAATAAGTAGTTTTGATGAAGACACCTTTTATAAAAAATGCAAAACCAATGAAGTGGGATTAGTTTAATAATCCAATTAGGGTGGCAACGCGGGTATGACTCGTCCCTACATGTGAGTGTAGGTGACGAGTTTTATATATTTTTTGACAAAACAAAACTCTTGAAATATAAATTATGGCCTACAAGAATATTTTTATTTGATTGAGGAGGAAACAAAATGGAAAAAATGGGTAATTTAAGAAGAACGAATATGTGTAATGATTTGCGAATGGAAGATGTGCAAAAGGAAGTTACACTTATGGGATGGGTACAAAAAAGACGTAACCTTGGTGGTCTTATTTTTGTTGATTTAAGAGATGTGACTGGTCTTGTACAAATAGTTTTTGATACAGAAGTGAATAAAGAGGCATTCGAAAAAGCAGAAAGTATTAGAAGTGAATATGTGATAGCTGTAAGAGGCAAGGTGACAGAAAGAGAATCGAAGAATTCTGAGATGGAAACTGGTGATATTGAAATATATGCAGATGAATTAAGAATTTTAGATACTGCTGAAACACCTCCAATCTATATCAAAGACAACGATGACGTACAAGAACAAATGAGATTGAAGTATCGATTTTTAGATTTGAGAAAGCCGTCTATGCAAAAAAAGTTACTTACAAGAGCAAAGATTAATAATGTAATTAGAAACTTCATGTTTGAAAATGATTTTAATGAGATTGAAACGCCATTTTTAACTAAACCAACTCCAGAAGGTGCAAGAGATTATCTAGTGCCGAGCAGAGTTAATGAAGGTAAATTTTATGCATTGCCTCAATCGCCACAAATTTTCAAACAACTATTGATGGTTTCAGGATTTAATAGATATTATCAAATAGTTAGATGTTTTAGAGATGAAGATTTAAGAGCAAATAGGCAACCTGAATTTACTCAACTTGACTGCGAGATGTCATTTGTTGATGTGGAAGATGTGTTATCTATAAATGAGCAACTAGTTGCTAAATTATTTAAAGAAATTAAAGGTATAGATATACAAGTTCCATTCAAAAGAATGTCGTATGAAACAGCGATGGAAAAATATGGTTCAGACAAACCTGACCTTAGATTTGGATACGAAATAAATGATATTTCAGAAATATTTGCAAACTCTACTTTTAATGCGTTTAAATCTACTGTGGAAACTGGTGGAAAAGTTAAGTGTATTAAGATTGAAAAGTCAGCAGACGATTTTTCGAAAAAAGGCTTGTCTAATCTAGAAAAATTTGTTAAGACTTATGGAGCTAAAGCTTTGGCATGGTTTAAACTTGAAAATGGCGTAGTAGAATCGCCTATTGCTAAGTTTTTAGCAGAAACTGAAGTTGAAGCTATTAAGGAAAAAATGCAACTAGAGGAGAAAGATATTATTTTTGTAATAGCTGATAAAGGTGGAGTAGTTAACACTGCTTTAGGTGCATTAAGAATTGAAATTGCAAAAATTAAAG
Source organism: uncultured Clostridia bacterium (assembly GCA_964371035.1). GTDB lineage: Bacteria > Bacillota > Clostridia > Tissierellales > Sedimentibacteraceae > UBA1535. Next base: position 27,766 of record CAYJLG010000003.1, on the reverse strand, counting down.
ATATCATAGATGACAAAGTATTTGAAATTGCTTGGATAACTGAATTTCCACTATTTGAATACGATGAAGAAGAAGATAGATATGTTGCAAAACATCATCCATTTACATCTCCTATCGATGAAGATTTAGATAAACTTGAAACTTCACCTGAAACTGCAAGAGCTAAGGCGTATGATTTAGTAATCAATGGAGACGAAATAGGTGGTGGAAGCATAAGAATAAATAATAGAGATCTTCAGAGCAAAATGTTTAAGGCACTAGGGTTGTCTGAAGAAGAAGCAGATGAAAAATTCGGATTTTTACTTGAAGCATTTAAATACGGAGTTCCTCCACATGGCGGTATTGCGTTTGGATTAGATAGACTTACTATGGTTATGACAGAAACTGACAATATAAGAGACGTAATAGCTTTTCCTAAAACTCAAAGTGCATCTTGTTTAATGAGTGATGCGCCTTGTGCAGCTACAGATAAACAGCTAGGTGAACTTTCAATTCAGCTTAATATAGAAGAATAATTGAACATAATTTGTATGGTATGGTCTTTTGTAGGATGTGGTTTTGACCGCACCGAAAACATATGTAAGAAAACGGGACAATCAAGACAATTCCCTACTTTGTATGGGTGACCAAACTTTTGGATGAGTAGAGGTCGCCCTTATACAGGGTAAAACATGGAGGTTTTATGAACGTTAAAATGATAGTTATGGATTTGGATAAAACTCTTTTGCGAAGCGATAATTCAATTTCGGAGTATACTAAAAATATATTAGACGAATGCAAAAAAAGAGGAATTATAACTGCTATTAATTCTGCCAGACCAGAGCGTGCTATAGTAAAAATTGAAAAAATGATTGGTTGTGACAGCGTAATTTGCTTAAATGGTGGCTTGATTACAATTGACGGAAAAACTATGGCTTCTTATATGATAGATAAAGATATAGCCAAAAGTATAATTGATGATATTAATAAAAATATGCCAGGTTACAAAATTTCTGCTGAAATAAATGATTTTATTCACTCCAATTTTGACGTAAAAACAGTATTTCCAGAAATGGATAGAGATATTATTACTGATTTTAATATCATCGAAAATGATGTATATAAACTGATATTTTGGTTAGATAGTGATGAAGATATCGAAAAAATTTCAAGCATACTTCCAGAAGGCGTGTATGGGAAAACAGCTTTAGGCAAATTTTTTCAAGTCATGAACAATGGAGCGAGCAAGTTTAAAGGAGTAGAGGCACTAGCAAAACATTATAATATACCACTTTCTGAGATAGCAACTTTTGGAGATGACCATGATGATATAGATATGATCAAATATTGTGGTTATGGAGTGGCTATGGAAGGTTCAGTTAAAGAGGTTTTAGACGCTGCAAAATTTGTAACGGTTGACTGCAATAATGATGGAGTAGCCAAATGGATAGATGAAAATGTTTTGAGATAATTTTTTATCGATCAAGATAATAGGAGATGATATTATGAAATGTGTAAGATGTAATACAGATTTTAATTATGAAAAAACAGAAGGACTTTGTCCCAAATGTAGCGCATTCAACAGAAAAGACGGAAGGTATTATAGTAATGGATTAAATAACCAGACATCTAGTAAAAAATACAATCCAGAAACAGGGCAATTTGTTAACACTGACAAATCTAACGATGCTAAAAAAAATACACGTACAAATATACATACAAATACACTTAATCAAAATATTGCTAGCGATGAGTTAGTAGGCAGACCTAACGCAGAAGGATACAATAAAAATCAAAGAAGAAATAGAAATGCTAACACTCCTGATCCAGCCAATCGTAAAAAAAGTTCAAAAACTCTTAGAAATATAATTTTGGCAGTAGTTTTTTTACCGATGATTTTTAACATAATCATAGCTATTATCACATTTATATTTAGTTTTATGCAAACCATTTCATTTGGCGTAAATGAGACGTTTTTTAATGCTAGTGAAGAAGTCGCTATACAAAAAATGATAGAAGAAACGGAAGCTATAGAAAATACTTTGATACCAGATGAGTATAAAAATTATCCTGTGATTCAAGCAAATGTAATAGATGACATGGTAGTAGGAGTAGATAGAAGAGCAGATTTTGAAGGAACGCACTATGTTCTTGAGATACCTGAAGGTGCTAAAATTATAGACAGCTATGCTTTTTTTGGAGATATGGAACTTTTAGCTGTAATAATGCCTGATACTATAGAACATGTGAGTTCATATGCGTTTTCAGAATGTGCATATTTAGAGTATGTTAGATTGTCAGAAAATTTGGTTTATGTTGAAGACGGAGGATTTAATACAAATGGATATTCATATCTAGAAATAGGTGAAATTCCTGATTCTTTAGAGTATGTAGGTAGTTTTGCATTTAGAGATACTTTAGCAACGATCTTACCCCCTAATATTCAAGTCGGGAGGGAAGCATTTGATTATAGTTCATACTTTGAAACTGAAGATGCAAATGGCTTTGTGACAGTTGGAGATACTCTTGTAAAATATACTGGTTCGGAAGAAAATGTGGTGATACCTGATGGTATAGTGAACATTGATTCATATGTATTTATGGATAATTTATCTATTGAAAATGTAACTATTCCTAATAGTGTTGAATATATAGAAAACTATGTTTTTGGTGGAGCTTTGTATTTAGAAAATGTTGAATTTTCGGATAGTTTGATATTTATGGGCGATATGGTATTTTATAACTGTTTAAATTTAAAGTCTGCTATATTGCCTGAAGGTCTTGTATACATAGGGCAAGAGGTATTTTTTGGATGTGATTCATTAAAAGAACTTCATATACCTTCGACATTGTCGTATGCTTATTCAAGTACATTTGAATCAAATAGCTGGTATGAGGAAAATAATATTGCAGGCAGTAATTTTATAGTGGGTCAAGGAATATTGTTAGATACAAATGAAAATGCCTTAGAAGAAGTGATGGAATTACCATTAGGGATCAACAAAATTACGAAAGGATCTATTTTTCTTTTGGGATTTACAAAAGAGTTGATTGTTCCGGAGGGAACAGAGATTATTGAATATCAAGCTATTGAAGGAATTTTTCATGAAGATGGCTTAATAATTGATATACCTGATTCTGTAACTACTATAGAAGGCGAACTATATGATTATTGGATGTTGGAAGGCCAAACGGTAACAATAAGATGTAACCAAGATAGTTATGCATATGAATATGCCGATATTTATGGATACGATGTAATAATAAAAGGCACAGATATATAGATGGACATATATGTAATTATTATTTACATCAATTAAAAACGTTGCTATTTATAGTTATTTGCAAGTCAAACAGGAAAAAATTAAATATGTCGAAGGAGAGAAGATTATGGTTTACGAAGGAAAAGAAATTGGAAAATTAGGTTTTGGCATGATGAGACTGCCGATGATTGACAACGAAATAGACATTGAACATGTAAAAAAGATGGTAGATGTGTTTTTAGAAAATGGATTTACGTATTTTGACACTGCATATGGATATCACAATCAAAAATCCGAGGGAGCTGTAAAAAAAGCACTTGTGGACAGATATCCTAGAGAAAGTTATCAACTTGCTACTAAATTACCAGCTTGGGCAGGAGCAAAAAGTGCTGATGAGGCAAAAAACATGTTTTATACTTCTTTGGAAAGAACTGGAGTGGAGTATTTTGATTATTATTTGCTTCATAATCTTGGCTCAAAAAGAACTCAAATATTTGAAGATTTTGGTATATGGGATTTTTTAAGTGAACAAAAAGCCTTGGGCAAAATTAAAAAACTTGGATTTTCTATTCATGATACAGCAGATGTACTCGAAGGTGTGCTTGCAAAACATTCTGATAAAGTAGATTTCGTTCAACTTCAAATCAATTATGCTGACTGGGAAGATTTGATGGTACAATCGCGAAAATGTTATGAAGTAGCTAGAAAATACGGAAAAGATGTTATAGTTATGGAGCCTGTAAGAGGTGGAACTTTAGCAAATCCTCCTAAAGCTGTAGCTGACTTATTAAAGGAAGCTAATGCAGATGTTAGTTTGGTTTCATGGGCGCTTAGATTTGTTGCTTCGCTAGATGGAATAGGTACTATTTTAAGTGGGATGTCAAATCTAGATCAGATCAAAGAAAATATAGATATTATGAGGAATGTTGCTCCTTTGAATGAAAAAGAGCAAGAAATTATTAGAAAAGTTCAAGAACTGATTAAAAGCACACCTTCTATACCATGTACTAATTGTCAATATTGCGTAAAAGAATGTCCGATGAATATAGAAATACACGACATGTTGGGAGCTATGAATAGAGTGTTGATTTATGATGATTTAAAATCAGGTAGAACTTCGTATTCTTTTGCTCAAAATAAAGGTGGTTCGGCTAGCGATTGCATAAAATGTGGAGCATGTGAAGCGGTATGTCCTCAAACGATTAAAATTACAGAAGAATTAGAAAGAATAGCAGAAGAACTAGAAGTGTAGGACCGGTTAGTTTTATATGTTTCAGGAGGAAAAATGTTGTTAAAAAATGGACAGAAATTAAGTATTGAAGCAGTTAAGATAGAAGATGCTGAAGATTTAATAGACTATATGAAATTAGTAACGTCTGAGAGTGATAACTTATCAATGGGTGCTGCGGATTTTAATATGACGGTTGAACAAGAAGTAGACTTTATTAAAAGTTTGATGATGCTTGATAATTCTTTTATGCTTATTGCTAGAATAGAAGATGTTATAGTTGGAACTGTTTCAGTGATCGGTAGCCCAAGAAAAAGAGTAAAGCATCATTCAGAACTTGGAATTAGCGTAAAAAGAGAGTTTTGGAACTTGGGGATTGCTTCTGAACTTATGAATGAAGCAATTGAATTTGCAAAAAAATCACAGATAACGGAAGTTTTACATTTGAATGTAAGAACAGACAACTATCATGCAGTTAATTTATATAAAAAATTAGGATTTGAGATGATTGGTGTATTTGAAAAATTCATGAAAATTGATGATGTTTATCATGATGTGCACATGATGAATTTGTATTTGTAAAAACAACGGAACAGTCAAGACCGTTCCCTACGTTGAAATTCATAATTCATTGAATTACGCTGTGAACAGCAACATAAAGTTGTAACTATTCACAGTCGAATTATGGTGTAAATAAGGAAAAAATAATAAAATATGTTGCGTTATGACTTTGCGAATAAAAGTGATCATGCCCTACCGCCATTTTCTAAATGAAAATGGCGGTAGGGCACATGCATGGAGAACCAAATCTTTGTGTGTTTAACGAGCAAAAAGTTCTGCGCCATACAACTTCCCAATTGGAGTACCAGCGACAGATTTTATTATTTTTTTCCCTTGGGATGCATATGTTAGCTGTGAATAGTAACTATAGTTTAAAATTTTTATGAAAATTTAATTTTTTATGTTGATATTAGATTTTTTATGTGGTATACTGTTACTTGCTGATGGGAGTAGATGGGTGCTGGTGTGCCTCCCGGTCTTCAAAACCGGTTGTTTGGCGTTAATAGCGTCATGGGTGGGTTCGATTCCCACATACTCCCGCCATTAATCGTTATAGAATGGCGATTTTTTTTTGGAAATTTTTAATTTTCTTAAGAAAAGATTATGAAAAAAACTATATAATAAGTTAATATAGGCTTGAAAATTTGCAACAATTATTGTATAATAAATGTATAGTAAATTTTCTAATTGATGGCACAATTCTTTATTGTGCATTAATATTGTAAAATAAAATAAACGTTTTCCGTTAAAGGAGATAATATGTTAAAAAAAATAATGGTGTGTGTAACCCAGCAGAAAACTTGTGAAAAACTTATCAGGATAGGACATGATATTTGCTCAAAAGATAAAGATAATCAACTATTTGTCATACACGTTGTAAATGAAAACGACATGTTGTTATTTAATTTAAGCGATGGAGACGCTCTGGAATACTTGTTTCAAATAACTAAAGAATTAGGCGCAGATTTGGTAATGAAGAGATCTAAGGATGTAATTAAGACGCTTGTTGATTTTGCATTAGAAAATGATATTACTCATATTGTATTAGGTAGTGCAACAGGTGTAAGTGCAACTAAAAACTTTGAACAAAAACTAAGAAGAAAGCTTCCAGACACAGAATTTGTGTCATAGAGGTTTACTATGAGAATTCTTCTGATTTTCAAATTTTTGAAAGATAAAAATATTCCTCTAAAAGAAAAATGGTGGATAATTTTACCGCTCATTTATATCTTAAGTCCTGTAGACCTTATACCATTTCCAGTTTTAGGGTTTGCGATTATTGATGATTTAGTTATGTTTGTATTTTTGCTTTATATGATTAAGTCTAAAACTGATAAATATTATGGCAGAGAAAAAAGAGAAGATTATAGTCAAGAAGTAAAAGGTAAAAAAATAATAGAAGATGTTGAATATGAAATAAATGAAGATAGTAATTAATCTACTCACAGTTTACATCGATGCTGAAATAATTAATTTTATTTTGTGAAACTCGTATTTAAATATAGTTTTAACAATAATTATTGGAATATCAGCGACAAATTTTATTGGATTTTCTTAGGATTAACCACAAATAACGATAAAAATAAAAAAATTAAGAAAAATCAAAAATTTTTCTTAATTTTTTTTTATTTTTGTGGTAAAATATTAACATGCGTGTTTTTTATATTTTTAGTTCAAATTTTAGGAGGTTTTTAAATGGATAATAGCTTAGAAACTTTAAAATTATTATATGAAAATAGTTGTCAAAAAATTGTTTTATGTAGAGACACAAGAACAGAAGAATCTTTTATTCACAGCACAATTATTAATCAAAAACTAATGAAATTAATAGATGTGAATTTTTTAAATTCTACAAAGTCTAACATAGTTAAAGCATATAAGACTTCAGATAGATTGTATATTATCACTAGATATTTTGAAGAACTTAATCAATTTAAGTTGAAAGAGTTTATTGATAATAATAAATTATCGTTGAAACATCAATTTGTTATTGCAGAACAATTGTTGAGATTATTTTTAGAGGTGTATAATACAACAGATTTGTTTCAATACAAGATTGTTAATTTTGATAATTTAACTATCGATGATGAACTTAACATATATGTCAATGGTGGATTTGAGTTTACAGATGAGTTTGATTTATCAGATAATTTCACATACAAAAGTATTGGCAATATGTTGCATTACGTACTTTCTAAAAAAGAAATTGTAGATTATAACTTATCTGATGAAATTCATCCAGATTTAATAAAAATAGTAGTAAAATGTTTAACTCGTGAATATTTTCATCCTAAAGATATTTTAAAAGAATTTATAGGATCAAGTATTTATAATTTAATCAATTGTAAAACTGATGCACCTGTAAACTCTCTTAAAATGTCAGATGTTTATAACATAGAAGTGAAAAATGACGAAATGCAGAAATCTCAATCAAACGAAGAAAACCCAAAAGAAGATGATAAATCTACTGTTGTAGGAGTTGCTGCTGCGGTATCTGCAACTGCTATAATGTCAACTGAGGCTATTGCTGACGAAAAAGCGAACGAAAAAATCACAGATACATTGGATGCATCTGATGCAATTGAAGATTTAAAGGATTTGGAGCTTGAGGCTGAAACTTCAGTATTAGAAAGTGTTTCGATAGAAAATGAGTTAGAAGAAAATACTTTAGAAGATACGTCAGCGCAAGATATTGATGATAATTCTAAGAATATAGAAGAAACAAACACTATAGAAGAAAATGCTTTAGAAGATACGTCAGCACAAGATATTGATGATAATTCTAAGAATATAGAAGAGACAAACACTATAGAAGAAATAAATACTATAGAACATATTGATGATAGCAATTATTTCAGTAGTATTCAGACAAATTTGGATAATGATGAAAAACTAGAGGGCAGCGAAATTAATGACTCTGAAAAATCAGATGAAGATGCTGAAGTAAGTGTGATTGATATTTTCTTAAAGGAGACTGATGGAAATAAATCAAATACAAATGATAATGTAAAATCTACCACATATAGTAATAACACTCAAAAGTCTGGAAATAATAACGGTGAAGGAAAATCAAAAATTAAGATAATAATCATTGCAGCGGTAGCTATTGTTTTGTTGCTTGGTAGCATTGCATTTGGATTAGGATTGTTTGGAGATAAAGAAGACGGCAATGGTTCGGACATAGTTGACAATACTGATAATGGAACTGATGGAACAGAACAAAATGTGCAACCTGATTCAGATGATAAAGATGATGAAAATCAAAATCCTGATGATACAAACACTGAAGATGATAATCCTGATAAAGATGATTCGGGTGATGTGACTGAACCAGCAGAACCTGTTATAGATAATGCAGAATCTGCAATGTTTTTCAATAGCGATTTGATTAGCAAGATAGGGTATACAGGCGCTACTGCAGTAGTAGACACAAGTAATTATAATGAAGGCAGCAGTTCGTTGTTAATTGAAAACAATTCTGAAGAAACAGTAAAAAGTTTGTTTGCAATAATCGATTTTGATAAAACTGAACTAGAACATATGAGAGGCGAACAAATAGTTTTCACTGCAAAATTTAATGCTTTACAAAACACAGAAGTTAAATTGATAGTGGAAGCATATAAAGACGGAGTCTTATTTGCAAATAATAGTGGGAAAATTGAAGTGGCAAATGATATATGGACTTCAGAAGAAGTTACAATCAACGTAGGTGAGATTGACTATATTAATTTGTATTTAGAAGTTCAAGGCAATAATAAAATATGGATAGATGGCATGCAAGCATATGTAGCTAAATAATTATTTTATGGAACTTTTTATCTTTTTTATCGTCTTATATATATCTAATAATTATAGATAAAGAATATTTTTTCAACTTTGGAAGAGAGGTGTAGAATGGATATTATTAGCATGACTAATATATCAAAGCAATACAAATCAGGAATGATACAAGTTGATGCTTTAAAAAATGTTAATTTTACTGTGGCTAATGGCGAGTTTATTTCTATAATGGGGCCATCTGGTTCGGGTAAATCTACATTGTTAAATGTAATTGGATGCTTAGATAAACCGTCAGAAGGTTCTTATGAGCTTGCGGGACATAAGGTAGAAAAATTATCTGATTCTAAAATGTCAGAAATACGGAATGAATTTTTAGGTTTTGTTTTTCAAAATTTCCATCTGTTACCTCATTTATCTGCACAAAAGAATGTAGAAATTCCTCTTATATATAGAGGTATGTCGGCAAAACAGAGAAGAGAATTGTCTGAAAAATCACTAGAATTAGTTGGACTTAAAGACAGGATGCATCATACTCCTAATCAACTTTCTGGTGGTCAACAGCAAAGAGTTGCTATCGCGAGAGCCTTGGTAGGAAATCCTGCGCTTATTCTAGCGGATGAGCCTACTGGTGCATTAGATTCAAAAACAGGAAATAAAATTATGGATCTTTTTAGCGAATTGAATGAAAGTAGTAAAATTACTATTGTGCAGGTAACACACGAGGAAGATATAGCCGCATATGGTAAAAGAATTTTAAGATTAGTAGACGGAGAGATAGTTTCTGATATGGAAACGGCTAGGAGGAAAGATGTTTAAAAAAATTGTTTCGCTACTTGTTGTAGCAGGATTAATCTTTACCGGAGGGTATTTTACGGCACTTACTTTACTGCCTGATAGCAGTGAAGGTGACACAGGTCCAGTTTTTGTTACTAAGCCTGTAGAAAGAGGAGATATTAATGTTGGCGTTACACTTGCAGGGCAATTAAATGCAAATTCGGGTGGAAGAGTTTCTGCACCTAGACCTGAAGGCGTCGATGGAAGTATAAGCTATGTAGTAGATGAATTTTTTGTAGGCGAAAACGACAGTGTAAAAGAGGGAGATCCTATTGCACAACTTTCATCGCCGGATTTACCAGATTTAGTGGCTGAAAAAGAGAGCGAACTTCAAAAAATATATGATGAAATTGCAGAATTATATGAAGATATTGATGAGGCGGTAGATTCGCTTGGTAGAAAGATAAATAAAGATATTTCTAGTGTTGGAGAAGTTAATACGTCAGAAGGTATTGTTATATCAGCTCCTATTTCAGGAAGACTTACTGAACTTTCTTTAGAAGAAGGAGATAAAGTTGAAGATACTTTTATTGCAAACATCATAAATGATAATATGCTTGAAATTTCTTTTAGCTGTAGCGTAAATGAATACACTCTATTGGAAGAAGGAGCAAATGTTTGGGTGACTTTTGCAGGATTTGAAGGTTACTATGAAGGAAAAATTTCAGATTTAAATCCTAATAGAGTTCCAAATGAAGCTGGTACAACTTTTATTCACAATGGAACTATTGAAATGGAAAATCCAGGCCTAATAAAAGTTGGTGCTACTGTAGGTATTTCTACAGATTTAAATGGTAATGTTGGCAAAACTTTAACTAGCACAGGATCAGTTAATTCTTATGGCGAAGAATCTAGAATTTTCTTAACAGGGTTCACTTTAAATGATGAAAAAACGTATTTAGCTACTGAAGTTTTCGTTAATGATAATGAATTTGTTGAAGCGGGAGATCCGATAGTAAGAATCGCAGGTTCTGATGTTTCGGCTGATATTGAGGCAGATATTAATGATATTAAAACAATAGAAGACTCTATAGCTGATAAACAAGATGAAGTCGATAATAAAAATAAAGAAATAATGGAACTTAGAGAATTAGAATCTAATCTACTGATTAAATCTCCATCTGACGGTGTTATCTCTTGGCAGAGATATTATGAGGGAGACACTATACCTAATGTTAGTGGCAATACGGATGAATGGGAATTAATGCTAGTTAACCTAGAAAATTCTAATGATATGATTATATATACTCAAGTTAGCGACTTAGATGTAAACTATGTAAAAGAAGGTGCAAGTGTTGATGTAACTGTAGATGCTATGCCAGGCGAAACTTTTGTAGGTACTGTTGAAAGAATGTATCAATATAGTATGGGTGGAGATGAAGGTGTATCATACGAAGTGCAGATTAGTGTAGTCGGTGGTGAAGGTCTTAGATCTGGTATGAATGCTAGCTGTTTTGTTGATGCAGGAGAATCACTTGGAACGTTAATAGTGCCTATTGAAGCTGTTTATGAAAATGATTTGAAACAAATGGTAGAAGTACTTGATGAAAATGGAGTATTATCAGAAGTTGAAATTGAAATAGGTCTTATAAATGACAGATATGTAGAAGTTTTGAGTGGATTAACTGAAGGCCAAAATGTAGTAACAGGTAGTTCAGGAGATTTATTGCCTAGCCAATCTGTTAGCAACGATAATTCATTATTGCCGACAAACTAGTCAGGGGAGGTAGACTTATGGAAAAAAAAGGAGGAGCATCTTCTTTTTTGATAAGACTTATGTTTTCTGCACAAATGGCAGGAAATGGTATAACTGCTAACCTTCTGAGGACTTTTTTAACTGTGCTTGGTATCGCTATAGGTGTTGCAGCGGTAGTGAGTTTGATGGGTATAGGTGAAGGTGCAAGATTATCAATTGTATCTCAATTTGAGAGCTTAGGTCAAAATGTAATAATTATTGAATCAAAAATGCCTGAATACAACTTTGACACTACATATTCAGATGAATTGGAAGAAAGAGTTGTAGGAATTACCCATACTACTCCTGTAGTACATGGTGAAGAAATTCCAGTCAGATGGAGAAGAGATGATGGCGAATTTTTAATGTTAGGCGTAAATAGTGATTACCCTGAAATTAGGGATCATGAAGTGTTAGCAGGAAATTTTTTCACATCTTTACACGTAAAACAAAGATCTCCTGTAGTAGTTTTAGGCTATAATATAGGTACTTCTTTATTAAATGGAAGAAGTCCTGTGGGACAGTCTATCACTATTGATGGTATCAGTCATAGAATAGTAGGAGTGTTATCACAAAAAGGCGAAGGCAACGGTGATGGCATAGATGATAAGATAATATTGCCATATACTTCTGCCATGAAAATTACAGGAGACAGAAAAATTTCAGAAATTTGGGCTAAATCAGATACTTCTGAAGATGTAGAATTAGCTTTGATGCAGTTAGGAAGAATTATAACTAGAGAAGTTGAAGGTACGTCAATCAACCTTAATGTAGAAGGCGAGGGTGAAGGCGGAGTCGATGGCGGTATCATAGGTGGCTCAGGATCGGTAGAGGTTGAACCTATGCCAGAAATAGAAGAACCAACTGAACCAGAAACTGAAGATTCTTTTGGTCAAAAAGATGAAACAATAGTAGTGACAAGCTTAAACAGCTTAGTTGAACAAGCAGATCAAGCTAATAGAGTAATGTCTTTGTTGCTTGGTGGGATTGCTGCAGTTTCTCTTCTAGTAGGTGGTATAGGTATTATGAATATAATGCTTGTAGCAGTAACTGAGAGAACTAGCGAAATAGGCGTACGTAGAGCATTAGGTGCAAAACAAGAAGATTTGCTTATTCAGTTTTTGTTAGAAGCTGTATATGTTAGTATTATTGGTTGTATTTTAGGAGTAATTTTAGGTGCTTTAGGTGTAAACTTAGCAGTAGAATATGGACTAGATGCTGTAGTTAGTGCAGATTCTGTAAAGATTGCAGTAGTAGTTGCTATATCATCAGGATTGTTATTTGGGGTTTACCCAGCGATAAATGCGTCTTCGTTACCACCTGTTGAGGCTTTGAAGCGTTCTTAAATAGAAAGAAAAAATGCTTGATTTTTTCATGCAAATCAATTAAAATATGTATGCAAGATTTACACTAATCTTGTATACATTTTTTATTTTAATGAAAGGAATGCATGAGTATAGATAAGTTGATTTGCTGTTACTATTCACAGTGATGATAAAAGGAAAAAACAGTAAAAATGAATAGTAGCGATTTGCTACATGTGCTTATGCGAATTATTAATTATGTTAGATAGAATTTTTTCACAAGAGTTAAGTATCAATTTGTTGTTTTATTTGATACCAGTATTGGCGATTGGATTGCTCACAAAAAAACATCTGGCTAAAAACTTATTAAAATTAATAAATAGGTTGCCAAAGAAAATCCAAGAAAATCGTATAATAAAATCGATTGAAGTTATTGAAAAATACTTAGAAAGATTTATTACTGTGACTGTGATTTATGTTGCTTTGATTATAGTACCTTTCAATTATGAAATTAAAAACTTTATAGGTGTAGTTTATAGAATTACTACTGTGGTTATTATTATTGGTGCTATTCTTAAAATAATCGAATCATATAGTAACGATATATTGTCACACAAGGATTCTGTTGAAACAAAAAATCCATTTTTCTTCACAGTTTTCCCATTGGCTATTAAAGCAGCAAAGTTTTTAATTATCTTGATTGGTGTTGTAATAATTGCTGTTGAACTTGGATTTGAAGAAATGGAGAGTTTGCTTGCAGGGGTAGGGATAGGTGGTGCTGCAATAGCGTTTGCCTCTCAAGATTTACTTAAGAATATTTTTGGAGGATTTGTAGTTCTTACTGATTCAACTTTCAATGCAGGAGATTTTATTAAAGTAGATACAAGTGAGGGTATTGTTGAAGAGTTGGGCTTAAGAAGTACAAAAGTAAGAACATTGGACCAAGATTTAGTAGTTGTGCCTAATTCAAAGTTTTCTGATGGTTCTGTTATAAACTATTCTAAAAGAGGATATAGAAGAGTATTGCATTCTTTAGGCGCTACTTATTCGACACCTTCTACAAAATTAAAAACTGTTATAAATGATATAACTGAAATGTTAAAACAAGATTCTGAAGTCGTTACTGATTCCATTAGTGTTAGATTTAATGGATTTGGAAGTAGTAGTTTAGATATTAGAGTTGCTTATCTAGCAGATACTCCTGATTATGAAAAATATTTAGAAATTAAAGAAAAAATCAACTTTAAGATTATGAATATATTTGAAAAAGAGCAAGTTGATTTTGCTTTCCCGAGCATGAGTGTTTATATGGAAAAAAATGAATAGTAACATTAAAAAAAGCAACAAGCAAATTGATTCATTAATTGCCTGTTGCTTTTTATTATATCTTTCACAACTATTCGTCTAAGCTTCCAAATATATTATCGTCACTCTATTCATATATAAAATCTATAATGTCATTTATCACATCTTCGTGTACATTTGCTTTTAGCATGTAATCATTGACTGTGCCTGTAGGATTTTCGGGTGCAGGCGTAAATAGATGCGTCAGTCCGTCATACAATTTAAAGGATACATTTTCTTTGTCCTTTAGCCCTTCTTGCCACAAATTGAAATCTTTTTCTACAGTCACTTGGAAATCTTCGCTACCTTGCATAAAAATCATAGGAATGTCTAAGTTTTTTGCAAGCTCTGTAGCATCATATGAATTTATATCCTTTATATAATATGCTTGAAATCCGAAGATAGTTTTTGAGATAAGTTCATTTTCTGTAAAATTGTTTATTTCTTCTAGTTTTTTAGTTTCGTCTTCTATAAATTCTTCTAACTGAATTTTTTGAGTTTCATAAGAAGGTTGCGTTCTAATCTGATCAATCTGTACTTCACTAAGAGTTCTTGGTGTTCCAGCTAAAGAGATAAATCCTGCAAACAATTTAGGTTCTTGAGTAATGATTCTAGGACCTAACATACCACCCAAGCTGTGACCGAGTAGATAGATGTTTTCATAACCTTGATCGGACAATAGTTTTGCAGCTGACAATACATCCTGAATGACTTCTTCTTCAACAGTCAAATATCTGTCATCGGGTTTTGCTAAATTTTTTTGGTATACAAAAGTTCTCTTGTCGTACCTAAACACATCTATTCCTTCTAATGCCACATTCCAAGCTATATCTCTGAATACTTTTGCGCCACCGATACTTTCGTCCATGTCGTTTGGACCTGAGCCGTGAACCAATAGCAATGCATTTTCTTTTGAATTTCCATCTTTAGTTGTGAGTAGAGCAGGGAGCTCAAAATCTCCTGTGATTACAGTATATGGTGTTTCTGATAGAGCATTTGGAAGTTCTACACTGAAAAATTCATCAGGCGTAAAGTATGAAAAATATATTCCTTCTAAAGCGTTGGTATCGCTAAATGTAAAGGTAACTTGAATACCTGTTTTTTCAAACACCAAAAATTCTTTAACGACTGTCATTGTTCCTAAAGTTTGTTCTGGTGATTCTTTACGCAAAAATGCACCTTTGCCTAGTGTTGTGGATTGCCATGCTGATTCTAATTGTAGTTTGGTAATTGATTTTTTAACGGTGTCTGAGGAGATATCATATAGCCTAGAAAAATCTCCTGCTAATATTTCTTCTATTAATAATGTAGATAACTCTAAAGCTGAAATATCAGAAAGTAATTGTGCATTTTCTTCAATTGATGAATCTTCGTTTTCTTCATTAGAGCTATTGTCTGTAGATGTATTGTCACCATTTTGAGTGGAGCAGGCAACAGCACTAAAAACAAGTGTTGTTAAAATCACAATAATTAAATAAGTTTTTTTCATCTTATTGTATCCTTTCAAAATAATGATAAAGTTACTGTGTGAATCATATAATTGTTATTCTAATACCATGAAATCGGTAACAAGGCAACAAGGTTTGTTATTTTTATCGTAGCCTACATATGACGGAAAAGTACCGTCTTTCCAACCTGTAGATAGCAATATTATATTTCCGCCTTCTTTGCCGAAATTTAAATTGTTAAAGCTAAATTCTTTTTTTGAGAACTTAATAGATGAATGTATAAGTTCTTCATATTTTTCTATTTCTTCTTCGAAAAGTGTATCTAATTCTTCCATTACACATTCATCCATATATGCACAAATTCCGTTTTCTACATCAAATCCTAAAAATTCATCACCTTTTAATCTGTCAGCGCTTTCACCTTCATATACAGCTAAATTCCATTTTATTGGAGTTTCTTTAGTGAATTCAATTTTTGATAAGGCTAGTTTTTTTTCTTTTTTATCAAAATCTGCAACGAAAGCGTACACTTTGTAGTCACTTGGCTTAACCTTGACATTGAAAGGTTGATCATCATATAAAAAAATAGGATCTGTAGCTACAATATTTCCTGTTTTAAGTTTTAGAGTTCCGATATGAATTTTTTCGATATCAGCAACGCCAAACTCAGTATCAATTTGTGACTTATCTTTATTTGTTAATTCTAAAGCAAAATTATTTATATACATTTAAATCTCCTTGTTTAGTGTGATTTCTTAGGGCGAAACAATGATCTGTAATCTTTTAACGCTCATCTAAAATTCTTTTTAGTTCGTCCATAAAAGTGTTAATATCTTTGAATTGTCTATATACTGAAGCAAATCTTACGTATGCTACATCGTCGACATTTTTTAGCTCGTTCATAACTATTTCGCCTATTTGTTCTGTTGAAATTTCTGATTGAAAATTGTTTTGCAGTTGTTTTTCTGCATTCTCTACTATGTTTTCAATAGTTTCTAATGAAACTGGACGTTTTTCGCAAGCTCTGATTAGACCATTAATTATTTTATCTTTGTTGTAACTTTGACGAGTACCATCTCTTTTAATGACTACTAAATGAACTTCTTCAACTCTTTCATACGTGGTAAATCTTTGACCACAAGAAAAACATTCACGTCTTCTTCTTATTTTAAAACCATCATCCGCTTGTCTTGAATCTAATACTTTTGTTTCTTCATAATTGCATTTAGGGCATCTCATAATTCAATCCTCCTAAACATATTTTACTAAAAAACAGCTGATATGTAAATCATTTTATTTGTTATCTACGGTTAAATTGCTTACTTCTCACAGTTCAAATCATAATGACACTCAAAGTTCAATGTAGGGAACGGTCTTGACCATTCTCTTGTTTGCTTATATGCCTTTTCGGTGTGGTCAAGACCACACATTACATACAACTTCCCAATTGGAGTACCAGCGACAGATTTAATTATTTTTTCCTTTGAGGTACATATGTTAACTGTGAATAGTAACGATTTTTTGAATTGTTTTAAATAATAGAATATAAATTTCTTGATAATTATGTTTGTTTTGTGATATGCTTGTACTTAAAATGAAGGAGAAATTCTTCATAACAAGATAAATACGAGGAGAAATTATGGACTTGAAAGATAGAAAGTTTGACATGTTTAAAAGTAAAGAATTTACAAGAGATGCGTATAAGAATGTGCTAGAAACAGAAGTCGTTTCTTGCACTAAAGATAATGATGGAAATTATGAATTAGTTTTTGATGAAACAATTTTTTATCCGCACATGGCTGGAGGTCAACCGATGGAGGGCGGATATATTAATGGAATTGAAGTGCTAAATGTTTTTGAAAGAGGGCACGAAATAATACACGTTGTAAGTGAAGAATTAAGAGGAATGATAAGCATGGAGATAAATATAGAAAAAAGACTTGATCACATGCAACAACATACAGGACAACATATTTTGACATGTGCTTTTGGAAATTTATATGGCGCTAAAACTATCGGGTTTCACTTGAGCGAAGAATATTCAACTATAGATTTAGATATAGCAGGTTTTTCTGAAGAAATGGTTAGGGCTGTAGAAGAATACGCTAATGACATAGTTTTTAGCAATGTAGAGGTAGAAGTTAACTTATATACT
The DNA here is from genome assembly GCA_964371035.1 of uncultured Clostridia bacterium. Taxonomy (GTDB): domain Bacteria; phylum Bacillota; class Clostridia; order Tissierellales; family Sedimentibacteraceae; genus UBA1535. The sequence goes on along the minus strand of CAYJLG010000003.1, from coordinate 10,135 downwards.
TATGAGGAAGCTGTTAGTCTTGGATTGAGAAAATTATTAGTAGATGATGAAGTTATTAGAACTGTTAAGATTTCTGATAAAGACAATGTAGCTTGCTGTGGAACTCACTTAAAAACTACTAGTGAAGTAGGCATGATTAAGGTTTTAAACATAACTAAGTATAAAGGTGGTACAAGAGTAGAGTTTGTTTGTGGAAAAAGGGCGCAGAGAGATTATTTTAATAAGAACAGATATATTTACAAACTTGCTAATGAGTTTTCTTGTCACACTACTTTAGTTGCTGAAAATGTATTAAAGCTTAAAAATGATTATGCTAATCTTGTAAAAAAAGCTGCTATGTTCCAAAATGAATTGTTAAAGTATGAATGTGATGATTTAGCTAATAATGGAATTGAAATTGATGGTATTAAACATGTGTTTTTACTTGCTGAAAATAGGGATGCAAAAGAAGTAAAATTGTTAGTGTCTAAGATTGTAGAGAAACCTAATTTTATCTGTGCTTGTATAATCAAAAATGAAGAAGAGTGTCACCTATTATTAGCACAATCTAAAGAGGTTGATAGCGATTTGAAAACTTTGTTTGCAAAATGCACTGAACTCTTGAAAGTTAAAGGTGGCGGCAGTAATCTGTTGATACAAGGAATGAGTAAAGAAAGAGATAAGGCCAAAGATTGTTTTGAGCTAATGAAAAATTATTTTGTTTCTTGATTGAAAAATGCAAGAATAAATTCATTCTATAAAATGTTGTAATGAAAGCGTATAATGAAAATAGTAAAGAAAATCATATTAAAACACAAAATTTCTAGATTAAAATTAGACGAACAATGAAGGAAATCTTGCAAAATTAGAAATTTGATAAATTTTGCAGTTTGAAAAAATCAATAAAATAAGCGATTTGGAAAAAATAACTTATTTAATTTTGCACTATTATATTTTTTGCTTGCAAATGCAGAAAAAAGGTTGACTTTGTTTAAGTTATCGTGTATTTTATTATAGATTAATAATTTTCTTAACAGGAGGGAAATCAGTTGTCAAATGAAAAACTCAAAGAGTTGATAGAAAGAAAGAAAGAAGTTGAACTTGGTGGTGGCGAAAAAGCTATCGCAAAACAACATGAAAGTGGTAAATTAACAGCGAGAGAAAGAATTCTAAAGTTGCTTGATGAAGGTAGCTTCGTAGAAATGGATGCATTTGTAGAACATAGATGTGTAAATTTCGGAATGGAAAAGAAAACAGCTCCAGGAGAGGGTGTTGTTACAGGCTACGGAACAGTTGACGGAAGATTAGTATATGTGTTTGCTCAAGATTTCACAGTTATAGGTGGATCACTTGGAGAAATGCATGCAGCAAAAATAGTAAAAGCTCAAAAAGCTGCATTAAAAGTAGGTGCTCCTATTATTGGAATCAACGATTCAGGTGGAGCGAGAATACAAGAAGGTGTTGATGCATTGACAGGATATGGTCAAATATTCTACAACAACACAATTTCATCTGGAGTAATCCCACAAATTTCTGTAATTTTGGGACCTTGTGCAGGTGGAGCAGTTTATTCACCAGCATTGACAGATTTTATATTCATGGTTGAAAATACTAGCAAGATGTTTATAACAGGCCCACAAGTTATTGAAACAGTAACTGGCGAAAAAGTTTCTGCTGAAGAACTTGGTGGAGCAATGACTCACAATAGAACTAGTGGTGTTGCGCATTTTGTAGACCCTAGTGAAGACGCTTGTATGGCAAAAATAAAGCACTTAATAAGCTTCTTACCACAAAATAATTTAGAAAATGCACCTGAGTTTGATGCTCAAGATGATTTAAACAGAATAGATGCTGCATTAAATGATATTATTCCAGATAATCCTAATAAAGCATATGATATGAAGCAAGTTATTGCTACTCTTGCAGATAGAGGAGAGTTCTTAGAATACCAACCATATTTTGCAGAAAATATAATAACTGGATTTATGAGAATAAATGGAAAAAGCGTTGGTGTAATAGCTAACCAACCAAACAAATTGGCAGGTTGTTTAGACATTAATGCATCAGATAAATCATCAAGATTTATTAGAACATGTGATGCTTTTAACATTCCAATACTTACACTTGTTGATGTACCTGGATTTTTACCTGGAACTAATCAAGAATATGGTGGAATTATCAGACATGGTGCAAAAATGTTGTATGCTTACTCTGAAGCAACAGTTCCAAAGGTAACTGTAATTACAAGAAAAGCTTATGGCGGATCTTACTTAGCAATGTGTTCAAAAGATTTAGGCGGAGATATAGTTCTTGCTTGGCCGACAGCTGAAATAGCCGTAATGGGACCTGATGGAGCTGCAAACATTATATTCAGAAAAGAAATCGAATCGGCTGAAGATAAAGTTGCAAAGAGAAAAGAAATGGTTGCTGAATACAGAAATACTGTAGCAAATCCATATATAGCAGCTGCTAGAGGATATATAGATGACGTTATTGAGCCAGCAACTACTAGACAAAGAATTATTTCTGCGTTTAACATGTTGGCAGGTAAAAGAGAGCAGAAGCCTTCTAAAAAACACGGAAATATTCCGTTGTAAGAGGTGAAGAATGATGACAAATTTGATAAATGCAAATGCATTTGCACTAACAAAAACTGGAAGCGATATGATTAAAGATTTTTATAACGTATCTATAGGTGAAGCGTTGTTAGTAACTCTATTTAGTATGGGAGTTGTATTTTTAAGCTTATTAGCTATTTCGTTTTTGATAGACTTAGTAAGAGTTGCTTTAAGTGGAAGCGAAAAGAAAAGCACTCCAGTACAACAGCCACAAGCACCAGTAGTAGCTCCTGCACCTGTAGTTCAAGTGCAAGAAGATGATACGGAATTGGTGGCGGTAATTACTGCTGCAATTGCTGCTATGACAGGAACAAATGCAAATGGATTAGTAGTAAAAAATATTAAAAGAATATCTGATAGTGACACAGCATGGTCAAAAACAGGTAAAATAGAATTAATGAGATAAGATATCGGAGGATAAAATGAAAAGATATAATATTAATGTAAATGGAAAAGCATATCAAGTAGAAGTTGAAGAAGTAGGAGGAGCATCTGCACCTATGGCATCGGCTCCGGTAGTTGCACCTACACCAGTGGCAGCGCCTGCGCCAGCACCTGTAGCAGCACCCGCAGCAGCAGCGCCTTCAGGCGGAGCAGTAGCAGGAGCAATGTCTGCACCAATGCCAGGAACTATTTTAGATATAAAAGTAACTGAAGGACAAGCAGTACAAGCAGGAGATATCTTAATAATATTAGAAGCGATGAAAATGGAAAACGAAATAGTAGCACCTGCAGCTGGAACAGTTACAAAAATACACACAAGCAAGGGATCAGCAGTAAGCACAGGAGATGCATTAGTAACGATCGGATAATCAAGGAGGATATAAAAAATGGATGTATTAGTACAATTTTGGAAAAGTACAGGATTCTCCCAATTATTCGCTTTTGACAATGATGTAATGGGTATAATGTTACCCGGAGAATTGATAATGATAGCTATAGCATGCCTATTTATCTATTTGGCTGTAAAAAAAGGATATGAACCGTATCTATTGTTGCCGATAGCATTTGGTATGTTGTTAGTTAATTTGCCACTTGGTGGTATTATGAATGAACCTATGGATGGACAAAATGGGGGATTATTGTATTACTTATACCAAGGAACAAGTTTAGGAATCTATCCGCCACTGATATTCTTATGTATAGGTGCTGGTACGGATTTTGGACCTTTAATAGCAAACCCTAGAAGTTTACTATTAGGTGCAGCAGCGCAATTTGGTATATTTACTACATTTGTAGGTGCAATATTATTTGGCTTTACAGGACTTGAGGCAGCATCTATAGGTATTATAGGTGGTGCAGATGGACCAACTGCATTATACTTAACTTCAAAGTTAGCAGATCATTTGTTAGGACCTATAGCGATAGCGGCGTATTCATATATGGCATTAGTGCCAATTATACAACCACCTATCATGAAGGCTTTAACGACAGAAAAAGAAAGAGCAATAAAAATGGAACAGTTAAGACCTGTTAGCAAGACAGAAAAAATATTGTTCCCAGTAATAGTAACAATTTTTACAATTTTATTGTTACCTTCAGCAGTAGCTTTGATAGGAATGTTGATGTTAGGAAACTTACTTAAAGAATCAGATAGAGTTCCTAAGTTGGTTGATGCGATACAGAATTCTTTAATGTACATAGTATCAATACTTTTAGGATTAACAGTTGGAGCAAAAGCAAATGCAACAGATTTCTTAAATGTACAGACGTTATCGATAATAGCTTTAGGTTTGTTTGCATTCTGTATAGGAACAGCAACAGGCGTATTGTTTGGAAAAATAATGTGCAAGATGAGCGGTGGAAAGATAAATCCATTGATAGGAGCAGCAGGAGTATCTGCAGTACCTATGGCAGCGAGAGTTGTACAAAAAGAAGGCCAAAAGTACAATCCAGCAAACTTCTTACTTATGCATGCAATGGGACCAAACGTTGCAGGTGTTATAGGCTCAGCAGTAGCTGCAGGAGTATTGTTAATGTTCTTTGGTGGTTGATAAAAAATAAACAGCGAAATACGGATACTAGTAAAGAAACAATCTGACCATGGGGTCAAATTAATCGAACATGAAAAAAAGTCAGTACAATTTAACGTGCTGACTTTTTATTTTATACTTTCTTTATATTGTCTTAACCTTAAGCTTACATAAAAAATGGAAAAAACAATGAAATATGGAAGCTTTATGGAGATTGGATCAAGTTGTGCGAAGTTCTATGAGCGTTGTAGGATGTGGTCTTGATAACACCGAAAAAGACAGACATGCAAATATGCATATATAAATTCATCTGCAAAATAATGGAACCTACTAATTAATAACCCTTTATTCCTTAACTAAATGACATTGACTGTGAATAGTAAGCAATTATAAAATACCAATATAATTTTTAAAAAATGTATTGACAAACAGAAATATGAATGTTAATATAAGAAAAATTAATAAAGTTGATAGAGGCGCAGTAACGATAATTATCCAATTGAGAAGACATTCTATGATATTGGTGAAAGGCAATACTGCCGAAGATTATATGCGGTGGCATATATTTCTGGTGTAAAGGTTAATACCTTTTACACTCCTGTTTTAAACAGAGGTGCTATCGATGTTGACTTTCATTGCTATCCTTTAAGTTGCGTCGGTATGACGCAACTTTATTTATTTTTAGCAAATAAGAAAGCTTTCTCAAAGACAGAGTCTTGAGGTTGTGTTTTTTATTGCAAAAATCAAATATTAGGAGGAGTCAGCAATGGAACTGACAAGAAATGGAGTAAGTCAAAGTACTACTCAAAACACAAGATTAACATCTTTACAATCAGAGGAAACAAATTTAAAGCGAGAAATAGGACTTTTTAGTGGAATTAATGTTCTCGTAGGCATCATGGTAGGGAGTGGAATTTTTTATTTAGGATCTTACGTATTGATGCGAAGTGGAATGTCAATGGGACTGGCGTTATTAGTTTGGTTATTAGGTGGAATAGTTACGCTTATAAGTGGATTGTGCTATGCAGAATTAGGTGCAATGATGCCTAAAGCAGGTGGTTCATATCTTTATTTACGTGAAGCATACGGCAATGGTATGTCGTTTACAAGTGGGTTTAGTGGATTTGTTTTAGGCAGCTGTGGATCAACTGCTGCACTTGCAATAGCACTTCCCACTGCAATTTCTAATTTAGTACCTTTAGGAGATTTTCAAATTAAAATAATAGCAGTAATTGCCGTCGTGTTATTGACGATTGCAAATATCTATGGAGTTAAGCAAGGCGCAGGAATTCAGAATTTTTTTACAGTAGGTAAATTAATACCTATAACAGCTATATTGCTGGCAGGTCTATTTTGGGGAAAAGAAACACCTAATTTGTCACTTACTCCTCAGAATGCTACAGACGTTAGTATTAGCAATATAATAGGGATGGTAGCATTTGGGGTTGTTGCAACTTTGTGGGCATATGAAGGATGGAAAAATTTAAATGTCATTAGTGAGGAAATTAAAAATCCTAAGAAAAATATTCCTCTTGCAATTATTCTTTCAATTTTATTTGTAACAGTTTTATATACAGCATTTAACTACGCAATATACAAAGTTGTTCCTGCTGAAAAAGTAACAGAACTAATAGCAACAGGCAATTATTTTTTAGGAACTGAGGCTGCAAAGATATTGTTTGGAGATATAGGTGGAATTATTGTTGGTACGTGTATGGTAGTATCCGTGTTTGGAGCCCTTAATGGGTGTGTATTAGTATTTCCAAGGTCTTGTATGGCAATCGCTAGAGATGGCTACTTGCCTAAAAAATTTGCTACTGTGCATAAAAAACACCAAACTCCTCACATAGCATTGATTGTACATATGATAATATCGATATTATTGATATTTTCAAGAGATTTGAATCAGATTACTTCACTAGTAACTTTTTCAGGGTTATTGTTTGGATCACTTACGTTTTATTCTGTAATTAAACTTAGAAAAAAATATCCAGACATGCCAAGACCGTATAGAGTAAATACCCTAATAGTTTATTTATCGATAGCTGTTATGATAGGATTATTAATAAATACTTTAAATGAAGATTTAGTTACTTCACTTATTGGATTAGGAACTACAGCTATAGTAGCACTTATGTATGTGCTTATTGGAAAAAAAGTTTCAAATAATGAAGCAAAATAGACAGTTATTGTAGAAATGAGCGATAATTGCTCATTTCTACTTATAGCTTTAAATTATTAAATGCATAAAATAAAAAAATGACAGGAGAAGTTTAATGAAAACAGTAATTTATAATGGAAATATTTATCTTCAAAAGGGAGAGTTTGTACAAGCAATATTGATTGAAGATGGCATAGTAAAACTTACAGGGACTAATGATACAGTTCTTGAAAATGCCTGTGAAAGCACATTGAAAATAGATGCAAAGGGTAATGCTGTTATACCAGGATTTAATGACAGTCATTTGCATTTATACAATTTGGGAAGAAGCCTACAGTGTATTAAGCTACAAGGTTTAGACAGCATTGATAAAATGATAAATGATTCAATTAATTTTATTAGAGAAAATAATATTCAACCTGGTACGTTCGTTGTTGGAAGAGGATGGAATCAAGATTATTTTGTAGATGAAAAAAGATTAATTACACGTCATGATTTAGATAAAATATCTACTGAACATCCGATGCTTTTTACAAGAGCTTGTGGCCACATGGCTGTTTGCAATACAAAGGCACTTGAATTATGCAATGTTGATAAAAATACGCCTAACATAGAAGGTGCAGAGATTTGTAAAGATGAAAATGGAGAACTTAATGGTATTTTTACGGAACATGCGATATCTTTAATATCTGACAAAATACCTAAAGAATCTGTAGAAGAAATGAAAAATACAATTAAGACTGCAGTTGATTATGCATTGAGTCATGGAATTACAAGCATTCATACAAATGATATTAATGAAGAAAATTATGTTGACATGTTTAAAGCATATGATTCTTTTTACAGAGAAAATAAATTTGCTTCAAGAGCATATCATCAATGTACTTTTAGTGACGTAAATAAATACGAGCAATTTTTAGAAAATGGATTTAAAACGGGCTTTGGAACAGAATACAATAAAATAGGACCATTAAAAATATTTGTGGATGGCTCATTAGGTGCTAGGACTGCGTTGTTAAGTAGACCATATGCAGATGATGCAACTACAGAAGGATTAAGATGTATGACTCAAGAATATTTAAACAAAATGGTCGCTATAGCAGATAAAAATGATTGTCAAGTAGCAGTTCATGCGATTGGAGATGCAGCAAACGAATCTGTACTTAATAGTTATGAAGAAGTGATTGAACGCGGAAATAATAAAAATAGACATGGGATAGTGCATTGTCAAATTCTAAGAGAAGATATTTTAAGTAAATTTTTTGAAAATGATGTTTTAGCATATGTTCAACCAATATTCTTGCATTATGATATGCACATAGTTGAAGATAGAGTTGGTAAGGAGTTAGAAAAAACTTCTTATGTATTTGGTGACATGTATCGAATGGGTATCAAAACGTCTTATGGAACAGATTGTCCAGTAGAAGATTTAAATACAATGGAAAATTTATATTGCGCAATATCAAGAAAAGATTTAAAAGGTTATCCTAATGAAGGTTTTAGAGCTGAACAGGGAGTTTTGTTGGAAGAAGCAATAGAGCAATATACACATAGAAGTGCATATTTTAGTTTCGAAGAAGATGTAAAAGGAAAATTAAAAGCAGGTTACTATGGCGATGCTGTAATTTTTGATAAAGATATATTCAATATTGATATAGAAGATATTAAAAATGTAACAATAGTTAAAACTATTGTCGGCGGAAGTGTTGCATTTGAAAGAAAATAAATTTGGGAATTAAGGAGAAAATAAATTTTGAATTTTTTTGAAAAAGATACTTGACAAACATTCTACCATGCTGTATACTGTAAAAGTTGTCACAAGACAAATAGAATATGCGGGTATGGCGGAATTGGCAGACGCACTAGACTTAGGATCTAGCGGGTGACCGTGGGGGTTCAAGTCCCTCTACCCGTACCAGTGTGAGTGTTCTTATAGGATTTGAGTATCCTAATAAGAACACTCACTTTTTTTGCCTGTTTTTCCGTTTAGAACTGTGCGGCGGCTACAATAGGTGTGGTAGACCTCTATTTTTTATATCAGCTCATTTAACATTCTTGGTGTGAGCTTGCGTACACGATTGTATTTGCGTACCGCACTGATGAACATATCGCCCGTCAATGACGGTGGTAAAATGTAAGAAAAAGGCGATTAAAAAATGCAAAATTTAGCCGCCATAAAAATACAAAATCAATCCGTCATTGACAATATGTATAAGCAAGATGTTATCAATTTAATATTAGAGTAAATGTAATATTTAAGTCCTAATAAATCATAGTTGTATGATGTTTTACAAATACTAAATTTAATTTTAAAGTAAGTTTAAGGTTTGTGCTATAATATACTGTATGAGGTGAAAATTATGAGAATATTACTATGTGAAGATGAAAAGGAGCTTTCTAACGCTCTTGTAAAAATACTTAAACACTATAACTACTCTGTTGACGCAGTTTATGACGGCGAAGAAGCACTTATATTTTTAGATGCCGAAAATTATGATGCTGTGATTTTGGATATAATGATGCCAAAAGTTGACGGGCTTACAGTGCTTAAAAAAGTCCGTGCGACAGGCAATCTAATTCCAATTATTATGCTCACAGCTAAATCCCAAGTAGATGATAAAGTTGCTGGACTTGACCTCGGTGCTAACGATTATCTTGCAAAGCCATTTGAAACAAAGGAACTACTGGCAAGGCTTCGCGCTATGACAAGAAATGTGAGCGATAGTAGCTCATCGGTTTTAACCGTCGGTGATGTAAACTTAAACAGGAAAACCTTTGAACTTTATAGCAATAAAAATTCATTTAAACTTGCAAGTCGTGAGTTTCAAATGATGGAAATGCTAATGATTAACAAAGGACATATTATACCCACTGAGCGTTTTATGGAGAAGATTTGGGGTTATGATAGCAAAGCTGAAATAAATGTCGTGTGGGTGTATATTTCATACCTTAGAAAAAAGTTGACTTTGCTAGAAACCGATGTGAAAATTAAAGCTACACGAAACACCGGATATTCTATGGAGATTTAGTTTTAAATTAATTAAAACTAAAGTTATTTTAATATTATAACGCTCTTATTCATACCACCGATATTAGAGCTTATATAATTTTTTGTGCCTAAAATAGGCGGAATGGAGCGTTAATATGCTAAAAAAACTACAAAGAAAGTTTGTTTTGCTCACTACGGCTATTAGTATAATTGTTATGTTGCTTATAGCTGTATCAATTAATGTTGTAAACTATTTGTCTATTATGAGTGGTGCAGATGATATTTTAAATCTCCTTGTGCAGGGTGATTTGAAAATCGGAGAACCTTTTAGTCACCCTGATAGATTACCAAAAGAGATTGCTTTCACCACAAGATTTTTTGTTATGCGAGCAAATGAAAGCAACGAAATAAACCA
>CAYJLG010000002.1:0-135630 GCA_964371035.1 uncultured Clostridia bacterium | reverse complement strand
ATTCAAGTAATTTTTTCATTTGCTTACTATATTGCTCTAAAACATTAGAATTACATGCATATGGATTCGGTGTAGTTGACATCCACCATAATCTAGTAAAAGAGTCCTTTACTCGTACACGCTCTTTATTTACCCATTGAATAGGTCCAGGTAACCTTGCTGGATTATAATAAATAAACTCTTGGCATAAATAAAGACCACATTGATTCTTAAATTCTAAAAGAGTTTCCATTGGCAAAGTTGAAAATGTAGGCTCTCTATGATTCCAAGCATTTCCAATTTCAATTACAATAGAGCCGTCTTTAGTTAATAGCGGAACAAGAGTTTTTCCTATGTTACAAAGCCACTGCTTGTATTCCTCACCTTTTAAATTGCCATAATTCTTTGCTCTATTTAACGGGAATGGTGGGGATGTAAATATCAATTGAATTGACTCTTTGTAATTTAGAGATAAATGTTTATCAATAACTTTTTCACACATCTCATTTATGCAAATTCCTAATTTTGTATTGTATCGTCTCCATTTTTGTTTCGGTTGTATCATTTTCAGTTCACTCATTTATCTAAAACCCCTTATACCCACCAAACCCAAGCATATAAACAGCCATAGCTATAGCAAGTTCCTCTTTATCAGATTTCTTAGCACCATACTCAGTAGCGTCTTCTTTCATTGCATTAGCTAAATGAAGTATGCTACTTCCTTTTTTCGAACATTCTGTGGATAATTTTATAAGCTCATCTATAACTGTGTCATTTGGTACAGTTATGTTTTCCATTGTATCGACGGCTCTTTTCACTATCTTTGGTAAAACCATACACATTTTATAAAATGCATCTTCTTGCCCTGTAACAAGTGCATAGAATTCATCAAGGCTAACTCTACGTATCAGCTTGTGTCCGACTTTTTGTTTGTCTACTGTTGTTTCCCATTTGATATTTTGTGATTTTTGAGCAATTGCTTCTACTAAAAAGCATGCACAATCGTCATCTTCAAGTATTTGATGTTGCATTTTTATAAATGTTTTTCCTGCAGAAGCTGAGTTCATAGTGTTATGCTTATTCTTCATTTCTACATAAACAGTTTTAACTATTCCAGCGCCAGGAATTGAAATTCCATTTTCATTTCTGTATATTACATCCCATCCACTCTCAGGAACTTCACAATTAGCTATGTACTGAAATATTCTTTGATGAAAATATCCGATGTCATTATTATTTGACTTATCTCTTTGACGGAAAATTTCATTGCTCACAATTTCTTCCCATGACGCACGATAAACTGTTTTATCAAAAATTAATTTTATAGGGTCTACGATATTTTTATTAAATCTTTTTAAATCGTAAGAATTTAATTTCTCTCCATATTTTTCTATAGTAGCTTGTACATGTTTAATAAATACATCTTCTTCAATAAATGATAATTCCCACATCTATACCACCTCTAAACTTTGTTTTATTTTTTTTGCTATTTCATATGCCAAATTAACAGGCACTGCATTTCCTACTTGTTTGTATTGTTGTCCTACACTCCCGCAAAATGCCCAATCGTCAGGAAAAGTTTGACAACGTGCATTTTCTCTAACAGTAAAAGGTCTTGCTTCCAACGGATGACATCGATCTGTTTGCTTTTGACTTGGAGAGGTAAGAACGGTTAAAGATGGTTCATCAAGACTAAGCCTTCTTAAAATGCCTGTTCTTCCACCTTCCATATACCAGCATGATTTCATATATTTTTTAGCAATTTCTTCAGGTATATTTCTCCAATAACCTCCAGGAGGCACAAGCTTAAATATTTCTGTTTTACTTTCAGAGTAACGTGATCCTTCACTCTTTGGGCAGTCAAGCAAAATATCTTTAAGTACAGGTTTATATTTATAGGGTGCAGGAAAATCATAGTCTATTTTATCTGCTAAGTCATTACGAATTCCTACTGTAATTAATCTTTCGCGCTTTTGCGGAACTCCGTATTCCCACGCATTCAGAACTTTCCATTTGATGGTATATCCTTCATCTGTAAAAATATCGACTATAGTTTTAAATGTTTTTCCTTTGTCGTGAGTCAATAATCCTCTAACATTTTCAAATAAAAACATCTTAGGCTGTAATTTATGTAAAAATGTAGCGTAATGAAAGAACAATGTTCCCCTTGCATCGTCTAATCCGAGTCTTTTACCTGCATAAGAAAATGCCTGACAAGGCGCACCTCCTGATAGCAAATCGAGTTCACCTTTTTTTATATTAAAGTATTTTTCTAAATCCAAACATGAAATCTTTTCAACATCTTCATTGATCACTTTCCATTCTGGACGATTGCATTTAAGAGTGTCAGATGCATGCTTATCTATCTCCACAAGCCCTAATGCGTCAAATCCTGCTTTCTCTATTCCTAAAGCAAGTCCTCCAGCACCTGCAAAGAGTTCAATAACCTTCGGTGAGTTTTTCTTCTCTTCATGCATTCTATCTTCTGTGATTTCCATTATGTCTCCGATGTCACATGAAAGCGTGTGGCATACTTTTTCTAAACTCTCCATAGAAACTGGCTCATCTTTACCCATTCGAGCAAGTACGTTAAAACTGATACCTGCACTTTCTTTTAAATCTGTGCGATTCATCTTCTTATCTATTAATAATTTCCAAAGTTTATCGTAACTTATAGGCATTAATTTTCTCCTTGAAAAAATAAATTGGTTTATCATATTTTACTATATTAATTATAAAAAAGCAACTATTCTCACGATATAATTAGAAAATCTTTTCGCTAAAACTAAATCAATCACAAATAAATACAAAAAGAAGCATCTACAAGACACTTCTTTTCGGTTTAGTACATTCAATTGCCAATATAATATCCCTTAGTATTTCCAAGACTTCCTTGTCTTCACTTACACCTCTAATCTGTTCAAGCCTATCAGTAATATCTCTAAGCTCATTCCTAATCATCTTAACAACCCTCGGATTAGCCTGTATTGTCATCTCCTTATTCTGCAACCTATGCATTATATAATCCTGCTTAGTCATTCCGCTTAGCCTTACAAGTCTTTCTATCTCATCCCATTCTTCTGGGCTTACTCTGAAGCCTACAGATTTGCTTCTGAGTCTGTTTTTGTTGTCTAAGTTTTTGGCTGACATTTAAAATCCCCTTTCTATTGATAATTTATCTGCTATCTCAACTTGTTTTGTCGGGAATAGGTGTGCGTATCTATATGTTATGTCTATGCTTTCATGTCCTAATCTATCGGCTATCGCTACAGCTGAAAATCCCATGTTTATCAGAAGGCTGCAGTGGCTGTGCCGACAGTCGTGTACACGTATCTTCTTGACTCCTGTTTGTTTGCAACCTCTTTTCATTTCATTTTGTAAATAGTCTTTAGACACTGGGAAGATTCTATCTGTTTTTTCTACCTTGTATAGACTATTGATATATTCTTGCATTTCTTCGCATAAGAAGTCGGGCATTGAGATTGTTCGATTACTTTTTGGTGTTTTAGGCTCTGTAATTATATCTTTTGAATCTATCCTCTGATATGACTTGTTTATTCTAAGAGTGGATTTTTCAAAATCGAAATCTTCTACTGTTAGAGCGAGTAATTCGCCAGATCTAATCCCAAGCCAGTATAGTATTTCAAAGATATAGTATGATATGGGCTTGTCCATCATGGCATCTGAAAATTGTAGATATTCTTCTTTTGTCCAGAACTGCATCTCTTTTGTTTTCTCTTTTCCCATGTTTCCAGCCTTAGCTGCAGGATTGGAATGTAAATCATAAAATTTTACAGCATGGTTAAATATTGCTGATAGTTGATTGTGGATAGTTTTAAGATATACTGGGGAATATTTGGGATTGCCGTTTGTATCTTTAATTTTCATTATTGAATTTTGCCATTTTATGACGTCGGAGGTTTTAATTTCGTTCATTTTTTTAGATTTGAAGTAGGGGAGAAGCTTTGTATTTATAATATGTTGTTTTGATTTCCATGTGTTTAATTTTACTCTGTGCATGACATCTTCTGTGTAAACTTCTATGAAACTTTTGAATGTCATATCAAGACTTAGCCTTGATTGTGATAAAAACTCTCGTTCCCATTCAGCTCCTTCACGCTTTGTGTTGAAACCTCTTTTGCATTTTTGTTTTATTTTTCCCGATTGATCTTTGTATCTGACTGATACTAACCACTTGCCATTTTTGCTTGGATCTTTATTTACAGACATAAAAATTTACTCCTTTTCTATATATTTTAAGCAGATATTCCGTAAAATCTTTCTTCGAAATATTTTCTGCTGACTTTTCCTGTGAGGGTCATATAACCATCTTTTTGAAGTTGTTCATTCAGTTTTTTTATAATTTTGTATGCATGGGCTCTCGATATTCCAAGACACTCAGCAAGCTCTGTTGCACTGATAAACAATGATTTGTTCATTAATTTCCTCCTTTGTAACAAGCACAATACCACAACTGTTAGCCAATAGCTATTACTATTTTTACAATTCTCATAATATTATTCTGTTTGTAATTTTCACAGCTTCAATTATATTAACTCATAGTCAATTGTAGATCTTCTCCTGTGTGCTTTTGTCCTCTTGATTGTTTTCTTTCAATTAATTTAGCTAATGCTTTTTTGTCAATTCTATTATTTATAGTGGTTGCATCTCGTATAATTTCATCTGTAAATATCTTATCTATTGCTGATAGCACTCTAAATATTCCGTTAGATATTTCGATATGATTATGTGCGATGGTATCTTCATTTCTTTTTTCTGTGATTTCAGATGTAGGGATATCTGTTTTTATAATCGATAAATCTATTTCTATTTTATCAATTTCTTCGATTATCATATTTTTTATTGACCTAAATTCATTTTGTTTTGATAGCGGTAATTTATCAGGCTTAGCATCGGAATATCCTGCATAGATTTCTAATCTTGAGTTATACCATAAGTCATATGCTTGATTTATAGCGTTTACCTTTTCAAGATTATCAACTATCTTATCTACTATTTCCTTATCTTTTTTCTTTAGATATCCATAGGTTTTCTTGCCTTTATGATTAGTCAAAATCATTTTTAGCTCAAATACTTGTTGTTTTAATTCATCATCAACTTCGAAATTACTCTGTCTTAATTCAGAAAATAAATCTTTGCATTTTTTCTTTAACTCATTTTTATCTATCGATTGTTGGATGTAAACTTGCTCCATTTCAAGAGAGAAAACTTCTTTCATTACAGTTGATTTGAATTTTTCAATACCCTTCTTTGTTAGGAATCCTTCATTTGGATTTTTGGAATACACTAACATATGGACATGTGGATGATATCCTTCGTCGTGATAACTTGCATACCAACATAGATTGTCTATCTTAATTTTGTAATAATCGGCTATCTTAGGAGCAATTTTCGAGAGCATATCTTTCCATGCAGTTCCGTTATCAAAACCTGTTTTTATAGCGTCTTCTCGAGTGAGGGATATTATAGGAAGCCATATATTGCCCTTGTGACTTCCTACTTCTTCTTGTACTTTTGATAATATAATCTTACTGTTTCCGCTTGTAAATAGACCATGATTTGAATATTTTTCTACACCTTTTCTATTTGAAATGTAGTCAATATATTTATGAACATGTTTTTCTACGCCATCACGAGTTCCTATATAGTTGACTAAATTTTTTCCATGAGCTCCTGCACCGCCTTTGATATAGTTAGATTTTAATATCACTTTTGGCATTAATGGCCTCCGTTTTGATATTCATATGCTTGCTCAACAGTGATAGCACCATTGTTGTCAAAGACTTCTTTGCGACAGATATTTCGTAAATTGTCTATAGTTTCACTTGGCAAATTAAGGTGATATGCAAATACATTTATCAGCATATTAAGCTCTGTTGTGTTGTGATAAAGCTGTCTTTGTATTCTTGTTTCACTACTTTTAACTATGCCATTCATCTCGCCTATTAGGATGTCGGAAATATATTGTGTTGATTTTTTTGTTGCTAAATATCCTAAATAGAATTCTACTGCTCTGCCTATAAATTTACTTGGATTTTTGAAATCTTCTATTTCTGTCATTAAATTTATGTCTTTAATCTGACTTTCTTCAAGCCATATGGTTATTCTTTTTGTAGCTATGTTAATCACTCTCCTTTTTGTTTGATATCACTTTTGATATGTTTTCATCACCTAAAATATTGCTTAAAATGCCTATAATTCGTTTTTCACAGCACCTAAAGGATGTCATCGTCAAATAAATGTGTACCTACTACTTTAAAGCTTGTTTTCTTGATAAGCTTTGAATTTAGGCTTTTTAATGTCTTTTGTTCGGTCGGCACTGCCGTCCGATGTGGCTGTCGGTGCACCGACTTTATCCTGCTCTTTTTTAATATCTATAAAAATCATGTTACATACCATGATTTCATCTAAATAGCATTTCTGCAACTCTTCGAAAATTCGCCCTTAAATTCTCTTTTTATCTCTCACTCTGTCAACTATCCCTCATGCTCTTTTAAAACCGAACAAGGGGGCAACAAATCGCAAACAAGCGGATTTATTTCGTGACGATTGTGACAATCTTTTACAGAGCCTATATTTTAACGTCATTACCGTCACTTACTCGTATTAATTCTATGACTCTTGCACTGCCCGTTCTACGTGTCACACCGAGTATTCCAATCTTTTCAAGGCTTGATGATAATCTTTTTATATTTTTTGAAATCATCTTGTTTGAAAATTTATCGTCACTTTTTTTATTTATCAGTGACGATAATTCTGTTGCTGTTCCGATATAGTTTTCTTGTTCTGACATGAATGCTTTTATAGATTCTATAAATTTCATATCGCTTAAGGTGTTTTCAGAAAGACTATCTGAAATTTTTAACCACACATTGTCTTCGTTGCGTTTTAACTCTAATTCTCTTGATTCTATATCTCGTCCTATACAATTTAAAACTGCTGTCTTTTCACCTCGTTTGCCTTGACTGAGAGTAAACATAGTATCTACTACACCTTGCAAACCTGTCGAACCTGTTATCTGATTGAAGATGTCACCGTCTTTTTGTTTTCTGAAGTGATGTATCAACATGATTGCTATTTTATATTCATCTGCTAATTTTTTAAGAATCATCAGATCTGAATAATCATTTGAATAACTGCTTTCTGTATGAGATGGTCTCACTGTTTGCATTGTGTCTATGATTATGAGTTTTGTATCTGTGTGTTCTTCAATAAAGTTTTTGATACGAGATTCTAACTCTCCGCCAAGTTTACTTACTTCAGTACAGAAGTGAACATTGTTTGGTGCATTCTCAGTTATTTCTGATAGTCTGTTTTGAATCCTAATTTCATTGTCCTCGTAGCAAAGATATAGGCTGGTTGACTTAGTTGTTTCAAAGTCCCAAACTTTTTCACCTTTTGCAACTTTAATCGATAACCATAATGACAACCAACTCTTTCCTATCTTTGCAGAGCCTGCGAGCAATGTTAACCCTATAGGAATTAGATCTTGTACTACAAATGGAATCTGCTCGATTTCTTTTGACAGAAGTTCTTCTCCTGTGATTGTGTTAAACTTTTTCATTTGCTTTTTCTCCTTTTCTGATTTTTGTGTTGTTGTTTTTAAAATAAAATACCTCCTACTACTTAAGGTAAAAAACATGAGGGTTGATAACCAAAAGTTTTTATTTTTTTCTTATAAGTTTTGAAAAGAAAAAATGCCCTTCACTTCTTATAGGAAAAAAACAGTACTCTGTACCAAAAAAATTTCTGTTTTTTGAAAATATTTTTTCACCAAGATGATTTTTGAAAAATAGCCCTCACTTCTTATAGGAAAAATTCCGAAGGGTGTACACTAAAAATTTTAATAAATTGTAAAAATAAAAAGCCTCCTACTACTTAAGGTAAAAAAACAGCATCCTGTACCAAAATTTTTTCTGTTTTTTGAAAATATTTTTTTGCTAAGATGATTTTTGAAAAATATCCTTCATTTCTTATAGGAAAAAATACAGGCAATGATAACCTAAAATTTAAAAAAATTATAAAAATTAAAATACCCTCTACTACTTAAGGTAATTTTTCGATAGGTTGAGCGAAAGTATTTTTGTTTTTTTGAAAATTTTTTTTGTTGCAGTGTTAAAAAAAATACCTCTTACTACTTAAGGCAAAAAAACAAGGGGGTGTACACTAAGAATTTTTCACTTTTAATAATGTGATATTTAAAAATATGTATTTATCAATTGTTTATTAAGTAAAAGTTTATGATTTGTAGATAGTTAAGAAATAAAAATCCCTCACTTTATTTATATAAATGAGGGACGATGTAAAACAAATTTTCTAATTTTCAATTTACTTATGCTTCTTATAAAAAATTAAAGAACAGTCAATCTGATATCGATTTAAACTGTTCTTCATTTTTTTCGAATGTTTCAATTATAATTCTTGCACCGATTTTAAATCCTTCGATGAAAATTTCTTCTGTCTCAATTTCCTTAAGCTTATTTAAATGAAAAATTGTCAAATCTAACAGTTCTTTTTCTTCGGCATTTAGCGTTGGTTGTAGTTTTTCTAACAATTCTGAAAACTGTACTTGATGGTTATGATAGTCACTTCCATCTATAACTGCTCTTATACTAAAATCTACCTTACCATTGAATAGCTCTCTTAATATTTTTTCTCTCTGCATTATTTTTTCACCTCCAGACATAAAGAAAGTGACTTTAATTCAGACTCATAGTCCTCGATAAAGTCACCTTGCTTAATCATTTTAATCGTTGCACCTATTGCATGTTTTACTGTCAGATGAAACAGTATTGTTATCTCATTTTTTTCATCCTGATGATTCACCCAATAATCTTTGAATGTTTCACCGATGATGTTGTATTCGTCTCCATTGTATAAATCTTCTACTGTCAACCTTGCCATTTTATTTCCTCCTTCTGTGTTTTGTAAGTCACACAATATCACAGAAGTTATTTAATAGCTACTACAAAAAATATTAAAATATATGTTTTTGTTTCCTTGATATTTTTAAAAATATAATAATTGTAATAACACTGTCTATAACAATTCCTGTGCCAAACATAATCGCTATACTATTCAATGTCGGCACAAAAACTCCGTTAAAATATAAAGCAAAAATTATTCCGTAATAAATAATATTTACACATATTGACTGAATTAACATTAGATCTGTTCTCCCTAATCCATAAAAAACACTGTCAATAATATTGTTATAGGCAAATACAACATAGAAACCTAAACTTATCAACACAACACTCAATACTTGATTGCTATTTGATATTTGCAGTATATTTTCCATAAAATCATCCCAAAAAGGAATACTACACAGCCATATGAAAATAATAGTTGTCGTTACTATGATATAATTTTTCATCTTACTATGAATGATTTTATTACCATGAGTGCTACAATCTTTTTTTATTATTTCGCCAAGTTGTATAATTGGAATTAGCAACCAACCCCAAATAAAATTGTTAGCTACCCAAAATGTTCCTTGCTCCCCAATGACATTCACCATTCTTAAAACCATAAACATGAATACAAGATTTCTGATTAAAGATTCAATGCCTGATAGACTACCTATTTTTATAAAATCTTTGAGGCAAAAAAAACTAAGCTTTTCATTTTGATCAAATTTTACAGTTTTCCCATACCATAAAGTTGAAATCATAACTACAATGAATGAATTTACTATAATGTTTGTGTATGCAATTCCATTAACCCCTAAGTCAAATGATACAGGCAAATTTGAAACTAAAAATATATCTAATATTATGTTTAAGCTCATTTGAACTATTAACACTATCAGTAGTTTTTTATATTGCCCTGCTGTGATTAGTAAAATCGTAAAAAATCTTACTAATGCTATGAAAATTTTAGCAATCGACTCTAAGCGTATATATGAAACTGTTGCAGATATCAATTCTCTATTTTGTGCCATTAGCTGTGTTATAGGTTCAGCGAAAATTATAAGTACGGTAGATAAGGACAGGTATATTAAGAATGTTATAAGTGTAGCTGTTTTT
Source organism: uncultured Clostridia bacterium (assembly GCA_964371035.1). Lineage (GTDB taxonomy): Bacteria > Bacillota > Clostridia > Tissierellales > Sedimentibacteraceae > UBA1535. The sequence goes on along the minus strand of CAYJLG010000002.1, from coordinate 125,602 downwards.
ATGAAATTATCGAATACTTTTTTTCCTGAATTCATAGCATTCCCTACAAAGAAAAACATAGGTAACAGCAATGCTTCATCAAATATTTCATATATCAAATTCACCCAAGTTAGTTGACTGGCTATATTAAAGCCAAATTCGTTAGGAAGTTGCCCTAAATAAAAAACTCTTATAGTTGTGTAGATTGTAGGTATAAATCCAGTTAGTAAAAGAATAAAGTACAGTTTGCAATCGCTCGTTCTGAGTACTTCTATTAAAGATCTATCTTTCAAGTCTATCTCCTCTGTTAATTGCTTTTTAATTATACTTCCATAATATCAAAATAATAAATATGTTACAAGTTATAAATATAGTTGTATTGTTTTTTACATCTTAACAAATATACCATAATTCAACTTAAAAAGTTGCAATTGCCAGAAATGTATAATATAATTTTACATAGAGGATTATTATGTTTTGAATGTTAGCATAAAAAACGTATATTTGCTAAGAATATTTCGTTATTTATTGGTGCTGTCTTCGAAATAATTTATAATCTGAATAAGAAAAAACTGTAACTTAACCAATGTAGGCGAGTTGTTAAAATTTACAATAAGAAAAATTGATACTTGGATTATTGGCATTGTAGCTATAAAATAAATAAAATTGAGAATGGAGAATTATTATGGCTTATGAAATACCGTTAACTATAGCAGAGGTAATAAAAGATATTTCCAATAATAAATATGTGCTACCATCTATACAAAGAGAATATGTTTGGGATACAACTCAAATTGAGACATTATTTGACAGCTTAATGCAAAATTATCCTATCGGAGCATTTCTATTTTGGGAGATAGATAAAGAACGAATCTGTGATTATGACTTCTATGAATTTTTAAAGAATTACCATGAAAAAAATTCTGTTCATAACCCAAAGGCAGATTTAAAAGGCTCTGACGGTATAATCGCTGTTCTTGATGGTCAACAACGATTGACTTCCATTTATGTTGGTCTTAAAGGAACATATGCATATAGGTTAAAGCACAAACAAAAAACTAACGAAAATGCATATCCGAGTAGAAAATTATATCTAAATCTAATTTCAAGTGCAAAAGATAGCAGTAATAAATATGACTTTGAATTTTTAGCAATCGATGATGTTGTAAATTCAGTTGATACTTATTGGTATGAAGTAGGGCAAATATTGAATACGGGTGGAATCGGAGAAGTTGCGAAATATATAAATAAAAATATTAGTTTTTCCAAAAGTTTCGCATACACAGAAGAACAAGCTGATTTTGCCATGGATACACTTTCAAAATTGTATAATGTAGTACACACAGAGCTTGTGATAAGCCATTACAAGGAAAAATCTACAGAACTTGATAAAGTACTAAATATTTTTATTCGTGTAAATAGCGGTGGAACAAAACTTACTTATTCCGATTTATTACTTTCAATCGCATCGGCTCAATGGGAAACTCATGACGCAAGGGAGGAAATTACTGAATTTGTTGATGAAGTCAACTCTATAGGTAGCGGATTTAGAATTAACAAAGACTTTGTTCTAAAATCAGCTCTCGTTTTGACAGATTTTACAGATATTGCATTTAAAGTTGATAATTTCAATAAACCTAACATGATGAAAATAGAATCTAATTGGGAGAATATAAAAAAAGCTATAAGACAAGCTGTGTATTTAGTTTCATCTTTTGGATATACGGGCGAAACTCTTAGCTCTAATAATGCTTTAATTCCAATAGCATACTACTTACTGAGTATTGGTGTGCCTGACAATTTTGTGTATTCTGGTAATACAAAAGATAATAGAGAAAAAATCAAAAAATGGCTTATTTTATCTTTGCTAAAAAAGGCATTTAGCGGTCAACCAGATAATGTGATTCGGCCAATTAGAGATATAATAAAGCATAACGAAACCAAACAATTTCCCATAAATGAAATTGTTGAAAAGTTTAAGGGTACAAATAAATCTATACAATTTTCAATGGATGATATTATGGAATATCTATTAAAATTGAAGTATGGTAAAAGTGAAACACTTTCAGTGCTTATGCTTTTATATCCATCTCTTGATTTTTCAAATAAATTTCACGAAGATCATATTTATCCAAAATCAAAATTTAAAAGAGCCTATCTAAAAAAAATGGGCGTGGCAGAAGAAAATATAGATGCATATGTCTCTTTGGTAAATAATATAAGTAATCTTCAGCTGCTTCCAGCACTACTAAATACAGAAAAATCAGATACTGATTTTGATGTATGGTTTGAAAAACAGAATCAAGCAGATAATTCTAAAATTTATTATAGAGATATTAACCATCTGCCAAATATGATTTACTCATACGAAAATTTTCTTGATTTTATTGAGAAAAGAAAATTATTACTGAAAGAAAAACTTACAGAAATTCTTTTATAAAAGTAGGTGAAAAATGAAAAATTTAGATAAATATCGTGGATGTCTAATTGGTGGTGCTGTTGGAGACGCTTTAGGGTATATTGTAGAATTTATGCATGCTTCCGACATTTTTGATAAATATGGTAAACAAGGTATTACTGAATTTGAACTCACAAACAGCAAAGCCATTATTTCTGACGACACACAAATGACTTTATTTACTGCTAATGGATTGCTTCTTGGTACAACACGAGGAATGACAAGGGGAATTATGGGGAGTTATCCAAGTTATATTGCATATTGCTATGGAGAATGGTTACGGACGCAAAAAGAAAATTACCCGTTATCAGGAGAATATCATTATACTTGGCTATCTAATGTGCCCGAATTGTTTCATAGACGAGCTCCTGGACTTACTTGCATGTCTTCTATTGAATCTTTTTCGCAAGGTGTTTTTGGCACGATGGAAAAGCCGATAAATGACAGTAAAGGCTGTGGAGGAGTTATGCGGGTTGCTCCAGTTGGATTATATTTTACTGATAAAAATCAAACTTTGGATGAAATTGATATGATTGGAGCTGAAACTGCTGCATTAACACATGGTCATGAGTTAGGATATATTCCTGCTACCACACTTGTACATATCATTAATTTGATTGCACATGATGAAATTATTTTATATGATGCGGTTATTGATGCAATAAATGCGACGGAAAGATTGTTTAAAGACAAAAAACATATAACTGAATATATTGATTTGATGAAAAAAGCTATGGTTTTATCAAAAAGCAACTTGGAGGATTTATTTGCTATTAAACAGCTTGGCGAAGGTTGGGTTGCTGAAGAAACTCTTGCTATTGCAATTTATTGCTCGCTCAAATACTCTAACGATTTTGAGAAAGCGATTATCGCCTCTGTGAATCATAGTGGAGACAGCGATTCAACCGGTGCTGTTGTTGGCAACATTATGGGAGCGTATCTTGGATTACGTGCTATTCCACAAAAATACCTTGATAATTTGGAATTATATGATGTGATAACCGAAATTGCAGATGATTTGTATAACGACTGTAAGATAAGTGAATATGGTGATTACAAAGATGAAGTTTGGAAGCAAAAATACATTTATAACAATTATAAACCAAATAGTAACATTTGACTTTCCAATTGAGGTAATTGATGCTATATTTCAACATTTTAACGTCCGCATTTCAATCAACTTTGAATAAAAATTACGAAATATACATTGAACTAATTCTTCACATGTTTCACAAAAATCATTATGTTATCAAAATGTTATCAGTCACTCCATTTCGACCCTCTGTTTCGTATAAATTCACTAAAACAATCATAAAACGCTAAAAAACAGGGCGATTTTCGCCCTGTTTTTGCATATTTTTGTATCCTCTGAACCGATTTCGGTTACTCCCACTCTATCGTCGAAGGTGGTTTCGACGTAATATCATATACGATTCTATTTACATTATCAACTTCATTGACAATTCTATTTGACACTTTTTCTAATACTTCGTATGGGATTCTTGCCCAGTCTGAAGTCATTCCGTCTGAAGAGTGTACTGCACGGAGTGCAACTGTGTGCGAATATGTTCTGTAATCGCCCATAACGCCTACGCTTCTCACGTTTGGAAGACAAGCGAAGTATTGCCAGATGCTTCTTTCAAGGCCTGCTTTTTTGATTTCATCTCTAAATATGAAGTCAGCTTCTCTTATGATGTGAAGTTTGTCTTCTGTTATTTCTCCTAAGCATCTTATAGCTAGTCCAGGACCTGGGAATGGTTGACGAGCTACTAAATCTTCTGGTATATCAACTTCTCTACCTACTTGGCGGACTTCGTCTTTGAACAATTGGCGAAGTGGCTCTAAAAGTTCAAAATCGACATCTTCTGGAAGTCCTCCAACATTGTGGTGAGATTTGATTGTTGCAGCTGTAGCTGTTCCGCTTTCAACTACGTCTGGGTATATTGTACCTTGAACTAAGTATTCTATGTTGCCAAATTCTGCCTTCAATTTTTGTTTTTCTTCTTCGAAGACTCTAATAAACTCTTCGCCTATAATTTTTCTTTTAGCTTCAGGTTCAGTGATGCCCTCTAATTTTCCTAAAAATCTATCTCTTGCATTTACACGAATTAGGTTCATGTCGAATTGCTCTTTGAAGATTTTTTCGACTTGATCTCCTTCATCTTTTCTAAGTAGACCGTGATCAACAAACACGCATACTAAATTTTTGCCGATTGCTTTATGTACTAAAACAGCAGCAACTGACGAATCAACTCCGCCTGAAAGTGCGCAAAGAGCTTTTTTATCTCCTACTTGTTTTTTTATGCTTTCGATAGTTTCTATAGCAAAGTTACCCATGTTCCAATCTGCCTTAAGTTCACATACGTTTAACAAGAAGTTAGCTATAATTTCTTTTCCTTTTTCTGAATGTTCAACTTCTGGATGGAATTGTAATGCATAAATTTTCTTGTCGTCATTTTGCATTGCGCATATAGGGCAAGCGTCTGACCAAGCAGTAATTCTAAAATCAGATGGTTTTTCTTCTATGTAATCAGTATGGCTCATCCATACTAATGAATCTTGTGGTATATCTTTAAATATTCCTATGTTTTCTGAAGTTTTCAATTCAACTCTTCCGTATTCTCTTGAGTTACCTTTTGAAACTTTTCCTCCAAAGGCTTGAGCTATAAGCTGTCCGCCATAGCATATACCTAAGACAGGCACACCAAGTTCAAATATTTCGTTATCTACCATAGGTGCATTTTCTTCATATACGCTTGCAGGGCCTCCTGACAAAATTATACCTGTTGGGTTCTTTGCCTTAATCTCTGAAATTTTAGCTGTATAAGGTATGATTTCACAATATATGTTATTTTCTCTTACTCTACGTGCTATTAGTTGGCTGTATTGTGCGCCAAAATCAACTATAATTACCATTAAATCGTCTCTCCTTAATTTTATTTTTTCGAAAATCTAATGTGTGTTAATTTTAAAGCATTATAATATCAAAGTCAATAAAAAACAAGTAAAATATCACAAATTATTTTTTTCTTATTAACATCAGAAATCGATTGTGAATAGTAACTAAATTGATTCGAAGTAAAATCAAATCCTTACCCTATATCTCTAAGTCTTTCAACAATAGTTTTTTTGTTCATCGCCTTATACACGACTAGCGGAATTATACCTGCTAAAACAATTATGATTGGGATTGATATAATTATCGGTAAAATCGAAAAATCATAAGTGAAAAACCATATTTGATTCGCCATAAGCATAGTCAATCCGTATGAAAATACTTTTCCGATAGTACATACGAGAATTGTTACAAAAAACGCGTATAAAAATCCTTCGAAATTTATCATTTTCTTTAGGTTTTTGCCTGTCATACCGATAGCTTGGAGTATTGCAAATTCTTTGTTTCTTGAATTGATTGATGTGATCATCATATTGACAAAATTAAACAATCCTATAAACAAAAGAATCAAACTTAATCCGCCTCCGACTATCAGGTACATGTTTTGAGAGCTTTCAAATTCATCTACCAAGACAGCTTTAGATGTGTACGCAAGTTCTGAGTTTATATTTTCTGTGTAATTTTTAATAAAATTTTCTGCGTTTTCCACATGTTTTTCTTCGACATCGAAAGCGACTAAAAGAGGTTTTACATTGCCCATCATTTCTAAGTATTCACTCTCAGGTAGAGCAAAATAGATATCTCCTATTTTATAGTTTGAATCTATAGCACCACCTAATTGGCCTACAGCAAGCACTTCGTATTCTTTGCTGTTTCCATTTGCAAAAGTCAATGTTAATTTTTCGCCTGCAAGATAATATGGATCTCTACCTGTGTTGAAAAAAGCGCTCACAAGTACATAATCTCCGCTATCAAATTTTTCTAAATCCGAATCTTTGCTATCGAAAATCTCTAAGTGATCATACAAATAAGGAGAAACACCGTAAACCATTTGAGTCATAGATTGCTGTTCTTTTAATAGTTCTATCATGCTTGCGCTGTAAATAGGATGAAATCTATCGGCATTTTTATCAAGATAACTGAGTGCTCTTTTATACGAAGTATCCGAGAATTTATGTGTGCCAAAACTCAAATACACGTTTCCGATATCTTCAAAGCCTTCTAATTGTTCAAAAGCAGATATGTCATCATCTGTTACAGCTTCTGTTTCAAGATGTTGGGAAAAATTGTTATATTGAGAATAATGACCGACTTCAAAGTCTGTTACAGCAAAATTATCTAAGTATGTGTCTAAATCAAAACTGTTGGAAATAGAATATGCTACGTCAAGCACCACTATTGAAAGCGTCATTGAAAGTATAACTAAAGCAGTTTTTCCGCGGGTGCGTTTTAAGTTTTGCACGGCTAATGACAGAGGCGTTATCTTTTTTGATTTCTTTGATTTTGTCTTTATATTAGTTGAGACATCTGTAAATCTCACAGCTTCAACAGGTGAAATTTTTGTCAAAAGTTTATAAGGTTTTCTTAATGAAATCCATATTGTCAAAAGTGTAAATAATACTGATAATGCAATAATTATCGGATTTGCAGAAATAATAAAAACACCTGATAGGGAAGTAGTTTCAGTAACGATCGGCATAATTAGAAACGAAACCCCATATCCCGCCACAAGTCCTACAGACATACCTATGATTGCAAGTAACATAGCTTGAAAAGATATCATTTTTTTGAGCTGTTTAGAAGTTGTGCCTATTGTTTTAAGGAGTCCGTAAAAATTTATATCTTGGGACACTGAGATTAAAAACACATTATAGATTATTAAATATCCGCCTAACATGATTATAAGCACTAATAAGACCACGATTAAAACGCTTGTGAAATCAATCTCTGCGCCTGAATATCCCCAATTTACACCGGGATCTACATAATTTGTATCAAACCCTAAGCGCTCTGTCAACTCATCTAATTGACTTTCAATATCAAATGAAGATGCAAAATTGAAAATTGCTTGTACCATGCCCGCTGCATATGAATAATCAGTTTGATATATTAAATTTTTGTTAGAAGCAAGAGGAGTTTGCCACGCAGGTGCTACTTTTTCTTGATATTCTTCTGATACAAATGCCATGTGTACAGGTAGGGCAGGATCTGCTTCATAGAGTCCCACTACTTCAAATGTATCTTTAAAAGTTTCTCCATTAGCTCTGAAAACAAGTTCAATATTTGTTCCAATTTCAGCTAGTTTTCCAAGTTCTTCTATGATAGTGCTTGAAGTCATTATTTCATTGCCACTTACAGGCATACGACCTATAGAAGGATTTGAAAATCCCGATTCAGCATAAAAATCATCAGCATATCCTATTTCTGTGCTGAATTTTTTGAGTTCTTCGTTTTCAGCAACACCTACGATTACTCGTTTGCCGATGTCTACGATTTCTGCATCATTTGTAAGCATTTCATACTCAGAAGCACTTAGATTTTTATATCCGGCATGAGATGATGTACCTATCATTCGCATCGTTTGGAGTTCCATGCTGTCTACGACACTAAGTCCAATTGTTGCCACAGTCGTAAACATAAACGCTGTGAGTGCAATGGCTAAAATTGCTACAATATTTCTTACCTTGCTCGCTTTAAAACTCTTAAGAGCTAAGTTTCTGATAGTCTTTTTATTGTTCACATTATACATTCTTATCACCTACAATCTGCCCGTCTTCAATGCGTATGATTCTATCTGCAAGCTGCGCGGCTTCTTCGTTATGGGTAATCATGACTATTGTTTGTTTGAATTTTTCGCTTGTCACTTTCAACAAAGACAATACATCTTGTGAAGTCTTGCTATCTAAATTTCCAGTCGGTTCGTCAGCTAGTATAATAGCAGGTTTAGAAGCTAAGGCTCTTGCTATTGCAACTCTTTGTTGTTGTCCGCCAGACAGATTATTAGGCAAGTTGTTAAGCTTAGTTTCGAGTCCTAAAGTTTTAACGACGCTGTCGATATAGCTTTTGTCAACCTTATTTCCGTCGAGCTCTATCGGCAACACAATATTTTCGTAAACATTCAAAACAGGCACTAAATTATAGCTTTGAAACACAAAACCTATCTTTCTCCTACGAAAAATAGTGAGTTCTTCATCTTTTAGTGCGAAAATGTCTTTTCCATCAACTATTACATTTCCGCTAGTCGGTCTGTCTAAACCTCCTAACATGTGTAAAAGTGTAGATTTGCCACTCCCTGATGTGCCGACTATAGAAACAAATTCGCCGTTTTCCACCGAAAAATCAACTCCATCAAGCGCAAAAACAACTGTTTCTCCTTTTCCATAAACCTTTTTCAAATCTTTCGTTTCAAGTATTTTCATAAATTTCCTCCATTAAAAAATCTGTATTATATTTCACAATACAGATTTTAACAGTCAATTCTTTCTAGAATCTGTCAAGAATAATATTATTATAAAATTTTTCCCTTGCTTCTCAATTTAACCGTTAACAGTACTTTTCAGCAAGCTCTAAATAGGTAAAAATACGGAAAATAATGAACCTTCACCTATTTTTGATGATACTTTGATGTATCCGTTTTGTTTTGTAATTATTTCTCTTGAAAGATATAGCCCAATCCCGACACCGTCTATGTTTTCTGAGTTAACCCCTCTGTAAAATCTTGCAAATATTTTAGGGATTTCTTCCTCTTTAATTCCTATGCCATTATCTTTAATATCTATTTTCAGAAACATTTGGTAGACACTCACAGATATCCAAACTTTGTTTGCACCGTATTTGTAGGCGTTGTCAATTATATTTAAAATAGCTTCTGTAGTCCATTTTAAGTCATAAATAGCAGCACTTTCACTCATAGTTATTTCTACTTTTGGAAAAGTTTTGGCAATTCTGCTTAGTAATAAATCTATGTTTTGATTTTTAGGAGTCAATGTAATTATACCATTTTCAAGTCTCGAAGCTTTGACGAGTGAAGTTATGAGGAAATTTAATTTTTCTGATTGACTCATGAGTAATTCGCTGTATTTTTGCCTATCGTCTTCGTTTTCACATTCAGCTAAAAGTTCACTATACAAAGAAATATTTGAAAGTGGAGTTTTAGTTTGGTGACTTATATCAGAAATCAAAGTGTCAAGTTTTAATTTTTGCTCAGTAAGTTGTTCTTTGTGTTTGCCTGTAGCAAGCAAATATTTGTGCAATTTACTTTCGATTGAAGATACTTTGCTTTCGTCAAATATTGTTTCTATGCTTTCGCCCGCTATCGCCTTATCAAGCATAGCATGCAGTCTGTCAAGAGTTTTATTGATAAAAATCATGATGCATTTTCCTTTCGAGTGCAGTTTGTAGGTATTAAATTATTCCCATCTATAGCCTATGCCATAGACTGTTTTTATTGGTGCGTCATGGCCTAATTTGTCCCTTAATCTTTTTACAGTTACAGAAAGTGCATTTTCTTCAACATATTCGAGACCATCAGTCCAAATCCTATCAACTAATTTTTCACGTTCTAAAGTTATGCCTTTATTGTCGGTTAAAAATTTTAATAGCTTATATTCTGCTTTAGAAAGTTCTGTTTTTTTGCCTTTACAATAAAACTCGAGCTTGTTGAAATTAAAGTTAAAATCGCCTTGCACAAACAAATCGGTAATAGCATTTACGCGAAGTTGTGAATTAACTCTTGCACGCAAAACGTTGAGGCTAAAAGGCTTGGTTATATAATCATCTGCGCCATTTTCGAGACCTTTTACAATATCATTTTCTAAGTCATTGGCTGTCAGCATAATGATTTTGACATTGCTTGTTTTTCGGATTTTTTTAAGCAATTCAAATCCGTTGCCATCAGGCAAATTCACATCCAATATGATTAAATCTATAGATTCTTTTAGCAATATTTTATTTGAATTTCTTATGTTATGTGCCTTGAAAAATATGTTGTTTTGAGATTTCAGCGCAACAGATATGCCTTCACAAAGAGAAATATCATCTTCCACTATCAAAATTTTATTCATGTATGCTCCTGTTTTTAAAATTGTGTTTGAAAATTATACTGAAAAATATTGTATCATAAAGTCAATTTATTTAACACAAAATTTTTGAAAAGTGAAAACAAATAGATAAATTAGCGTTATTATTAACGGTAAAACTATAAAATAGTGAAAAAAATATAATGCCATCCTCATGTTCGACATTAAATCTAACATAAGGATGGCATTATAAAATTAAATGACGTATCTACTTATTAAAGTATATCAAGGAAAATAGTTCAACTCAATCAATCAAATCTATAATACATTGCGCCGTGCAAGTTGTATCCAAGATCTTCAAATGAAGTACCTAATTGGAAATTATCATAGCTTGACATTAAATTGTCAAATGCATCTTGTGTGCTTGGCAGAGGCATAAATCCGAGTACCAAATTTTTATAGTCGGCAGGCATAGTCACAGTAACGTAAAGTTTCTGTGTTATTCGGTCTGCAGCCTCTTCGGCTTTATCCTCAATTTGCATATCTTGCTCCTGGATCAATGAAATTTCTACACCATCATAGTTTGGCATGTCGAATGTATAAACAGAATCGTCTATATATGCGCTTGTAGTCGGCAATACATACCCATATTGATAATCAAAGAAGTCGAAGAAAAAGCTAAAATTCAAATCAGTCGGAGCATACCACCCCACAGACCAAGCAGGAATATATGCAGAAACTTCTAAAGCTACTGTTCTCAAAGTCCCATCGCTTTCATCGCTCAAAACTTCAACCGTATAGTCCGCAAATGCGTTCTCATAGAAATCTTCGTCGCGTGAAAAAGTTGCTGCTCCGTTATCAACAGTGTATCTCTTTCCATCGTCTTCAATCAATATAGGAATTTCTAAGTTGCTAAATGCCGAACCGTCATCAGGAACGATTGAAGGTGGATCGCCTTCAGGCGTTTGCCCTATTTTGGAAAAGTAAAGCTCTGTATCTCTTATAGTTATTTTTCCATCATGTTCGCCATCTATAAATAAAGATATTGTTCCTACTCTTTCAGTTGTGTCGTCTAATGTAAGGGTTGCACCAAGTTCATACATTATCATGTCTATATAGTCATAGACCAAATCTCCTTCACTCGGTATACCTTCGACTGCTCCTTCAGGCTTTATGCGATAAGCACCATTATCGAATAAAGACAATGTGATTCCTGATACGTCTTCATACCATTCGCCATAAATTCCACTATAGTGGGTAGTAGTGTCAGGTCCTTTCACATTAGCTACATTTGAATAATGTCCGACATATCCGTATATATACAATACTGCTACATCGTTAATTTCTCCAAAATATCCATAGAAATATTCATCATCATCTGTAGTCAATGAAAGTTCTTCGCCATCATAATAATATGTACCTGTATAGTAACCATCATGCTCATCGAGCGTAAAAGTTCCATCATCATAAATGTTACAAGTATAGCCATCATCAAGATATGTCCACTCGCCCACCAATTCATCGTCACTTAAATAAACAAGATTTTGAGCTTCATAAATAGGCACCTCTCGTTCAAACCATCCACCCCAAGGATATCCATCTACAATCAATCCGCCTTTAGCTCTGCCTGTATCATCGGTTATATGAGCTTTTATCCATGTGTCTGCGTGATCTCCCAAGAAATACAAAGTATCTCCCTCAACCTTGTATTCACCGTTTGTAACCGACGACATATCATCCCATGTCATATAGCTTCCATATCCATCTAAAATAAGCGCCGCTTTATCATAAGTGTGAATCCAATACCCTTCAAACATATCGGGTTCTTCGACGACAATGTCATCCTCGTCTATCAGGTCATCATCATTATTCGGGCTATCTGTATCATCATCACTATTTGGATTGTCTGGGTCGTCATCATTATTTGTGTCATTGTTTTCGTCGTCTGTATCTATTTCATTATTATCTTCTGCATCATCGTTGTCAGAAACAGTATTGTTTGCGGGTGTATCATCAGACGCTCCGCCGTCACTCGTATCACAGGCCGTGAACAAAAGCATGATAGAAATCAACATCACCACTGCTTTTGTTAAAAGTTTAAATTTAATTTTCATAATTTTTAATCTCCTTAGTTTTGTTTCTTGTTTGCTGTATGCACAGTATAGCAGATTTTTTCATATATGACAAGAGGTCGGAAACTACAAAGTGTTTTCTTAACTTTCAGCATGATATTAGAATAAAAATACAGGTTTATCTAATCTTAACTTGACTAATTTTTTATCCAATGTTATTATAAATATACAAACTATTTTTAGGAGGAACATATGAATATTTATGATATCGAAATACTAAAGCCCGATGGCAACAAGCAAACTTTGAGTGATTTTAAAGAAAAAGTGATGTTAATAGTCAATTCAGCCACTCATTGTGGTTTCACTTCACAATACAACGAACTTCGCGATTTACATAAAAAATATTCAGAACAAGGATTGGTAATCTTAGATTTTCCTTGCAATCAATTTGGTGAGCAAGCAAAAGGCACAGATTCTGAAATAGCTTCGTTTTGCGCTATAAATTTTGATACTCCATATGAATTGTATGCTAAAATCGATGTGAACGGTGAAAATCAGACAGAGTTATTTAAATATTTAAAATCTCAGCAGGGATTCAAAGGATTTAATAACGAAAATCACCCTCTCAATGAAAGATTAAAAGAAATGTTTGCAAAAGCAGATCCCAACTATGCTTCAAACGACGATATAAAATGGAATTTCACAAAATTTTTAGTTGACAAATCAGGCAATGTAGTAGAAAGATTTGAGCCTGTGGATGACATAGCAGTGATGGAAAAATCTATAGAAGCTTGCTTGTAAATAAGAAATATATTATTATATTTTTAAAGCAGTAACAACTTATTATGATAATTTATTATTCAAAACTTCCCACGCCGAAATGTGGGAAGTTTTAGTTATTGACAAATTCAACTTTTGAATATTCAATTGCATTGAAAATTACGCTTAAATCTTACTTTGAATAAAGAGGTATGACAGTATGATAATATCGCTCATTACAAAAGACAATTTGGATTTAATTCCTAAAACTATGAATTTAAATATAATAGGAAATGTTGAACTGAGCTTTGTTGATAATGTATTTAAATATACAGTTAATTATTTAGAATCCGAAAAAGGTTTTTCTTTTCCGACTTCTAAGCCTAATGATATATCCGAATTAAGTGAAAATCGTTTTGGGTTTATTTGTACGGAAAATGGCAGGTATGTAGCTCATGTAATTGCAGAAAGCAAGTTTAACAGCACTTTGTACATTGAAGATTTTGATGTTCATTCAGATTACCGCGAAAAAAAATGTGCTGAGATGTTAATGGATTATGTTGTAGATTATGCGACGAGCAGATACAAAGGAATTTCTTTAGAAGTCCAAAATACAAATGCTATAGCTTTTCTGTTTTATTTGAAATATGGATTTGAAATCGGAGGATTCGATAGATCAGTATACAAAAATACACCCCAAAACGGTGAGGTTGCTATATATTTATATAAGTATTTTTAGTATGGGGGCGATGGAAAAATAGTAGCGGGCTAATGCCCGCTACTATTTATCTACTATACTAAATTAATTTCATTTTAAAATAAACCAATTAAAGATCAATTCTCGTTCCGTTTATAATTATAGCTTCTACTTCACTCCAATCAAAAGATTGTTCAAACCTAAAGTTACTTTCGACAATAAAATTCTCGCCATCGTGATATTGCATATAATCGTCTGACAGGAAGTTTATCCCCTCGCGGTATAAGCTGTTTTCACGAACATTTGAAAAATCGTTCATATATGAATAATCAATCATTTTTTTGCCTTCATAGTCAAGCACCTTAGAGGATGGAACACCTCCTTTAGGCGGATTAAGTGGTGAAATTGGATTATCATAATAAGATGTAACTAAATTAAAAGAGCGATGTAGATAAACAATATCAATAGTGTTATTTTCGTAGGAGTAATTAGGATCTTCCATTTTTCCTGTCAATGTAAACCCAAAATCTGAATAGGTTATAGAAGTGTATTCTACAGGGTGTTCGTCAGTCGCCTCTACCGAAATTTTCTTTTGGGTAGATTCGATAGTTTTTGTTAATGGTATCTTTACATTATTTTCTGTGCCATAAAAATTGAGTGTAAGTTCATCAATTCTACTGAGGTTATAAGCTTGTACCGAAGAATGTAGGCCATCGTCGTAGAAATAGTCACCGTCTAGATTTAACACAGACAACATTATAGCTCTGTTTTCAGATTGAATATATGCATAATCATCTTGCATTGGATTGATAAAATTAAGTTCAAAAATCAATTTGTTTTCTGAATTATCAACGCTGTAATAAAAGTCACTATTATTTCTATCTATTGTTGCATAATAGCTTAATTCCAGCGGGACTATTAAGTGATCTATATCATAATTTACATCTTCTTCGTAAGATTCAAGTTTCATATCATAATTTGCAACGGCATTTTTTCCTTTTTCAGAAATTCCGCTTATTGAATAAGCGATAGAGCAGTTCGTTCCGTCATAAAGCATGCTTTCAATCGTTAAGGAGTAATCTTCTGTGTTGTAAACTTCCCCAACAAGCAATACATCATCAGGTGAAAAACCAAGAATTTCACTAAAATAATTCCTTAAAGAAGGATTTGCCAAAACAGTAAGCCCACTAAGAATTAGCATAAAACTAGCAACTAACGCTAAAGTTTTTCTAAATGAGATATGTTTGATTTTTTTATCTGCATTAACTTTATCCATCGTCATTTTTTTTATTTTGTCTATATCAATGTTGATACTATCATTTTTCATTAAAATATTTTCATCATTCATGCTATTAAATAAATTTTTCATAATCTGCATCCTTCCATCAATTTTTGTTTTAATTTTTCTCGTGATCGATATAATTTTGATTTTATAGTTGAAAGCGGTAAATTTAGTCTGCTTGCAAGCTCTGCCAGCTTAAATTCGTAAAAGTAGAATCCATACAATATTTCTTTTTCGGGACTGTCGAAATTGTTTATGGCGGATTGTATAAAATCTATATTTTCTTTGCTTGAAAGTTCGTTTGTGATATCAACTTCATCTGCGAGTATTTCAAGTTCAGTTTCGCTTATAATAGACAATTTCGAAGCTTGTCGCAATTTATTCTTAGTTTTATTTCTAGTGATTTGGGCTATAAAAGGAGTAATATCAGAATCTGTTCTTATAGTATCCCTATTTTTCCAAATCGCGTAAAAAACATCTGAAATCACTTCTTCGACATCTTCTTTACTCAACAATTTTCCACTAAGAGATGTAACAATTTTAAGTACATATGGAATATATATATCCATCAGCAACTGGAGTGCCTTATCATCGTCATTCCTAATATTTTTTAATACACTTTGTATTCGCTTATCAATCATATGGAATTAAACTCCTTCCTAAAGTCTTAACATGTTTTATGCATAATGTCTGTTCACTTATATATACACTTAAAATGTATAAAAAGTTTCAATTATATAAATAATACTATAATTGTAATTAAAGTTCTAGTAAAAATAAACTAACGGTGTAGTATCATGCGAATATGTGGCTTTACGAGCGTTATATACTTGAATATCAATAAAATAAATACTTCTTGCGATAAAATTGTCAATGATTTATAATATTATTATTGAGTTAAATTTTAATAGAAAATATGGAGAATTATATGCATAATAAAAAATATTTGATAAAAAATGGAAGCGAATCTAATTTTAATGATATATTAGATCTAAACGAGGAATTAGTACATTATCTTTCGCACCTTGATGAAGAATTGCTAAAAAAATTAGCAGGAGATAGTGAATTGTTTTATGTAGTAGAGGAGGAGGGAAAGACAATAGGTTTTTTACTTGCATTTAGAGAAGGTAAAGGGTACAAAAGCCCTAACTATGTATGGTTTTGTGAAAATTATGAAAAATTTTTATACATAGATAGAATTGTAGTTTCACCTAAGTATCAAGGCATGAAAATTGGAGAATTGTTGTACAATGCAGCATTTGAACATGGAAAAAAACTTGATATATCTCACGTTACTGCCGAAATAGATATTGAACCACCAAACCCTGGGTCGCTAAAATTCCATGAAAAATTCGGGTTTAAAGAAGTAGGAACTTTAATAGTTGCAAATGGTACGAAAAAGGTATCATTACAAGCATCAAAAATAGATAAATAATAAAATTTCTATATTCGATTTGTAAAAAGGAGATAGATATGGGTTCTATAATGTTTCAAGGAACGGCATCGGGAGTAGGCAAATCTACACTAACTATGGCGTTGTGTAGAGTATTGGCAAATAAAGGTATAAAAGTAGCACCTTTCAAGGCACAAAATATGACTAGTAATAGTACAACTCTTGAGAATAATAAAATTATTGCTACTTCACAAGTAATGCAAGCTATCGCTTGTAAGATTAAACCAGACGAGCGGATGAATCCAATCTTGTTAAAGCCTTTAAAAGACGGAGGATGTGAAGTTATTGTAAAGGGAGAATCATGGGGAAGTTATCTTTCTTCAGGCTATAACAATAGAAAAAAAGAACTAAAATCGACAGTCTTAGATTGTTACAACGAATTACTTTCAGCATATGAAGTAGTAGTAGCAGAAGGTTCAGGCAGTCCATGTGAACTTAATTTAATAAAAGATGATGTTGCAAATATGGGGTTTGCTACCGCAGCAAATTGTCCAGTAATCATAGTTGGAGACATATCGAGAGGAGGCGTATTTGCTTCTATTTATGGAACTATAATGCTTTTTAATGATGAAGAGAGAAAGCTAGTTAAAGGTAGTATAGTGAATAAATTAAAAGGGAAAGCCGAATATTTTGAAGATGGAAAAGAAATACTGTTAGATAAAACAGGCGTAGAGTGCCTAGGTGTCTTGCCTCATTTAAGTATTACGTTAGAAGATGAAGACGATTTGACAGATGACGGTATTATGAAAACAAAAGAGATCATTGAAAATACTTTAAAAAACGTTGATTACAATACGTTTCGAGAGGAAGAGTTAGATAAACTTGCTAATGAGTTATTAAAGCATATAGAATTTGAAAAAATATGGAGGATAATAAAAGGTGAAGACTAAATTTGTCGTATCGTTTAGTGGAGGCAAGGATAGTATCTTGTCTTTAGCAAAGGCTATAGAATCAGGATCTGAACCTGTGGCATTAATGAATACATCACGAGAAGAAAATACAAGTTGGTTTCATGGTATTCCCAATGACCTATTGTTATCAGTCGCAAAAAATGTTGAAATCCCACTAGAGATTATAAGAACAAAAGGCGGAGACGATTATTCTAGTGACTTTGAATCTGCACTGAAAAAATTCATTAAAAATGATAATATAGATACTTGTGTTTTTGGCGATATAGATATTCAATCTCACAGAGATTGGTGTGAAGATAGATGTAGACCTTTGGGTTTAAAGGCTGAATTCCCACTTTGGCAGCAAAACAGATTAGCTGTAGTCAAAGAATTTATCAACAAGGGATTTAAGGCGATAATAATAGTTGTAAATACAAAGATGTTGCCTGCAGAATTCTTAGGAAAAGAACTTACACTTGAAGTGGTATCGGAAATAGAAAAACATGGCGCAGACCCTTGTGGCGAAAACGGCGAATATCATACTTTTGTATATGATGGCCCTATTTTCAAATCACCAGTAAAATTTTCACTTTCGTCAATGGAAAAAATAGATCACTATGTAGTTTCGAGACCGTATTTAGATTAAAAATTTATTTAACAATATTTTTTCATAAAAAAAGTGAGTATTTTCAACAAATAGTGCTGTTATACTCACTTTTATGTTCTAAACAAAAAATTGACACGCTCTCTAAAAAACTCGTTCCATAGTAATTAAATCTTCAGTTTCAGAGATGAAATTTCTATTTTGTAAAGCTTCTTCTAATTCCTTGTTTTCTAATGAAAAAGTACATGATAATCTATTGATTCCCTGTGCTAATGCATAATTAATTGCAAAATCTATACATTTATCATAATTTCCGATCATCATAGGTATATGCAGTGTAGTTCCAAATTGAAACCTAGCTCCACATACAATCGTTGAACAGCTTTTTTCATCATGAAAAATTTTACCTTCATCAGCAAAGCCACATATATTTTCATGATTAATCCTATAAAAAGTTCTATTTGATGTAAAATAGTTATTATATTTTTCTTTTAGTGGCAATATAAGTTCTAGAGCTTTAAGATGGTTAACATGCTTGAAATCATGCTTAAATATAGAATGTTCGTTAAGTGAGGAAATCTTTGAATTCGACAGTTCATCTAGATGGTATCCTCTATGGTGAGAAGCTGTTTCGAGTCCATACCTTCTAGCCAATCCTGCACTAGTGACATTTTTGACACCAGTAAACATTGCAATAGATTGGCAATTAAAATTATCAGCAAGTTTAAGGTATTCATCATAAATAAGCTTTCCCGCACCTTTTCCTTGATACGTAGGTACTACTCTAAGTGTTTCTAACCATCCGCTGCCATCGTGCAAAACAGAAAACTTGCCAATAGAAATCATTAAATCCTCGTCGTATATACATATAAAACCGCCTTTTACAGTATGAAAATAATTCCACGCATCGGTAGTATACGCATAATTGCCCATAGTTTCTCTTTCTACTCTGTCACATTCTTGCATATCATTATAATTAACGTATCTTACAGTAAAATTCATAACTATCTCCTTAAAAAAGATTTATAGACATCTCTAAAATTTTTGTTAACAATCTATGCTTAATAATACTATTCTATCAATAATAGTCGAATAAAACAATATTAAATATCATAATTATAAAAATATAGTAACGGTAATCAAAATATTTATATAATACAAGCTGAAAAAAGACTTGTTAGCGTTACAAACTTAATGTATACTAGAGATATACTTGTTGAAATAATACAAATAACTGTATATTTAATACGTGCATAAAAATAAAAGGTAGGAAAAAATGCAAAAATTATTGATAATAAGAGCAATACCAAAAGATGTAGAATTGATAACAAAATTATTGAACCAATCATTCCAAGCGGACGTGGATAACTATGGGTACGAAGTTCCAAGTTATAACAGGCCACATGAAAAAACCTTAGAAATGATAAATTTCGGGCATACGTATATAGGATATCTAGATGACGTTGCAGTGACTTCAGTTTCTATTATGCCTGACGACAGAGAGGGTGTTTATGAGATAAAAGGGCTTGTCACATTGCCAGAACTACAAGGAAAAGGCTTTGGAAGACAGATGATGGACTTTTGCCATAATGCAATAAATGCGCAAATTTTTACATTGACAACACCTATTGACAAAGAATCTAATGTTGAATTTTACAAATCTTTTGGGTATGAAGTAGTTGGTGATTTTGTAGAATTTGGAAATTCAATCTATGTTTTTGAAAAGAAAATTATATAGATTTAAATAATAAGTTTTTATGGCATTATCACTAAAATTATGTTATAATATTAACAATAAATATTTAAATTAATAAGAAAGGTTCAATAGGAAATTTTGTGGAAAATTTACAATTTTTAACGTTTCTCTCAGTACTGACTTTTGTTATTTACAATGTTCTACTGTTTGAATTCTCTTCTAAAATTTTGAATAATTCAACTAAAAACAAACTATTTTATCTAGTTTTAATTACTATTAACATAGTTTTATTTTTCATGCTTCAATCTTTGAATTTACCATTTTACTTGTTTTATCTAGCGGTCTTGTTAGTGCTAAGCATAGAATTCAAGATGTTCTCAAACACTTCGATCAGTCAAGTGATTTTTGGCTCATCTGTAGCCTCATTTCATATTACAACAATACACGCATTATTTGGCGTTGTGCTCAGTAAAATCGTAGGTTCTGCACCAATCTCCGTCTTTGAGGATCCTGTTCTAAATGCAAAATTTATTATTCAGTTAAATATTTTACTTTCATTGATTCTTGTTATATTTAAAAAAGCATTTCCACTTAAAATACTTATTCGTATTTCAGAATCAAAAAAATATTCGATATTAGTATCTCTTTATGCGTTTATTGCAATAATAGTTTACACAGTACAAACTGCAGTCACAATAAATGAATATAATTATATTGAACAGCTTTATATAGCCATATTCGTTTTTGTGATATGGATGGTGTTGTTTTATTTTAACTTTTTATACACCATTAATTTTGTAAATATGACTATGTATAAAAGACAAAGTGATGAAGTAGAGTCGATTTATATGCAAACTCTAAATTTAAAAAATGAAATCTCTGAAAAAATAAAACGCGATGTACTAACAGGACTTTATAATAAGGCGTATATACTTGATGTATTAATAAAATTAAATGAAGAAAAATTGGCTGATTTTGGATTAATGTTTATAGATATTAATAGGTTGAAATATGTTAATGACAAGTTTGGGCATAAGGCTGGAGACAAACTTGTTTTAAGCGTTGTGAATTCAGTTAAAAGTGCGATAAGAGACGAAGATTTAATAGCTAGAGTAGGCGGAGATGAAATTGTAATAATTTTAGTAAACAAAGACAATTTTGCTATCGATTCCATTGAAGAAAGGATTCAAACACTTGTGAAAGAAAGTGAAAAAGGTAGTGAATTTCCTATTTCAGTTTGTATTGGAAGCTTTTTTGTTGATGCATCAACTAATGACAAAAGCGTACGAGAAATTTTAGATGAAGCAGATGAAAGAATGAGATTGAAAAAAGATATATTTTATGCCGAATTGAACCAATCAAGAGGTGATATATGAAAACATTAGCTGTAATACTAGCATTTATAGTTTATCACTTAGTCGTTTTAAATTATGCTGCATTAGTTTTTGATAATAAACGAAATTTAAAAAAGATAGTTATAGCGACAACTATTTTAAATTCATTATGTATTTTCTTTTTTTACGATAAAACAACTGTGCATTCAGAATTTTTACTGATGATAGGATATGGAATAGTTTATCTAGCTACATTTTATTATATGAGTAAACGTAGAGTATTAGTAGCACTCTTTGGAATGCTCGCTTTCTCATTAAACTTATTTTCGCGACGAATAATATTCTTTTCATTATTTGCAGTGCTTTTTAAGATGAGAATTGAAGAAGTTTATAACTCTGAGACGTTGAAGTTTTGGGCAAATATTTTACCTTTCTTGATAGCAGCACCATATATTTCTACTACTAGAAAATTTCTGAAAAAACAATACTTGGATATGATGCTAAGCAATAAAAAAAATCTGGGATTTGCAGTCGCGATAATGGGAATGGTTTATCTATTTTTAGTTGTAATGTTGCAGTTTATGGGCACAAATACACAAGATACAGGTTTAATATTATTATATTTAATTATTGGACTTGTAAGTTCGATTAGTTATTTAATGGCAATGTCATATTCATTCATTTTTTCAAGATTAGAATTGCATGTGATTAGATATGAAACTTTAAAACAAAATGTCAGCTTTGAAAAAAAAGAAGTTGAAATGTTAGAGTCGATTTCTACTATCGATAAGGCTACAGGATTGAAAAACAGACAAATAGCTCGAGATGTACTTGAGGATTTTATTAAATCTAAAACTCCATGTCATGTAATATTTGTAGATATGGATGGATTAAAAATGGTAAATGATGTGTATGGCCACGCGGAAGGTGATTTTTATATACAATCAGTTGCATTTGTCTTAAGTGAAATTTTTTCAGATGAAATTATTTCAAGAGAAGGTGGAGACGAATTCTTAATAGTTGGTGAAGGCGAAAATCATTATATATTTACAGAAAAAACTGTTAGAGCGTTCCAACGAATTAGTGAAATTTCAAAAAAATACAATAAAGAATACAGCACTTCTATAAGCTATGGAATAATATTTGTAGATGCACAAAACTCTTTGACAGCAGAAGAAATTATTTCTAATGCAGATAGTAAAATGTATGAGTTTAAAAAGAGTAGAAAGCTAGAGAGGAAAAATCATAGAAGATAAATACATTTTTAAAATAATTTTTTTAAGAATCGCTACTTAATTTAAAAATAAAAGCATGTAGCGTTGATTTTGCAAATAAAATTAGGAGGAAACAAATGAAAAAACTATCAATTTTAATAGCATTGTTGCTGATGATTTCTTTAACTACATCTGTTGCATATGCCGAAGAAAAGGACGAGGATGAAAAAAAAGAAGAACTAAAAACAGAGACTGCACAGTGGATAAGTGTAGTCGGAATCGAAGGTGGTCAAATACTTTTTGACTCCGAAACAGGGAAAGTAAAAGATGTGGAAAACAGCGTTACAAAAGCACATTTTCCGGAAAGAATTGAAGGTGTTGAAGTAAAATATTTAAATTCATCAATTTTTTACAAGAATGAAAATATCGTAAGCGTAGTAATTCCCGGTACTGTAGAGTCAGTAGAACCCGGCTCATTTGCGCATTGCCCTAATCTTACAACAGTCGTGATCCAAGAGGGTGTCGAGGAAATCAAGTATAGCGCATTTTATAACTGTCAAAGCCTAACTTCATTGACTCTTCCAAACAGCCTTGAAGACATAGGGAATTCTGCTTTTGGATTGACAGGGTTAGTTGAAGTCGAGATACCT
This sequence comes from uncultured Clostridia bacterium, assembly GCA_964371035.1. Taxonomy (GTDB): domain Bacteria; phylum Bacillota; class Clostridia; order Tissierellales; family Sedimentibacteraceae; genus UBA1535. Next base: position 102,600 of record CAYJLG010000002.1, on the reverse strand, counting down.
GAAGGAGTAGAGGAATTGGGAGACGGCGTGTTTTATGGAAGCAAGAAATTAAAGGCAGTCTATATTCCTTCTACCTTAGAGGAGATGGGGGATAATGTGTTTTGGCAATGCCACCTATTATCCGATGTATACTACAACGGAACAGCGGATATGTGGAATGAAATTGAGATAGGAACTGACAGCGGTGAGTTGATGAGTGCGACGCTTCATCAAAGCAACGGGGAAACTTTTGTTCCCTCATTGGGTGCAAACAGCGAAATGGGCTGGGTAGCGGTTGATGGTATAGTGGGAGGTCAAATACTTTTTGATTCGGATAAAGGCATAATTTTAGAAGTTCAAGGAGAAATTACACAGGCGCATATTCCAAGTGAAATAAATGGCACAACCGTAGAATATTTGTCTTCTTCTTTGTTTTCAAAAAGCGATGAACTCACGAGCGTAATTATTCCGGGAACTATAAAAAAGATACCTATGGATGCATTCGCCAACTGTGATGAACTCGAGATTGTGACTATCGAAGAAGGAGTAGAAGAAATAGCAATCAGCGCTTTTTATGGCTGTGAAGATCTTGAAACACTTTCTCTTCCTAAATCACTCAGAACAATTGGTAATACAGTGTTTGGATTGACAGGATTAGAAAAAGTGACAATACCTGAAGGTGTTGAAACCATAGGTGAAATGGCATTTTACGGAAGCAAAGATATAGAAGAAGTCTACATCCCTTCAACTGTAAAATCAATAGGTAACAAAGTATTTTGGCAGTGTAATGAATTAGAAGATGTATATTATAACGGATCTGAAAATGGCTGGGAAAATATAGGGATAGGCTCTGATAACAAGGAATTATTTAGAGCAAAGATTCATATGACAGATGGCACAATATTTGAGACAAATCCAGATGAGAATGCAGGAAATCCAAGCAATTGGGCAGACAAAGAGATTGACAAGGCAAAAGAAAAAGGCCTTGTAATCGTCATGACAGGATTACCTCAATATAAAGATGATATCACGAGAGAACAATTTGCTGAAAGTATAGTCAATACAGTTGAAATCGCTACTGGGAAAGAAATATCAATAAAAGAAAATCCATTTAAAGATACAGACAATATCGATATAATCAAGGCTTATTCAGCAGGCATCGTTACTGGAATGACAGAAGATACCTTCGGACCTGAAAAAGAAATAAGTAGAGAACAAATAGCGGTAATGCTATATCGAGCGATGCTCTATATAGCGGAAAACGGTGGAGCTACAATTCTTACGATAGAAGACGGCGACATCAGCATGTATGATGATAGTGATGATGTATCCGACTGGGCAGAAGATGCAGTTTCTGCGCTTAATGCTAATGGCATAATGAAGGGAGCTTCTGCGTCGAACTTATCTCCTAAAAAAACTACTTCTGTTGAACAAAGCATATTGCTTCTCAACAGATTGGTAGAAAGCATACATGAATAGTTGGCATTTTCAGATTTAGCTTTACAAAAATTGTCAAAAAATACAGTTTATTTATGAATGCTTATATTCTGTATTTTTGGCAATTTTTTGACTAAAATATATACATATGAACAAAAAAGGGATAAAATGATGCAAGAATTTTAAATAGTTAAAGCCGACTCCAAAGATGTTTACCCTCACGCCCCCCATAGACAAAGAATCAAATGTCGAATTCTACAAATCTTTCGGATATAAAGTAGTAGGTGATTTTGTCGAGCACGGAAATGCTATTTATATTTTTGAGATGGTATGTGCTTGATTGTTGAAATTAAAAATAGGCTGTCAGAAAATATATTACAAATCGATGTTTATGTGTAATATATTTTCTGACAGCCTAAATATTTTTTATAATTACATTGATAAATTATCAAACCCTTGTTCTTTCATCATTTCCAATATACGTTTGCCGCTTCCGACCATCGCATGAGCGGCATAATGAAGTCCGAATCTTCTTTGAGTTTCATTTACAAATCCGCCTTCTTCCGCTTTTTTTACTATCTCATCGGCAGTTTTCTCATCATATGTTGTCAGGAGTGACAATTTTAAGTTTTCAAGAGTGCTCTTTTTGATGTCTTCATTTTTAGATAACTCTAATCGTCCATCGCCATATTTTGCTGAGAAACCTTCAAATATTTCATCTTCTGTAAATTTTTTATATTCACCCTCAAAAACCATCATATCATATGGCATTTTGGGTCTTTTAGGAACATTGTCACTAGCTTTAGGATAACCTAAAGACAATATAACGACGGGATATGTAAGTTTAGGCATGCCATACATGTCAACAAGCTCTTTGCCAACACTATTTGAAGTCCCTACATAGCAAGAACCTATGCCCATCATATGTGAAGCAGTTTCAATAGTTTGAGCTGTACAAATCACATCTTCAAGCGCAATCAAAAAATGCATGTAGGCTTTGTCAGCAACAAAAGGCGCCCTCATTTGCTTTGCATATACACTGTATTTATACCAGTCGAGCAAAAAAATCAAATTTACATCAGCATTTTTAATGAAAGGCTGATTGCCACACAGTTTTGAAAGTTCTTCATTTTTGGATTTGTCACGTTCGATTATTATCGAATATGGCTGTAGATTGCCGCCTGAAGCTGCCTTGAGTCCCGAATCCAAAATAAGTTTTAAATCATCATCAGATATCTTCTTATCTGAGAAATTTCTTACAGACATCCTGTCTGTCATGTGAAGTACCGCTTGTTTTCCATCTGAATAATTCATAATTTTTTCACCTTTCGATTTTTTATATTTGTTGTATACTTTAATGTTAAAGATTTTAAATTTCAAAAACATCAAAATCTTCGCCGTTTATAACATCACCATTATAGTTAGTTCTTATTTCTTCTAAAATTAGATTGCTTCTTCTGAGTGTTTCTTTTCTTACATCTGTCGAATTATCATCCATATCCATATGATAAATCCTGTGATATGTGATGGCTTTTTTTGGCTTTGTTTCATTTAAAAATATTCCCAAATCCTCTGCTGTCGTGTGGACTTCTCTATGATATCTTTGCCATTTCGGCAATCTGAATTCAAGTCCCGCCGTATATTCTGTTTCAAAAACTAATAAATCTATATTTTTAGCCTTTTCTTTTAGGAGTTCTGTAGGTCTCGTGTCTCCGCTTACGAGTATTGTTTTAATTCTTGACTCATCTTTTATATAAAATTTGTATGAGAAAGAATCTAAATCTCCGTGGTCATTTCTTATCGCTTCGACATTTACATATTCATCGCTATAAACTATTTCGGAAGCATCTGTATCTATCTCTGTTATCAAAGATTTATACCCGTCTTCACTCGCTTTCTCAAATCCGTTTATTCTCATGTCTATATCTAAACTGTACGCTTTTTCAAGGCTACTCACCATATCGATTAGTCCTTTAGGTCCGAACAGCTGCAATTTTTCTGTTCTTTCAAGCACCCAAGGCGTAAATATCAAATCAGGCAAGCCGACAGTATGATCAGAATGTAGATGTGTGATAAATGCTCTGTTTAGATTTGAAACTTTGAGTGCATCGACTCCCTTTTTATGATAGGCGTTTGCCGCCTGTCTCACAAGCCCTGGACCTACATCGACAATATAACTTTTTTCATTTACACAAACTGCCACACAAGGTCCCGAAGCAAAATAACAAGCATTAGGTGTACCTGTTCCTAACATAACTACTTTAATGTCCATAATTTAGCTCGCTTTCTAATATATAATTTTGAAATAAAAACAACTGAATTTATTTCTAATACGTATGTATTCTTCACAAAATATTATAACAAATTTGCATAATAATGTATACATATTTATGCTACTAATTACTATGATGGTTAAATGCAAGTTACTACTCACATACAACTTCCCAATTGGAGTACTCGGCGACAGATTTTATTATTTTTTCCATTGGCATACCTATTTTGACTGTGAATAGTAACAAATGCAAATACAATTCTCAATTAATATAGTTTATAATAATTTTGATGTTGACATGATTCATTTCACTATGTTATATTTTTTGTAATGTAAAATAAAATATAGTGAGGTAGTATTTATGAAAGATGAATTTAAGCACATTTGCGTTCCGGATAGAAAAAATACAAACAGTAGGAAATGGGATAACATCCAAGAAGTATTTGGAAGAGATGATTTAGTGCCACTTTGGGTAGCAGATATGGATTTCAAAGTTCCAGATGGCGTTATAGATGCGCTGCAAAAATACGTTTCGGATGGCTTATTTGGATATTACATGCCTACTGATGGATATTATGAAAATTTTATCAAATGGCAAAAAGATCGACACGGATATGATGTTAAAAAAGAATGGATTAGATTTTCTCCAGGAGTTGCACTTGCTGTACACTTAATGATCCAAATGCATACAGAGGTAAATGACAGCGTAATAATCCTATCACCTGTATACTATCCGTTTATGGATGCTGTCATAGATACAAATCGTAATTTGGTGTGTTGTCCTATGACAAACAACGATGGAATATACACAGTAAATTTTGAATTGTTTGAAAAAAACATAGTAGAAAATAAAGTTAAGATGTACATAATGTCGTCGCCTCACAACCCAGTAGGACGTGTTTGGAAAAAAGAAGAACTTGTCAAGATGTTTGATATATGTAAAAAACATAATGTACTTATCCTAGCAGATGAATTACACCAAGATATAATATTTGCAGGCAACAAACATTTACCTGCCGCTACAGTAGGTGATTACTCCGAAATATTGATATCAATGACCGCAGGAAGTAAAACTTTCAATTTATCAGGCTGCCAAAATTCATATATAATCATAGAAGATGAGAAACTTAGAAATTGCTATGACGATTATTTGAAATACCTGCGTATCAAATCTGGAAACAATTTTGGATATATAGCAGTGGAAGCGGCTTACAAAACTGGGCATAAATGGTTAGAAGCAGTTTTAGAGGAAATATACTCCAATTTTTGTTATTTAAGAGATGAATTGACTAAAGAATTCCCTAAAGTTAAAGTGACTCCATTAGAGGGTACTTACTTGATGTGGTTTGACTTAGGCGCATATGTAGATCATGATGAATTAGAAGAATTTGTGAAAAATGATTGTAAATTAGCTGTAGATTTTGGAGATTGGTTCTGGCCTGAAGGAATGAAAAACGACACCAACATCAGATTGAATTTAGCGACACCTTTTGAAAACATAAAAAAGGTAACAGAACTTTTGATCGCAGGATTGAAAAATAAAACGAAGTAGCACCTAAGATACAATATTTAAATTATGTTGTGTTAATCGTCTTATTTTACAATATAAATCGTCTAATTTTTCACCATACAAGGAGGTTTCATGAATACAGAGAAATTTAAAAAAATAAGAAAAGAGCAATATCATCTTACTGAAAAATTTGCATACTTAGACACTTCTACGACAGGATTGATATCTCAAAACAGTAAAAATGCAATGACAGCGTTTATGGAAAATAGATTTGAAAATGCTATGAACATTGATCAAGTAAGAGAAAATTGGGAATTCACGGATAATTTGCGACCGATAGTGGCTGAAGTGCTTAATGCTAACAGCAAAGAAATATTTTTTGGCGCAAATTGTTCTGAAATGCTTAATATATTTTCAAACGGAATTGAGCTTAGAGAAAATGCAAATATTGTAACTTCAGGGCTATCATTTCCATCTACTCCTTACAATTGGATAAACAGAGTAGGGGAAAAAAATGTAAGAATAGTACCAGCTGAAAACGGTCAAGTATCAGCACAAAGTTTGTTTAATAACTGCGATGAAAATACAGCCGTAATAGCACTTTGTCTAGTAGAAAATTCGAGTGGATTTAGACATGATATCGTGGAAATCAGCAAATTTTGCCAAGAAAAAGGAATATATTTAGTGCTTGATGCAGCACAGTGCATAGGTGCAATTAACATAGACGTAAAAGAAACTCCTATAGATTTTTTAGTTGCAAGCACTTACAAGTGGATGTGTGGATTGTTTGGAGTTGCGTTTGGATATATTTCAGAAAGAGTTTTAAACAAAATTGAAACTCAAACTATAGGCTGGGCAGGAAATAAATCTAGATTTAATCATGGTACCTTAGTCCTTGATTTATCTGAAAATGCTAATAAATTTGAATGCGGAAATCCAAATTGGTTAGGACTGAGAGGATTGGAACAATCAATTAAAATATATCTTGAACTTGGAAAAAAAGATGTACACGAATATATACTAAGCTTAACAGATTATCTGTACAAAGAGATAGAAAAAGTTGACAATGTAGAAATCATCGGACCTTTTGACGAAAAAAATCGCTCAGGAATTACATATCTAACATTTCCAAAGGAATGGGGTCTTGACAATGAAGTTCTCGCAAAGAACAAAATAAGATCAAATGTTTCAAATGGAAGCGCAATGAGAGTAGCCCTTCATTTTTACAATAATGAAGAAGATGTTGATGCTTTGTGTGAGTTTTTCAAAAAACATCAATAAATTAAAAAATATGATAAACCGTAAAAAATGTCTTTTTTTAAAACAATTTTTGTAAAATTACCTTACTTATTTACAATAGTTGATTCAAAAATTGATATTTTTTGGCAGACTAATTATATTATATAAAAAAATGAGGGGTTTTGCTATTGCAAATTCCTCATTTTTTCGATTTTTTAATTATTTTTTAGGTTTTGTTTTGATGCAGCCCCTAAATTATTATTCTACAGGTCTTAATTTAGCAGTAAAATGTCTTAGTACTTTTGGCTGCCAAATGATTTTATAACCTTTGATTTTTTCAGGATTTTTCATAATGTTGATAAGTGCATCTGCAACCATATCCAAATGTGCTTTAGTATAAGTTCTTCTTGGAATACAAATTCTTGTAAATTCCATTTCAGATTCTTGTTGAACACCATCAACTTCGTCAAGCATATAAGAACCAATATCACAAGATCTAACTCCTGCTTCTAAATATAACTCAAGTGCAAGCGCCTGACCTGGGAATTCATAATAAGGGATATGTGGCAATATTTTCTTCGCATCAACAAATATTGCATGTCCACCTACAGGATATTGAAAAGGTACTCCTGCTTCTCTTAAAAGTTCTCCTAAATATTCAACTTGGCCTATTCTGTAGCTTAGATAGTCATAGTCGATACCTTCATATAGTCCTATTGCTAAAGCTTCTATATCTCTTCCTGCAAGTCCACCATAAGTTACGAAACCTTCATAAGGCACAGTAAATCCTTTTACTTTGATGAAAAGTTCTTCGTCGTTTTTAATTCCAATAAGTCCACCCATGTTTACGATAGCATCTTTTTTAGCTGACATAGTGAAAGCTTCTGCATACGAGAACATTTCTCTTACTATATCTATGATAGGAGTATCTTTGTATCCTTCTTCTCTAGTCTTAATGAAATATGCATTTTCAGCATATCTAGCAGCATCTATAATATATGGAATTCCATATTTTTTAGCAACTTCTGCAGTCTCTCTTATGTTTTTCATAGAAACAGGTTGACCACCAGCTGAGTTGTTTGTAACTGTCATTATGATAACACCGATTTTCTCTGTGCCTTCTGCTTGAATAAAAGCTTCTAACTTAGGAATATCCATGTTTCCTTTAAAAGGTGCATAGTTAACAGTATCTTTAGCTTCATCTACAACTATGTCTTTAGGTATTGCACCACAAAGACCTACATGGCCTCTAGTCGTGTCAAAGTGCATGTTTGAAACAGAGTATTGACCCTCTTTTAATAAACAAGGAAGTAAAACTTTTTCTGCAGCTCTACCTTGGTGTACTGGTTGTGCAAACTGATATCCAAATATATCTTTAACGGCATCCATAAGTCTAAAATAAGATCTAGATCCTGCATAGCTTTCATCACCAATCATGATGCCAGCCCATTGCTTGTCACTCATAGCTCCAGTTCCACTATCTGTCAATCCATCAAAATATACATCATCACTTCTAATTCCAAAAACATTGTAATCTGCAGCTTTCAAGATTTCTTCTCTTTCTGCTCTCGTAGTTACTTTAATTGGTTCTACCATTTTGATTTTAAATGGTTCAGGTATATATTTAGCCATTTTTTCATTTCCTCCGAAAAGTATTTTTTTATTAATTTCATTATATCAAAAATATCAATGCCTGTATATTGACTTTAAAACGCCCATATATTATAATAAAAAAATGTTACAGTACACACTACCGTTTAAGCCAACTAAGTAGTATAAAAATTTGATTTTTAGGCGAATGTGAGAGTTGATTTTTCCACAATAAAATCAAAAAAATCAGTTCGAAGTTGAGCAGGAAAATTAAATTTTTATTCTGCGCGATTCGTGCTCAACTGTAGTCTGAACAGCAACAAAAAGTGGAGGCGAAGATGATATTTAAATTAGGAGTAATAGGACATAGAGACAGTCTGCATGCAGTAAGTCGTACAGTAAAGCATACTTTTGATGATGTAGAGCTTTATCCTATAGAGTTTGACAGTGACGAAGATATAAAAAAAGCTGTAATAGATACCGAAAAAATATTGAAAATTTGTGATGGGTTGCTTTTCACAGGGATAGATCCGTATAAATTTATATCGGCGAGGCTAAATCTTGATTTGCCTGTGAGATATATAGCTTTCAGCGCACCACATTTTATCAAGAGTCTTTTAAAGGCAGTATGTGAAGGCTACACAGATATTTATCGTGTAAGCGTAGACACATTATCTTATTCTGCTGTCGTCAAATCATATGTATCTTTAGGAGTAAATGCAGAAAAACTTCATTTGTCATTTGTAAACATACAGAGTAACTCGGAACATTACATACATAAAGTAGAGGACGAACATATAAGAAATTATGAAGAAGGCAGATCTAAGCTGTGTGTGACTAGCATAACTTCTGTGTATAATTCATTATCAGAAAAAAACATACCAACAACTCTCATTACCCCCGATGATGACACATATATATATGAGATTAAAAATGTAATGGCAAAAGATGAAATCAGGAAGAAAAATCAAAATACCACTGCTACTGTAATCCTTGAATTTACTAAGAAGGATAATTTCTATATATCTAATGATACACAACTAAGCGAAGCCATGGAAAACTCAAAACTTATGGAGTATATAGCTATTTTCTCGCAAAAATTAAGTGGAGCTACTTTTCAATTATCTCAAAATCAATATATCATTTATTGCAATAATAAAAATTTAGAAGTAGAAACTGATAATTACAAAAGCATAGAGATTTTAAGCAACGTAAGCGCAAACACAAGACATATGGTTTCAATCGGAATAGGATATGGGGAAACTGCAGAAATATCAAAGAAAAATGCGACTATAGCTATAAAAAAAGCAATGTCTGAAAACAGAAATGTGGCATATATAGCTTCAGGTTCTGACCACAACAAATTGTTAGGCCCTATCACCGACAATTCGCTAAAAGTAGCAAAGGTGGAAATCTTTGAAAAAAGGCTCACAGACATAGCAGAAATCACTCATTTAAGTATCAATACCATCTATAAAATAGACTGTATAATTCGCCAGTCAGACACTAAAAGATTTACCTCAAAAGAACTTTCGGAAAAATTAGGCGTGAGCCTAAGAACTGTAAACAGAACGCTAAGCGCCTTGAATGACAATGGCTATATCTCATATGTTGCAAGGAGCATCATAACTAAAAAAGGTCGCCCAACATCTGTTTTTATGATCAATTTTTAACACAAATAAAGTAAAAAAAGGATTTTGCAGATGTCTAATCACTGCTAAATCCTCTTTTGTTTGTTATCTAAAAATTATTATATTTCTATTCATATACAATTTCTTCAAATTCATATTTCGCTTTATTGCTGTCAACAACTTTTATATATAAGTCATTTGTGCTCTGAAAAGAATTATTGAATTTTATATCATTAAGTGAAAAATAAATTTCACCGCTTTCTCTTTGCTTGAATTGACTACAGTAGATTGTTGCATATATTGTTTTTCCGTCAGGAGAACGTGAATCTGTAGTTGAAATTTCATATACTAAAAAAATGCTGTTATTAACGTCACTATAACCTTTTTCAATGCCGTCCTTTAATGAAAAGAAATACGAATTTACAAGCTCTTTTGAAGATATCTGTATGTCAACTAAACTGTTCGGCCAAATAAATTCATTCGGGTAAATAATATCCTCATAGTCGTTTGTAAGCTCGGAAGTCAGGACATCAGATGCTTGGTTTAACAATGTTTCTATAGTGTTTTCATCTAACTGTGAATATTCAGTTATGTATTCGTCAGCACCGCTCATAGTAAAAGTTTTTTCTGTTTCTTCAATTATATAATTGTTGTCAAGAGCGTCTTGTGTATTATAAATCGCTGTAATCACAACTTCATCACCGTTTGCAACTCTTATTACATCCGATCTATACGACACATTTTTTAAGAATGCATCTTGTGAAGAATTTCCTAAAATCAGATTAGCTTCAGGTGATACACCGTCTAATTCTATGACTATATCCTTAAATAAATCGACTACAGTTCCTTCTACAAGGCCATTTACAGTAACTTTTTCTGTGCTGCCACTAAAAGAAAGATCATATTTTTCTGCAACATCTTCATCCCAAGATAAATTAACTGTGATTTCGTCTCCGTTAGATAGTTTGTCCGTTTTGTCAATACTGACATCAATAGAACTCTCGAGCTCTACGATAGTTCCCAATAACTCAATCTCGCTCATATCTTCAAACTCAACCATAATCAAATCTTCAAACGCCCCATAATCAAAATCAACATTTGCAGTCGCATAAGTGTCCAATCCTGCATAATTTACACTTACAAACTGAGTCAACTCCACCGAAGTTTTCCCACAACCGCTTAGTAATAAAGAAACAAAAACAAATAAAATTATAAATTGCTTTTTCAAAATGATATATACCTCCGTAATTTTTGTCAAATTTTATCACATGGACAAGTATATCACGAAGGTTTTATTTGTCAAGAAGAAATAGGTTTTACTTTCCTTTGATTTTTGCAAGTTTTTCCTTAAAAAACTCTTTTTCATCAGAATTTAATTTTTCAGAGAGTTTTATGCAGGATTCAAGCCCTGAGATCAAGTCTTTGTGGTATTCATGTGTTTTTAGATTGTCATACAAAAACTCATATATTTCAAATTGTTTTTTAGCGTATAAAAGTGCCCATTCATCATTGCCATACTCTATGCAAGGTGATACTAACAATCTGTAACATATTCCGAGTTGTTCGTACAAAGTCACACTTCGGTCTAGCCCGTATGCAAGCTCATAAGTTTTTAAAGATCTTTGCAGATAACTTACAGCCTTTTCATTCGATTTGTTTTTAAAAAATGTTTTTCCGAGTTTTCTATATCTTTGAGCTGTATTTATATATCTATCTTTTTCTTTTACCGCCATAGCGACATTGTATGACGAGTCAGCAGCCTTTAATTTTGCCGAAAAAGACTTATCGTCGTCACCATTTCTCATGTGCATGTCGCTAAGTTCATCAAGCGCAGTAATATATTCGTCATAAGTAGATACTACCGAATTTAAAGTGACTATTTCTTTTAATGTCTCCGTATGTAGTTCATAAACCTTGGCTGAATTTACACTATCACCCACAGCTAAATGCAATTTGCTAAGCCCGACATATCCGTCTGACAACTCTTTTTTTGTATCTATATCGTCTTCGTCATGATGTAGTGATTTTAATATATTCATGTATTTTTTATAATAAATCAAAGCCTCTTCGTAATTATTTAGCTCTATATATACATCACTTATTTCCTCGTAACGATCTGCTAATTCTTCATATTCTTCGTCATAATCTAAGGTATCGTCCATATCGTCTAATTTTGTTCTTTGTTCTGATTCTTTTAACATAGTATCATTTGTAGATCTTAAATCTCCTGCGCTTTTGTAGAAATCACCTAAAGTTTCATAAGCCGACGCCAATATTGATGTTAATTCAACATCTAATGACTGTGAACTGTTTTTTTCGATATGTTTTTCGCATATTTCAACACCTTTTAGACAATACTTCAACTTGTCTTCATGATCATCTAATTCATCGCATATCTCAACTAAATCATCATATACTAACAGTAAATCCATGTCAGCATCATAACTATTTTCACTATTTGCCAAAAGTTCGCGAACAGTTATGGATTCTAAATAATAATTTTTGGCTTCTTTGTAGTCATTTAGTTTTTCATAAATGTCAGCCAATTCTTTATATAATGACGCAAGTTTGTCATGTTCGGAATTTTTTGCATTTTTTGGATTTTCTAAAATACGCTTTTGTAAGTCAAGGCTTTTTAGATAAACTTTTAGTGATTTATCATGATATTCTAAATCTTTATAAATACCACCTACCAAGTTATAAGCTGTGACAAGTCCTGAAAAAGCTATATAGTTATTTCGCTTTGAAGTATATTTTTCATGTATTTCAAGAGATTTATCAAGTGACAATATCATCTCATCATAATTTTTTAATTTTTTATGCATATCCCCTGATTTTCTATATCTTAAAGCTAAGCCTTGCTGATCATAATCTATATTCTCTTTCGAAATACGCTCACGCAAAATAATACATTTTTCATAAAGCTTAAGAGCATCATCATATTTTTTTAAAAATTCATATGTATTTGCTATTGAAAAATAATTGGTGTCCAAATCTTTGTGCGATTCTCCAGTTTCAAGGTTTTCAGCTAATTCTTCGCGTATCTTAATTCCTTCACGGAAATGTCTCATAGCTTCTTCAATGTCATTGAAATTTTTATGAACATCTCCGGCTGTGATGTAGCAGTCGGACAGATCACGATAAGCTTCGGGTGTGTTCAATTCATTTTTTAGGCGAATTAAAATATCTAAACTGTTCTGATAATACTCTTTCGCCTTGTCGGCATCACCAAGATTTCTATAAGCAAAACTCATCTGTTCATGGCTTTTTGCCAAATTTCTATATGCCAAAAGAGTTTTTTGTCTATTTGCCAAATCTACAAAAATCACATTACCCTTTCTAAAAAATTCAAGCGCCTTGCTGTTTTCTCCGAGATATTTATATGCATTACCTATTTTATCATAGCATAATGCTATGTCATTATCTATTTTTGTGGGTTTATGTTCATCTTTTAAAGAGTTTAGGATGTGAAGTGCCTTGTCATAAGATTCGAGCGCATCATCTTGCCCCATCATATTATTATCTACATCACCAATTTTCATATGATTTATCGCTAAATTATGCATAAACTCAACTGTTTTTAGCCTATCTTGCATAGCTTCACGGATTTTCAAGCTAGTTGCATAAGAAGCGAGCGATGAAGAATTGTGTATAAGTTCAAAGTTGCCTGTTACAAAATTTTGGTATATGTCTCCGATTTTATCGTTGATTTTAGCTAAATCAAGTTTCGTCTCATCGTTGTTTTCTTCATCTGCTAAGGATTTTCTTATTCTAAGGCTTTTCTCTGAAATTTCTAAAGCTTCTTTATATTTACCTAAAATTTTATAAATGTCACCGATTCGTTCAAGAGTCATCGACATGATTTTTTTGTCTTTGCATGATGAATATTCGCCAAATTCAGAACTTAATATATCAATCAAAATTTGGTACAGTGAAGATAAAATTTCATATTCGACAACCGAAGCACTGAAATTTTCAAAAAATGAATAGTTTAAAAAATATACAAATTGTCGGTTTATCGTCTTATTGACACCAAATTTTATCAAATCACTCATCCATGCTACATCTTTAATCGCTATTTCTCTTAGCTCGGAGGCAGCTTTTTTTAGGTATATTTCATCATTTTTAGCTTGGATAGCATCTATATATTTTATCAAATATACTTTGTCATCATCTTTATAAGCATGCCAAACGATCTCTGTTGATTTGACTGCATCATTGTCAGGTAGCATTTTTAAATGTTCTAAAATTTTGGCATTATACCTTTTAAAATCAACATTATTCAGCAGTCCTAATCTTATCACGCGATGTGTAAAATCAAGTCTTCCATCATCACGTCGCATGAAAAAATTTTGCATATACTTTGTAAATAAAGATAAATCAACAGCGCTGAATCTTGAATCATCTTGTGAAAATAATACTTGTAAGTCGGTGTCACGAAGCCCTCTGCGTGAAACCGAAAGAAGCGAAGACACATGATTGCAAAAAGTTTCGTCAATACGTTCAGCAGCTTCTTTTAGGACAAATGCAGACATTTCTTCCGTATTTACCGGGAAATCGTCTATTAATTTTAGCATGTAAGCATTGATCGCAGTCATGTCGTTTCCGCCGGCAGCAATTTGCGAGAAATCACTGCTATCGAGCATCATAAGTCTTTGCAGTGCCATACTTATATACAAAGGATTTTTCGCGTTTTTCACATCTGAAAGTTTCTTAGTAATCATATCCGGCAGCTCTTTGCCATTTGCGCTGACTATGCTATCTATCACTTTTGGAATCTCGTTTCTTTTTAAGCTGCTTAAAACTTGAGTATGGATTTGTTTTTGCATAGGCATAAACATAGGCAATTCAAAATTATCAAGCATTGAAATCACAACAGTTATCTTGCTAAAAACAGTAGCAGGCAACCATGAAAAATTACGCACAGTATCATCATCGCTCAACTGATCTATCGCATCACAAAATATGTATAGATGTTTTGAGTTTGAATTTTCATATAAGTATGCTAATTCTTCAAATTTTTCTACCCATTTGTCTATGTTATTTTCAACATTTAGATTTGCATTAGCTCCTACTATTGACTCTATAGTCCCAAAATGCTCTGTGGCACCAAGCAAAGTTTCAAGTTTGAAAACAATCTGTTTTAGCATATCAAAGGCATTTTGTGAATATGCGGAATTTCCGCTTGCAAAAAAGAAGGTGGAATCATTTTTGGAAACTTCTTTACTTAATTTTGCCATTATTGTGCTTTTGCCACTGCCTGATTCGCCTCTTAATAGAAATATTTTCGTGTTTTGATCTTTAATTTTTTTGATATATTCGTCTAAAATATCATAACGAGCAGAAAATTGTACTGCTTTTTGTTCAGCTAATAAGTTTGCGGATAATTCTTCTCGCTGCTGCCAAGTGAGGTTAATCAACTTTTCAAAATCTCTTTCAAACAATCTTGCTACATCTTGCATTACTGTTTTAGCAAAAGATTCAGGTACAAAAAGCTCGTTTTTTTGATCGTCCCATTCACAAGCATAGTGTTTTACGACAGCTCCTGATGCTTTGATTCTTTCTTTTAGCACCTTTAACTTTTTTTCAACTGCTAAATCTTGCTCTATATATGTACCACGAATATCATTGGGTAAAACTTCTTTTTTAAGCTCTTCACGAAAATAAAACAAACATTGGTCAAGTTGACCTTTATCTGCCAGCGCGCCATATTCTATTTCGAGTTCTGTTACGCTTTTTTCATAATCATAAAGCTCATGTTTCTTTTTTTCTGCAGCATTTTTTATTAATTCCTTCGTAGGAATCCAACCATATCTTTCGCCTACCAATATAATCATATACGGACGTGTATTATCGATTTCGTCAAAGCAAACAGAAAGCACCTTTTTGCTTCCTTCATCACTATCTAAGTCTGTAGTATTAACTCCCCAGCGCAAATCTACAAATCTTATGCTTTCTCCGAAGTTTTGCGCGTAAACATTGAGTTCGGGAATAACTTTCATGGCAAGCATATCGCGTTCGGCTTGCATGTCTCTGAATGTGCTAGATACAAATATTGATTTCATGGCTTGCTCCTAAGTTTAGTTTTAAGTACCGAACGACTAAAGATCGTCCATAATTTTTACCTGCGTAATATTTATTGCTATCATTCAGCCTTTTCGACTACTTTTTTGTACATTTCAATAACAACATTGTTCATTTTTGATCCTGGCTTTGGCTTGCCTTTTGAACTGTTTAAAGTCATGCCATAAAGCTTCAAAAACATCATTTTGCCCATAGATTTGTGAGGCAAATCATCATATACTCCATTATGTTTATAAAAATTATGATCAGCTTTCATTATTCCTCTCATTACATAGACTAAATCTCTGAAAATCTTTCGTCCCCCTACACCATAAAAAGTTTGTGGCAGATGATATTTATTTTTGAGTGAATAAACAAGTTTTGATGTCATCGATTTGATAGCATCCGCATCGGTTGCCACTCCGCACAAAAAGTTGTGCGCGACATCGCTTTTACTGTTTAATAAAAATTTCAGATTATCTTCATCCTCATAATTTCCATATACCAAATACCCTACAGGCATACCAACAGTCATGAATCTGTGCCCATTGCAAAACTGCCTGTCATCAAAGCATTTAAACAGATGTCCCATTGAGTGATCTTTTATTTCAAATGCATATATCGTAGCGTCCGCAGTCAAAATCTCATTTCGCAAAAGATTTTCAAATCCGTCATTATAGATACATTTACCGTCGAACACGCAGTTGTTACAGCCTAAACATCCGCCTGCAAATGAAAACTTCGATATATTGATGGTTTTTGTATTATATGGATAAATTGCCTTGAAGTCGTCGATCATATTTTTCAAATTTTCGTTGTCATCACTACAGTCAGTCAAAATAATGGTTTTAAAATCATCATTCTTTTGAACTTCTTCCAGTTTTCTCACATATTTTTCTGTTGGTTTTTTATAGGTTTTTGGGTTTTCATAAATATTGTTTTCAATGCAGAACTCAACATATTCAAAAAATTTTACCGCATTTTCCTGTCCATGTTTTTTTAATAGATCATCCATGTCTGCAGACAGGCCTTTTATAAATTTAAGTCCTAAATCATAGCAATTTTCTTCAATATAATTGTGGGCTGTCACATCGTAAAAATGTTTTGAAGTAGTTATTTGAGTGGCAAATTTACCTGATAAATTTAAATTTTTTTCTTTTAAAAGCCTGATGAGTCTATGAAGTTGAGAAGGCGCTAAAAAAGTGTATACGGGATATGCAAACAAAATCAAATCCGCACTTTCGACGCTTTTTTTCACTTCGTCAAAATTTTTCTCATAATGCTTTATCTTTTGCCCAACATTTAATATCTCAAACTCAAAATTTTTAAACTTTTTTTGCAAATACAAAACTGTGTATAGAGTTGTACTTAATTTTCCTTTAGGTGATCCATTTATCACACAAACCTTCATGTCGTACCTCGCTTATATGTTTACTTTATGTATGTTATAACACAAATAGCATAAAAAATCAACATTTTTAAATGAAGGTTTAAGGCTATTTCATGAAGCAAGTTCCAAGACCACACCGCAAGTTTTGCTTGCATTGGTGGATCAGGTTCCTATTATACAATTGCTTGCTATTTAATATGTGCTATCAAAATTTCACAATTTTGACATACACTCTTGATGTAATCAGATACATAAGTATATATACCATAAAAAATATTGCTATAGTAGCTATTGTCACTGTCAAAAATAGTGTTACATTTGTCAAGTTTAGCATCCTTAGTATTAATGTTAATGCTTTAAAGCCAACTGCTGTATGTATGCTTGCGGTTATTACGGGCAATAAAAATACCATGATGACTTGTCTGTTTATGCTTTTCTTTGCTAAAGCTTCTGACATTCCTACCTTTTTTAATATCTCAAAATTTTCTTTGTCTTCGTATCCTTCTATGATTTGTTTATAGTATATTATCATCAATATTGCAAATATGAACAATACACTTAAAAATATTCCACAGAAAAATAAAGTTCCGTATATTGAATAAAAATCTGCATAATTATCGGATTTTACCGTGTAACTCAATGAGTAGTATGATTCATCAATCTTATCAACAAACTCGTCCAAGGTTGAATGAGTCACATTATTGTTTTTTTCTAAGTTGAAATAAAAGCTTTGAGTTATCGTATCAGTATTACTTCTGTCGTAAAAATTAGCAAATTCTTCATCGTTCATCACAACTGCTTTTTTAGTGTATATACTATATTGATCAAGTTTTAGATATAATTCATCATCTTGCATCTTGTTTTTATAGACATTGTCCAATAGGTTTAGTTGAGGCTCTATGATTCCTGTGGTTAATATTTCATCATCTTTTAAAGATATATTGTTGCCCGTTACAGCATTGTATCCTGATTGGGATAGTATCGCGATCATAGATACATTGTCTCCCATCAAGTCATCATTGCTCCAATCACTCGCGTTTCCATCTTCATTTTTTACATAAAAACTTAATACTCCTGTATCCTCATCTAAGAAAAAATTGAAATGATGATATGATTTAAAATCCTTAATACCTGTAAACCTTATTTCTACATCCTCTGATATTTCCTTTTCCAAAGCACTTGAAATACTTTCTGAACGTGCATCTATCTTGATATCATGGCTATATCTATATGACAAAATTTCATCGAATCCCATATACATTGAGACTGTAGTAGATATCATGATGATTATGCCTGTCGAAAGCACCGTAATGACAGTCAATCCCATCGCATTTTTCTTTATTCTGTATAAAAGACCTGATATAGCTATAAAATTTTCAGGCTTGTAGTAAAAATTTTTATTGTTTTTTAAGATTTTCAACACCAATATACTGATTGCGGTGAAAAAGCAAAAAGTTGCGACTGCTACAAGAATTACAGCTATAAAGAACTCTCCTATAGCAGAAATCACATCTTCCATACTAAGAGCAATCCCATATCCTACAGATATTGTTATTATCCCGAGCAATGTGAGAATGAAGCTTGATTTAGGTACAGTTTCTCCTGTATTATCAGCCTTTAACATATCTATAGTCTTAGTTCTGTACACAACAATCGTATTGCTTATAGATATGATTGCAAATATAGCTACAAACAATGCCAATGTAGCCACAAGTGCAAAAATATTAACTTCAAATTGATATATTAAATCAAACTTGATAATTTTATATAGTGAAAACACCATAAGTCTTGAAAACAGTATGCCTAAAAGCAGTCCTACAGTTATAGACACAACAGCAATAACTATATTTTCAATAAATATGATCTTACTTATATGTTTTTTCTCAAGACCCAATACATTGTAGAGTCCAAACTCTTTTTTCCTTTTTTTAGTGAGAAAGCTGTTTGTATAGAATAAAAATACGATCGAAAAGATGCCCAACAATGATGCTATCAAGCTCATTATTATAGAAAGAATACCTGCTCCTGTAGTGTCGCTCATCGCCAAGTTTATCCCATTGTAAAACATAATTATCGTCAAAATTGCAGTCAATGCAAAAGGAATGACCATCTTTGAGCTTTTCGATAAATTTGATATCGCAAATTTTATTAGAAATTTATTATTCATAATTTGCACCGCCATTCTGCAATACGGCTAAAGAATCTGAAATTTTTACAAAAAACTCTCTTTCGCTCAAATCACCTTTGTATAATTCATGAAAAATCACACCATCTTTTATGAACAGAACTCTGTTTGAAGCGGCAGCAGATTTTACACTGTGAGTCACCATCAATATAGTTTGATTGTCACTATTTATATTTTTGAACTCATTTAGCAAAACTTCAGTGGAATTTGAATCCAAAGCTCCTGTAGGTTCATCCGCTAAAAGCAGCACAGGTTTTGTGATTATGGCTCTTGCAATTGCGGTACGCTGTTTTTGTCCGCCCGATATTTCGTAGGGATATTTGTTCAAAAGATCCTGAATTTTCAACTTTCTTGACACTTCCATGATCTGTTCGCCTATAAGCGAAGATTTCACATTGGACAATACTAAAGGCAATATTATATTTTCTCTAACCGTCAAAGTGTTTAATAGATTGAATTCTTGAAATACAAATCCTAATTTTTCACGTCTGAACTTCGCAAGATTGCTTTCACTTTCAAACGACAAGTTTTTTCCCTCTATCAGTATCTCTCCCGAAGTTTTAGTATCGAGCGCAGCAAGTATATTTAATAGTGTGGTTTTTCCCGATCCACTCTCGCCCATTATAGATATGAACTCGCCTTGATTTACGGTAAAACTTATATCTTTCAGCGCCTCAGTAATATTTCCCTTGTTTCTAGATGTATACACTTTTTTCAAATGTTTGATATTAAGTATCTCCATTTTTTTCTCCTTCTTAAGTCCAGTTTGCACTGTTTATATATACATGATAAATCATCAGGAGAATTCGCGCCATAGAACTACATTTCATTTAGCTTACATTTTTGTCACATTGCTTTATTATTATCCTCACTGTTGTGCCTTTTGATATTTCTGAAGTTATATATATTTCATATCCGAGCAAATTTAGAGATTTTTTGCAAAGAAATAGTCCGAGTCCTGTTGAGTTTTTATGTAATCTTCCTATCTCACCTGTAAATCCTTTATCAAAAACTCTAGGCAAATCCTCAGCAGAAATTCCTATGCCTGTATCAGAGATAATTATCATATTTTCAACTGTTTCTATGCTCACTTCGCCTGCGTCCGTATATTTTACAGCATTTGAAATAATTTGATTGAGAGCAAATTTAAGCCATTTTTTATCGGTTATGATATTTTCATCTGAAATGTTTGTGTTTAATTTTATCTTTTTTGAAATAAATATGCCCGAGAAATCTTTTATAGTTTCATTTATCAACTCTTTTAAACTATGTGACTCTATATGTAATTCTGTATTTTCACTGTTAAGTTTCGCATAGTTTAACACCATCTGAGAATAATTTTCTATCTTTGAAAGTTCAGATAAGAGTTCGCTGTTTTCAGGAATTTTATCCAAAAGAAGTCTTAGTGCAAAAATCGGAGTTTTTATCTGATGAACCCACATTGTGTAGAAATCTGTCATTTCGTTTTTATCATTTTCTACAGCAAATGAAATATCTTTCATATGCTTTATTTGTAAAGAAATAATCTTATCATACAAGTTTTGTATCTCGTCATATGTACTTATCTTCATTTCATCTAAAAATGGAAAATTCTTAATCATTGATTTTAAGTTTTTGTACTTTTTTCGGTAATTAAAAAAATCTATCCACCCTATTATCATAACAAATATAAAGCTGAGTAAAAATGCATATGATACAGAAGAAATTTCTGCATTTTCCAAATAAAGTACAGTACAAAAGGTCATTGTCACAATCATTAAAATAATTATATAAAAAATTCTCGAATACAAATAATGCCTAATCATTTATCGAATACCCCAAATTTTTTCTTGTATTTATCAAAGAAGAAAGCCCTACATCCGAAAGTTTCTTTCTAAGTCTTGTAATATTTACAGTCAAAGTGTTGTCATCCACAAAGGAATCATTGTTCCAAAGTTTCATCATAAGTTCATCCCTTGATACTATCTTGTTATGTTCAATCATCAGCAGTCTCAAAATCACAAATTCATTTTTTGTAAGCGTCACTTCCGAATCTTTGTATTTTACTGTAGCATTTTCCAAATTCAAATGCACATCATTTACTGTCAATAGTGCTGAATTTTCGGAAAATTCATAACTCCTTCTCAAGAGTGCATTAATTTTAGCGGTGAGTACATCTAAGTCAAAAGGCTTGGCGATAAAATCATCGCCTCCCATATTCATAGCCATGACTATACTCATATTTTCAGTCACAGAAGATATAAATATAATCGGTACTTTAGATGTTTTTCTTATCTCTTGACATATATGATATCCGTTTTTATACGGTAAATTAATGTCTAAGAGTATCAAATGAGGTTCATATGTAGATAACAACTCTAAAATATTGTTAAACTCACTTAAAACCATCACATCAAAACCCCAAGTCAAAAGATGCTTTTCAATCACTTTTGATATTATCATATCATCTTCTATTATTAGTATTTTTTTCATGGTATCCTCTATTTTTATGGTATATTGTTATTTTTACAGTTAATGACATTCAGTTAATGAATATCTTTTCTTATATTTAGCTAATTTTTCATCCTGAAAAATCTATTTTAAAAGTATGTCAATTATCAAAGTTTTGTAAACCCCTATAAATTCGCGAATGTAATATGACGGTATGAAGATAGGTTTTATAGGTGCTGAAATAAATGTCACATTTCCATAACCCAAATCCTTTGATAATAAATAGGCTCTAAAAAGATGAAATCCATTAGACACTATTTTGATATTTAACTCATCTATACTCTTACCGCTGTGGTTTTCAATCACTTCTTTGGAAAATTTTAGATTTTCATA
Organism: uncultured Clostridia bacterium; assembly: GCA_964371035.1. GTDB lineage: Bacteria > Bacillota > Clostridia > Tissierellales > Sedimentibacteraceae > UBA1535. The sequence continues at coordinate 80,481 of CAYJLG010000002.1, read as the reverse complement.
TGTGTCTGTTGATTGTTCTTCTTTTATTATGAAATTTTGAGGTATTCCCGCATCAATCATATATCTTTTCATGGCTTCTGCTTCTGTTATAGATTCGCCTGACCCTTGTCCACCTGACATAACTAAAAAACCATAAATATTGTCATCTTCATTTAAATTGGTTTTAGTATTTGTGCTTTCATTTTCAATGAATTCAACATAGTCAAGAGTGCTGTCTAGCCTGTACTGCAAAGTGGGAAGAACTCGCTCACCTTCGATTCCCGCTCCCAAAACTATAGTGTAATCTGCATATTCATAATTGTTTTGAAAAGAAAATCCTACTATAAATAATTGCGTTAAAATAAATATTGAAAGACCAATTGAAAAAAGTGGCTTGAAAACTGTGTAAATTTTTTTGTAAATCTTGTTATCATAATACTTATTATTAATTTTACTCAAAACAATCAACAAAAAACCGCCCAATAACAATTCTACACTAAAGGTTACAAATCCCATTGTCACAATCAAAACAAAAGAATATATTACAAAAAACAGGCCTGTTTTAAAAAACAAGCTTGTTATAAATTTTTTTGAATAAAATTTATCAAGATAAGATTTAATTTTATCAAAGAATAGATTTAATTTAAAAGCTTCCATAAATACCTACCTAACAACTTCGAATCAGTTGCCTATATTTTTTGGTTTTCGCCTTGTGTTTAAAAATTCCAGTAAAATTATTACAATCGGCGTCAATAGATTTAAAAATGAAAATAACATGTATTCTGAGGTTGCAACTCCAAAAACTGAAGATGCAAAAATACCGTTTGTATTCCATGGAATTAATGGTGATCCCATTATACACACGAGCGACAAAGTAGATGATAGTTTTAACTTTGTTACATTTAATTTAGTGTACAATGGCAACATTACAGTTGAAGTAGTAACGATAGAAACATTCATAGCTCCAGTGATTGTATTTGCAATTAAAGCAACAATTACAGTCATACAAACTAGTTTAAATTCAGTATCAATTACCTTGAAAAGAGGTTCTAAAACTTTATCTATTACACCTGCTTTATTAAATAAACCGATTAGTCCAAATGCAAAAATAAACATGACAATTAGCTCAAGCATGCTTATGATACCGCCTCTGTTTAGGATAGTGTCTAAAAAAACCTCGCCAGTTTCAATTTTATAACCACCCCAAGAGTGAATCAACACTTCTTCGACAGAGTACCCTTGCACAAAAATTCCGATAAATGCGCCAATTAGGACGCCAAGCATTATTGAAGGTATAATTGGCTTTTTCAATGCTAACAATAATAGCAAAAAAACTATTGGTAAAATAGATATAAAAGAAATGTTAAAAATATCTGATAGTTTAGAAGTCAAATTATTAGTCATTGATATATCAATGTTAGAGCCTGCAAATTTAAATCCAAGCAATAAAAAAATAGTAAATGCTATTATATACGATGGTAATAACCTTTTCAAAGTAAAGCTAATGTGCTTTTCAACTGGTGTATCAGACAAACTGGCAACGAGATTGTTACTAGCAGACATTAAGGATGTAGCATCTCCAGTCAAAGAACCACTGATCACAGCTCCCACAACTAATCCTGGCGATATGCCAAGCCCTATGCCAATTCCAGACATTGCAAGGCCTGCGGTGCCCATTGCAGCCCAAGAACTGCCAGTGATAAACGAAACTGCAGTACAAATCAGCATAGAAATAACTAGAAAAAAGGTGGGTGAAATTATTTTCAATCCATAATAGACAATCGAAGGTACGGTTCCAGAAGAAATCCAAACTCCCATCATTGCACCAACTGCCAACATTACGATAGTTGGAACAAGCATTTTTGTACAGTATTCAATTAATGCAGCTTCAATCTCTTTGTACGTATAACCTTGTTTAAAACAAACTGCCATTACAATTAGCCAAGATACAAAGAACAAAGGCTGCATAGGCACATCATACAAAAAAGATGGAACGCCGATAGTAATAATTACTGATAATAGAGTCATATATGCGCAAAAAGCACTTAAAGGTTTATTTGTCTTACTATCCAATTTATTATTCTCCCATTGCTATTTTTAAAATTAGAGCATCAATCAGTGACGGAACTGTGTGTTCAACATCTTTCATAAAAACGCGCTCTACCATAGTATGATAATCTTTACCTCTTGGGCCAACTACCATTGATGGTATATTAAGTTTTTGTATTTGTTTAAAATCGATATTATATGTTGAATTTTGGACTACCATGTTTGACATTATTTCTTTTTCATTTTTAATATCGGTACAATTAGTATAGCTAATATCACAAATACCTAAAAAATATGGTTCATTAGTTAGTTTTAACTTGAATTGCTTTGATAAAACAGTTTCAATGCATTTAACATATTTATCTAACTCGCCTTGGTTTTTTACTGAAGGGTAATAAGGTGGTACAAATCCTACTACGATTACAGGTCGATTTAGTTTAGATAATTCTATAGTTTTTTTGATGGTTCGTATACCTGCTTCTTGCAAATTGATCTTTCCACTAACAACTTGTTGTTGCATTTTTTTAAAATAAGCCTTTTTTAAGGAGACATAATTTTCGTTGTTTTCAGCTGCAATGCCTTCTAATTCACTATATGAGATTACTAATGGGTCGTATTCTCTTTTTCGTTCAGGTGAAATAAAATTATGCTTTAGCAGATAATCAAAAGTAGAATCATATTTTCGTAATACTTCTTTTACTGAACGTTTACAAATAGAAAGTAGTTTTTGCAATATTTCAGAAGTATTCGTATCTTTTAAGAACTGATAATTAAAATATGCTGCACTAAATTCAGGAACAGATACGTCGTATATTTCCTTTAAATCTCTGGAGTATAAAACAGTTGGCGGCTGTGTTACAACTCCCATATCGCTTGAGCACAGTGTGTAGTTAAGCTCTATGTTTTCAACAATCTTTGAAATAATAAACGATGAATTTAATCCCGACATAACTTCACTTCCGTGGGAAATTTGACCTTTTGCAACAATCACTGGCAAAATTTTACCTACAGTGCCTGTGGAAACTTTGTATTCGTCACTTTTGATGCCGACACAAGGCTCTGTTAATACTAAAAGATCATAGTTCAGATCAAAACTATCTTTAAGCTGATTGAGCAAAGTGATACTTTGTCGCATTCCAGACGAAAGATTTTCTTCATCATGAACTGCCAGAAACAAAATATTTACATCATCGTTATATGTATTTAGAAGTTTATACAAATTGATTGCAAGGCCAGCTTTCATGTCATTTACGCCTCTGCCAAAAATCCAATCATCATTATCTAAATCCATCTTTACCGCTTTTCTAAGATTTAGCTTTTTAAGTCTTTTCTTTAGTTCACTAGGGTTTAACGCAAATTCTTTCAAATTGCCATAAGAATTTATTTCAACACAATCATAGTGTCCTGTAAGAATTAAGGTTTTTTTAGATTTTCCTTTTCTAAGCGCCCAAATAACAGGTCTTTTCAAAGGATCATTACCAATAAATTCGCCAAAATTTTCTGGGTTTTCCTTAAAATATGTATCTTTACTAATTATAGATAGCATATGTTTAGCTACGTTTGATTCCATAGAAGTGCCCGTATCACTCTGAATAGCAACGAGCTCATAAAACATTTCGCGTATAGATTTTTTCATTTTCGCCTCGTTTATGAATGTTATATTTTTAACATTTCAAAAAATAATATTTCTTTATTTATAATTTTATATCCATAGATGAAAAAAGTAAACAAAAAACTTAGAAAAAAATTAAAGTTATTTTTTTCATTGTTACAATTCATAGTTAATTAAGATTTAACGGAAAAAATAATAAAATCTGTCCCACTAAGACTTCCATTTTTATTGTTTTTCACATGCACCCTGCGAATAATATTACATGACAAAACACATTGAACCCTGGAAAAAAATTGCGAAATGTTGAAAAATTAGGGAAAATCAAAAAATCTGATTTTTAAAGCAAAGAATATTTGAATAAAAAATTCACAAAACAAAACAATATGCATAATTATAAAAACAAAATTTTGCAAGAACTTTTTTTATATAAAAAATTAATTTCTTCTTAACGATTTCTTAATATTTAACCTGAAATATTACAAAAAAGACATGAAAAAAAAATTGACAAATATACGTTCGAATAATAGTAAAGTTGTCAACACCTGTTGACAAAATTGTGCACAACTAAGAAATTTGTAAAATTAGACAGAGAAGTTGTCAACAGTTTTTTTAGAAAAATTGCATTTTTTTTATTTTTTGATAAATAGCACTATTTTTAGGTTTAATTTGTCCACAGGTTGTGAACAGTTGTTGATGAAATTTCGTATTATATTTATTCAAAAATTTTTTTTCAATCTACTATTGAAAATCATCTCGAAAAATTATATAATAGTTATCTATTACTTTTTTGTTATACTAGGTGCGAGATGGAAAAATTATACAGTAAAAGAAATTCAGTTTTTAGATTTTCAAATGATGCTAATTCATATGTGTTAAAGAAATTTAATAATAGAGTTTTTATGACTACCGAAACTGCAATACTTGAGATGTTGTTACGAAGAAAAGTTAAAGTTCCCAAAATCATTTCAGTTAATAATGATGAAATTGTTCTTGAAGATCTTGGTGATTTGACTTTTTTGGATTGGTTAGAATCGGAAGAAAAAAACAATAGTTCAGATTATCATTATATGATCATACAGCTGTTGAGTTTTTTTAGAAAATTTTATGAGACAACATTAGAGTATTATGGTAAGCAGTACATACTTAATGACGTAAATCTAAGAAATTTTTTGATAAGAGACAATATTGTATATGGTATTGATTTTGAAATGTGTAAAGAAGGTAGCTTAGAAACCGATATTGGAAAATTATTAGCATATATCATAACTTATAATCCGATTGCAACAGATTGGAAATACGGATTCATAAATGATTTATTACATATTTTTACTATCAATTTCAACTTGAATCCGACAAAGCTTGTGAATGAATTTAAACGGGAATTATACGCTATTATATCAAGAAGAAAGCTTAAACTAAATCAAGATTGCGTCAAGAGTATTATTTGTAGAATTGCAGAGGAAATAATATAATGTGTTATGTTTACATCCTAGAGTGTTCAGACAGTTCATTGTATACAGGTTATGCTGTCGATTTAAAGAAACGATTGAAGATGCATAATGAAAAAAAAGGAGCAAAATATACTAGGGGACGAACTCCTGTAGTTATAAGATATTTTGAAATAATGTGTTCAAAAGAAGAAGCTTTGAGTAGAGAACATGAGATAAAAAAGTTGTCACGATTAAAAAAAATTGAATTAATTAATAAGCAAAAACCAGAAAAACTTAAGCAAATGGAGGATTTATGGATTATAAAAAATTAATTGTTGGTAGAAAATCGGTAAGAAACTACAAGAAAAACACATTAAAAGTGGAACAAATCGAAGAGCTAAAATCTTTTTTTTACGACAGTAAGAAACTAGTAAAAGATATAGATACTGAAATTATTTTTTACGACAACAAAATATTTGATAAGTTGAATGGCAAAGTTGGATATAGAGGATTTATGATTGATGCGCCTGCATATGCATTGCTATTATCGGAAAAAAAGGATTTTTACAGAGAAAACATCGGATATATAGGTGAACATTTCATATTAAAGGCAGAAAGTTTAAAGATAGATTCTTGTTGGTTAATAGTAGAAGATAGCGATCTTGTTAAAGACATATTAGATATTGACTCTACTCGCGAAGTAGTTGCATTGATTGCATTAGGTTATGATAATAATAAAACAAAGATGATTAACATTCCAAAAATAGGCGCAAATGAATCAAAATCTAAATTAGCTAGAGTAGAAGACAATGTTTCGGATAGACTTGCTGTTGAAGAAATCGTATATTTTAAAAACTGGGGACAAAATGCTGATATTGACACATTAGAAAATAGAGCATTATTAGATGCATTCCATTATGCTGGCTTAGCTCCTTCAGCTGTGAATAAACAACCTTGGCGATTTGTGCTAGATGATGATATTATAGTATTAACTGTAAAAACTGATGAAACAGATATAAATAAAATCGATGCAGGTATAATAATGCTACATTTCGAAGTAGTTGCTGACAAAACTTATGTTGATATAGAATGGAAACTAGAAAAAGCAGATAGGAATTTCAATATTCCATCAGACTATGTAGTTATAGGATACTGTAAAATATAAATATTACAAAATAAAAAATGGGTTACATCATAGATGTTCCCCATTTTTTTATAGGCTAAAATTATTTATCACTAATATTAAGTTTAAATCTTTTATCCAAAGTTTCTAATATCACAGACACGACTATTGTATAGATAGGGATAGTAACAAAATTAGTAATAACTCTAAATGGTAGTAATACTATAATATCAATTCCGTAAATTGCAGAGATAAAATATGTATTAATTAGTATAGAAGTCAAAATTTGAGAAATACTGACGATTGTTAAAATTTTATTAGTTTTTGTGTTTAAGTTAAATTTAGAAGTGATAATTTTAGGAATTGCAATGAACGCGCAAACTAGTACAATAAAACCTATTATGAAAATAATGTTTATAGGTTGACCGCTGTAGTAAATCCAGTTTTGTTCAAATGTCAGAAGTTCTTTTGAAGCAACTCCTAATACGCAACCAAAAGATAGAAGTAAGATAAAAACTGCATTTATCACGTCATAATTTAGATTTCTAGATTTAAAAAGTCTATAAAAAAACCAAGAAAAAAATCCAGGAAGCCCTGCGACTATTGTAAAAATTGGAACATATGCGCCTATAGGCCTTATTGTTGCAGTGAATAAATCGATTATTGCACCAGATGCAAAACCTGCAAATGGTCCGCAGATTATGCCTGTAATCATTACTACTGCTGGGGAAAAAGTTAATTTAATTGCACTAAAACCTGCGACTGGAATACTAATGATTAAAATTAGATTAAGAGCCAGTCCTAAAGATGTCAAAATTGCAGCCCTAGTCAAGTTAGCGACTGTCATTTTTTTTGACAAAGAAAAAGTATTACTTTTCATAAAACCTCCATAAAATAAGCAATACTTCCGCAAATAGTTAATTTTTAAAATAAACTTAACAGCGGAAGCGACAAGATATCGCAGGTATAACCCTTCGTTTAAGAGCGACCTCCCATCTCTTAACACTTCACGCATCTCATCTACTCTGTTTTTAATATGCCTAGATGATATCACAAAAAATAATGCTTGTCACTATTTTTTTCTTTAAATTCCTAGAATTACATGATAAACTATAATTATACATAATTTCAAGGAGAAGTATTATGGTTAAATATATGAAAATGAATTCAAATGCGAAATTAAACTTGTTTTTAGAAGTAACTGGTAAAAGAAAAGATGGGTATCATGACATAGTTTCTGTTATGCAAGAAATAGACTTGTATGACGAAATTATAGTTGAAGAAACATCTGAAGGAATAAGCATCTGTTGTGATGATAAAAATGTGCCTTGCGATGAAAAAAACACGTGCTACAAAGCAGCAAAATTAATTAAAGATAAATTTTCAATTACTGAAGGTGTGAAAATTATCATAAATAAGAAAATTCCTTCTGAAGCAGGACTTGGAGGAGGAAGCTCAAATGCGGCATCGGTTATTAAACTTTTAAATGACTTATGGAACTTAAATATGAATATCGAAGAAATGTGTGGAATTGGAGTCGAAATTGGAGCAGATGTTCCGTTTTGCATTGTAGGTGGAACTTGTTTATGTGAAGGGATAGGTGAAAAGATAACAAAACTCACTCCGTTTATCTGGCAAAATATTGTTATTGTTAAACCTGAATTTGGCATCTCAACTCCTAAAGCATATAGCAAATTGACACCAAAAAATTATAATGTACAAAAAAACTGCGATTTCTTAAGTTTTCTTAAAGCAAAAAAATACGAAAATGTGTGTTTAAGTGTTTACAACGCATTGGAGATTCCTGCGATCGAAATGGAACCTTCAATAGTTGACATAAAAGAACAATTTTTAGCGCTTGGAGCCATTTCTTCACTCATGACAGGTAGTGGTTCAGCGATATTTGGTTTTTTTCCTGATTATAATTCTGCAAATGGGGCATATAATATAATGAGTAGAATTTTTAAAGACACATTTTTTGTAAAAACATTAGCTAGATAAATTTTAGTAAAGGATGGTGATAATGTTATGGGTGTTGATGTATCTCTTCCAATCGCTTTTGTAGCAGGAGTAACATCTTTTTTTTCACCTTGTATCTTGCCACTTATACCTGCATATATTGCGTATATCGCAGGAGTTTCAATCGACGATAAATCGGGAAAAAGCAGATTCAAGGTTATGATTGCTACGTTAGGATTCATTTTAGGATTTACAATAATATTTGTTGCACTAGGCGCTGCAGCTTCCGCACTTGGAACTTTCATTTCAAAAAATTTAGGGATTTTTAGAGTTATAAGTGGTGGATTTATGGTAATATTAGGACTTAGTTTATTGGGTGTAATAAAGTTGGAATTTTTCAACTTCGCCAATAGAATAAGGGCACCTAAAAAAGGTGGTTTTTTAAATTCAATTTTTATGGGGATGGCTATTTCGATAGGTTGGACACCATGTATTGGAGCAGTTTTAGGCTCAATATTGTTTTTAGCAGCTAATCAAAATACATATGGATATGGGGTTTCACTTTTATTAGTGTATTCAGCGGGTTTTGCTATTCCGTTTATACTCGTTTCATTTGTGTTAGATAAATTTGAACAAAACATTGTGAAAGTAGAAAAATTTAGTGTTTACATTAATAGAATAGGTGGCGTCTTAATAATTATACTTGGTATTTTAATTATGTTTAATAAATTGATTATATTAAACAGTTGGTTATTGTAAAGATGGAGGTATTATGAAAAAATTAATTAGTCTAATAGTGATTGCTATGCTTATGTTATCAGCTTGTTCAGAGACAGATTCAGTATCAGATGATAATATTAAGGAAGATACAGAAAATAGCGTTGAAGCTGAAAATACTAAAGAAAATGAAAATACGGCAGATACACAAGATAGTAAAAATGTAATAGATGAAGACGAAGATGAAGACGAAGATGAAGATGAAGATGAAGACGAAGATGAAGACGAAGACGATGAACCATTAATGGCTGTAGATTTTTCACTTGAAGATTTAGAGGGGAACACAGTAAGCCTTAGTGATTATCTTGGTAAAAAAGTAATCATTAATTTCTGGGCAACTTGGTGTCCATATTGTATCATAGAAATGCCTGATTTTGCAAAACTTGAAGAGGAATATAAAGAAGATTTAGTCATTTTATATGTAGACGTAATGGAATCAAGCGATGCAGTTAAAGATTTTGTTGCAGAAAATGATATAACAGGCAAAATATTGCTTGATGAAGATGGTCATGTAGCGGCTACATATGGAATTAGTAGCTTTCCTACAACTCTAGGCGTTAACGCGGAAGGTGAAATTGTTACAGGATGGGTAGGACAGATGGATTATACTCTCATGGAACAAATGTATGAATTATTAGAATAGTAACAGTAAGAAACTATTTAAATCGAAAAAGATGTATAAATTTATTGCATTAACTATTAATGTTTGATATAGTAATTAAGTAAATAAAATCGATTTAAAGAGGTAGAGAAAATGGAGCTAACACGTGAAAAAGTTTTGGTAGATTTAAGAGAATATGTTGATTCAGAATCACTTTTTAAGCACTGCTTAATAGTTGAAGCTGCAATGCTTAAGATGGCAGAGGTATATGGCGAAGACAAAAATGAATGGGGCTGTTGTGGACTGTTACATGATATTGATTTTCAGAAATACCCTGAACAACATGGTGAAATTGGATATAATATACTTATAGATAAAGGCTATGATGAAGAATTTTGCAAAGCTGTTAAAGCTCATTGTGATGATACTAACGAAAATAGACAAACAAACATGGCGAAATCTCTGTTTGCAGTAGATCAACTGGCAAGCTTTATTATTGCATGTGCGCTAGTGAGACCTGAAAAATTGGAAGGTATGACTTCAAAATCTGTAAAGAAAAAAATTAAAGATAAAGGATTTGCAAAAGCTGTTGACAGAGAAGGATTGCAACAAGGAGCAACAGAGCTAGAAATGGATATTACCGTTTTAATAGATCACTTAATCGATGGAATTTCTAAGAGAGAAATAGAACTAAATTTAGAAGGATTAACGATGCTTTAATAATAATAATAGAAACGGTGGTAGCTATTTAATGAGTCCTATGCAGAGAAGAAATTATATAAAACTTATACCAATCTTTATAATATATGTTGTGATTTTTAGATTTTTGTATGTAGACAATGGCTTTAACGTGCTAGTTGATTTATTTATTCCGATTTTAGCAGGTGTATTTATTGCTGTTGTTCTAAACCCAATACTAATTTTTGCCGAAACTAAGCTAAATATTAAATCGCGAATTTTAAGCATTACTTTTACTTTTTCACTGTTTGTTTTGGCTTTAGCTTTGCTATTTGTAACAGTCATTCCGGGAATAGTTGCAAGCTTAGTAGATTTCATAGAAGATCCACAGCTGTTGACGTCTATAAATAAATATGTGAATGAAATAAGTGAATTGCTTACTGAAATTGGAGCGGGCGAATTTACCGATATAATCGAAAACACTATTCAGGATGGTATTCAATACGTATACTCGCTAGGCAGCACAGTGATAAATACTGCTATCGCAGGCACTTTTGGACTGCTATCTGCTTTGATGACATTTTTTATTGCTATAATCATTTCAATTTACGTGCTTTATGACAAAGAACACTTTGAAAATTTCTTTTATAAAACTACACATGGGTTATTTGAAAAGAGATATGCCGATGAAATCGTAAAATTAGGATACAATTTATATACTAATATGACTAGATTTATTTCAGGTAAATTACTAGATTCACTTATTATCGGAATCTTGGCATATTTAGGAGCAAGATATTTGATAGATGCACCTTACCCTTCAATTATTGGCGTTATAATCGGAGTAACAAATATGATTCCTTATTTTGGGCCTTTTATCGGAGGAATTCCTGCGGTATTAATTACATTATTGTATGACCCAGTGGAGGGATTGTGGATGGCGCTATTAGTTCTAGCTATACAGCAATTTGATGGGTGGTACTTAGGTCCTAAAATATTAGGAAATAGCTTAGATCTTCGTCCAGTATGGATCGTTATTTCAATACTAATTGGTGGTGGTTTGTTTGGTCCAGTTGGAATGTTTTTAGCAACTCCGTTTGCAGCATTAATTAAAACGTTTATGGAAGGGTACTTCGCAATAAAATTAGGCAACATCACTTTGCCACATGAGGAAGAACACCAAAAATAAATTTATTGATCAAATAGAGCAAGTTTAAATGCGACTTGCTCTATTTTTATTCATTTCTACACATAATTGTAATTTTAATGTAATATATTACTGTAGCTTTTATATTATAATTAAGGTAGGAATTTTAGAGTCAAGCTTCTTGTTAAGCGTGATTTCTAAATTTTAAATTTTAATTGTAAAGGATGATTGGAATGAAAAAATTACTGTTAGTTGTAGTCTTAGCAGTATTAATTACATCGATGTTTATAACTGAAACATTTGCATTAGATTATTCAGATGTTAACAAATATTATGATACAGAAGTTTTAGAAGTTATGAAAGTTTACGAAATTATGAACGGATTTTCTGACAATACCTTCAGACCCGGAAATAAAGTGACTAGGGGTGAATTTGCTAAAATTGGGATTACACTTTTGGGTTATAGAGACGTGTTAGGAGAAGTTGATTCAAGTTTTGATGATATGGAAAACCATTGGGCAGAAAGTTATGTTGATTTGATTGACGGTTTAGATATTCTTACTGCTTATGAAGATAATACTTTTAGACCTAATGAATTCATATCATATGATGAGGCGTTAAGAGGTATATTGATTATTTTAGGGTATAATGATTCTGTCATAGAATCAAGTACATATGAAAATTATAATGTATTGGCTAAAGAAATAGGTTTGTTAGAAAATGAAAGCAACAACTATGTATTGACAAGATATTCACTCGCTACATTGATACATAAATCACTTTCAGAAAATACTGTAGACATTGAAGGCGGAAGAATAATTGAAAACAAATCAAAATTGATAGATAATCTAGGCAGTTTGGAAAATATAAAAATTGATGACGAATTTGCTCTTGAGCATCCATATATTGATTTTTCGCCTTACTACTTTAATATTGCGTCTGTATATTTTGATTTAAATGGCAAAATATTATTGATTACGGATTTATCTTATGAAGTAATTGAGGGTGACGTGATGTCTGTCATCTCTGATGAAGTGGTATTTGTTAAAAATGAAACTTCGAGCACTGAATTATATGATCTAACTGATGTTCCTATTATTTTTAATGGTATTGAAAGCAAAATTTCAGAAGAAGATTTGAAAAATTCATATATTAAAATTGTAATAGATAAAGAAACAGACCTGATTATAGGTGCAGTAGTAAGCAAAAGTACAAGCTATGCTTTAGTCGAAGAAAAATATAGTGACGGAGACACTACGTTTGAAGATGTGTATTTACCGACAGAACGAGGTATCGTATCAAAAGAGCATATTAAAATTAGTGGAGCGGTAGATGATATTTATGAAATTAAAGAAGGCGATGTAGTTTATTTTTATGAAACTAACGAGAGTAGATATGACAAGAGTACTCTAATAATTGAAGTTGTAAGAAAAACAGTTGAAGGAAAATTTGAAGGCAACACTTTGATTGATTACAATCATGTCTTTATAATTGACGGAATTGAGTATTATTTGTCAGAAAATTTCATATTGAATGACGAAGTTGTGGTTGACGATACAGTTAAATTGCACCTAGATAAAGAAAACAAGATCGTATTGTTAAAAGTTACAGAATTTATTACTGAACCGAGTACGTATGGTTTGTTGATAGATGTAAAAAACAACAACGAAGAGTTGCCTGAAATCGAACTTATAGATCAAAACGGGCAGACAAAAAATTATATATTAAAAGATAATTGTGGCATAGTCACACAAGAATACATAGACAACGAGATAATTTATAGCGTGTCGATAAATCCAGGAGAATTTATTAAATTTGATGAATTGAATGAAAACACTATTAAAATAGCAAAACCAGTAGATGGTGTGTATTTGAATGGCGAATTAACAGAATCATTTTATTCTTATGCAATTGGCAATTCAAATGTTAGGATAGACGCATCTACGTTAATAGTAATGGAAAATGGTGATTCTTTTCGAATTAGAGAAATGGCAGATTTGGCGGATATAATATATGGTGAAGCTATTGTTTTAAACAATAATGTTGCATATATGATTCTTGTAGAGAGAAATTTAGTTAAAGAGATAGAAGAAATAGAAGATGCAGAAGATGTAGACGACGTTATCGAAATTGATGGAGATGAAATAGATACTGAAGATGATAGTGAAACGATTCCACAATTTGAACAGGCAGAAAGTATTAACTTAAAATATACTGCGATAAAAAGTATAGAAGAATTGACAGATGAATATATTGTTGAATTTTTTAATGCGAACGAGGAATACCATACAGAAAACAAAAACATAAGGATAGATTCTTTTGTAAATATGCTTTTATTAGTTGAAACAAAAGACGATATGATTGTATCTATTGAAAAAATAAGACCAGATATTCCTAATAGCAAAATGACAGCAATTTTTCAAAATCAATTGCAAATAGATGGATTATCTTATGTTGAATACCATGAAGATTCTATGATTTTTATATGTTCGACAGATGAACTAGGAAATTTTGATGCATTTGAAATTGGATCGATAGAAGATTTAACGGTAGATTCAACAATACAAATGTATGATTTAAATAATAGTTATTCAGGAGTAATGGATACGATTGTTGTTTTTAAATAACACGGTCACTTATTTTGAAAAACTTGTAGCACCTGTTACGACACTAGTACCGATTGGAGCAATATTTTTAGCATTTTTAATTAATTATGGATTAATGGAATAGGTTTCTTAGGACTATTATTAGCAGAATATACGCCAATATTTGACATTATAGGATACCTTTTCTTACCTTTCACAATGCTTTTAGGCTTTGGTGCTGAAGCGGGAACCATGGCTACAGCGTCTGCAATAAGTTTGGCAGAAATTGTGTGAAGTTTTATAATTGTTGTAGTGCGTGCTCTTGACCACACCGAAAAAGACAGATAAGCAATTTAATTTAAAATAGTTGATAATTATCAGATGTTGTGATATAATTACTTCATGAAAAAATAGAAACATGACGTGCTTTTGTGCGACGGGAGAAAATATCAATTTTTTTATATCATTAGGAGGCAATTTTATGAAAAATGTTACAATTTACACAAGCAATACTTGACCACATTGCTTTACTGCAAAGGATTATTTTGCAGAAAGAAATCTTCAGTATGAAGAGAAAAATATTTCTACAGACCCTCAAGCTAAAAAAGAACTTATTGCGGCTGGATTCATGGGAGTACCTGTGATTTATGTTGGGGATGAAGCTGTTGTAGGATTTGACAGAAATAAATTAGATTCATTATTAGCATAATTTTTGCTAGATATATTATTTAGATAATGTTGTTGAATTAAAATTAAGCGACTATAAAAATGTCGATACAAACAAAAAAAGCATCCAAGCGGATGCTTTTTTGATTATTTGTTTAATGCTTCTACTATTTGATCTACATTCATTCCGTGAACAGCTGCTGCTTCTTCTAATGTTTCCATTTGAGCACTTGGGCAACCAATACAACCCATGCCGAATGACATTAAAATTTCAGCTGCATTAGCGTTTTCAAGTAAAATTTCACGAATTACCATATCTTTAGTTACTGCCATGATATTCCTCCTAAAAATTTAATTTGTCTATAATTGATTATATATTGCTTTGTCAAAATTTTCAACATAATTTTCTTGTTTTATACAATAAAAATTTTCTTTTTATGACATAGCAATTATGTTATAATAAAGAATATTAGCACATAAAGATTAATAAAAGCTTAAAAAATTGAGTGAGATGATTAAAAATGTTTAATACCGAGATTTTAATGAAAGTTTTGAAATTGATATCTAAAATTATGCTTGAAAATGGTGCAGAGGCACATCGAATAGAAGTAACTTGCCGACTAATATGCAACGCGTATGGTGTAACTGAATGTGACGTGATAGCAACAGCAACAGGAATTTATACAACTGTGTGGATACAAGGTGAGTCGCCTAAAACAACAGTTAGTAGAATAAACAACAGAAGTATTAACCTATCGAAAATTAATGATGCAAATTCTATTTCAAGAAAAATCACAAATTTTGAAGTTACGCTAGAGCAGGCAGAAGAAATGCTAGTTAAATTGAAAAATAAGACGCGAAAAAAAGAAAAGTTTCATATGTTTTACGAAGGTATAGCGGCAGGCTTCTTTGTATTGCTGTTTGGAGGAAATATTTTCGAATTTCTTGTATCCGTTTTTGCAGGGTGCATAGTTCAATACGTGTCATCCAAACTAAAAAACAGGGACTCTTACCAATTTTTTGTGGGTTTTTTTGGATCGGCAGTTATTTCTATCATGGCAATAATTTGTACGGTTGTAGGCCTTGGGAATTTTGATGTAATTATCATTGGTGGTATAATGCCACTTTTGCCAGGGCTAGCTATGTTAAACGCAATACGTTCAACTATGCGCGGTGATTTGCTTACTGGTGTTGCTAGAGTAGCCGAAGTTGCACTAGTTGCATCGTCTTTAGCAGGTGGTGCTGGATTCGTACTATACTTTGCTTATTATTTTAATATGATTTTATGAGAGGTAAATAGATGATTGTTGAAATTCTAAAAAATATTATTTATACTTTTATAGCTACTTGGTTTTTTGCACTTGTTATGCATGCACCAAAGAAAAGTTTGATTTATTCATCTGCAATTGCGGCGATTGGATATGTTATATATGCACTTTTTATAAAGATAAAACTTGATTTACTTGCATTTTTTATAGCAACTTTTATTATTATTTTACTAGGTGAAGTATGCGCAAAGAAAATAAAAATGCCACTGACAATATTTGCATTTCCTGCACTTGTTCCTATTGTACCAGGATACGGGCTGTACCAAACTATGCTAAAAATAGTTCAAAACGACATAGATGCTGCTTTAACAACAGGTGCCTCGACCTTGTTAAACTTAGGGGCAATGACAGTAGCAATAGCGCTTGTAAGCTTAATAATGAGAAAACCAATAAATAACAACGATAATTCTGATTATTCAATTAATAAATAAAAAAACAAAAACGGGTGAATTTTAAACTTTCGCCCGTTACTATTCACAGTCGAATTATGGTGTTAACAAGGAAAAAATAATAAAATATGGAAGCCTTATGGAGATTGGATTAAGTTGTGTGAAGTTTTATGAGCGTTTTAGTCATCTTTGGCTTAGCCCTAAAAATATACTGCGTTATGACTTTGCGAATAAAACTACTCATGCCCTAACCCCATTTTCTAAATGAAAATGGCGGTAGGTCACATGCATGGAGAACCAAATCTTTGTGAGTTTAACGAGCAAAAAGATTTGATGTTCTCTTCTGCGCCTTACAACTTCCCAATTGGAGTATCAGCGACAGATTTTATTATTTTTTCCTTTAGGGTACATATGTTAACTGTGAATAGTAACTTTCGCCCGTTTTATTTATATAATTTGATTATTATTGAATTGATTTTTTACCTATGTAAATAATAGCAGCAGACATAGCGTCAACAGAAAATTTCAATTGAGAATTAGCTATATTGTAGTTTTTTTGATTTAGCAAATCAACTGCTAGTGACAAGTCAGTAAAAGATGTTGATATATCACATATATTGACTGACAGTTCATGAAAATTGCAACGTCGATTTATTACTGTCAAAATTATTTCATCAGCAGTTTCAGATGGAATATCATCGTAATTATTACTTTCTGATTTAGAATATTTGTGTTTCCAAACTCTCAAAAATCCATAAATATCATCAGAAAACGAATATGGAACATAATCACCATCTATGAGAAGTTTATATGAATTTCTTAAGCGTGATAATTTTTTAAAATGTTCTAGCAATTCTGCATCTTCTTGCCCCCACGGATAAGTAGATCTATTATAAGGATCACGCATACCTTGCACACCTGCTTCGTCTCCATAATATATAGATGGTACTCCAGGAGAAGAATACTGTACAATTGACGCTAATTTCAATCTGCTTATGCCTATAGCATATTCTTCTTCTGTTAGCTTGAAATTTATGTTTTCATTAGGCAAATTATTTGAACCTAACACTGTCAATACTCTCTCTGTGTCATGAGTTCCAATAAGATTCATGGCTCCGTAAAATGCCGATGGTGGATAATTCTCTTTCAAAGACATAGTAATGTCAT
Organism: uncultured Clostridia bacterium; assembly: GCA_964371035.1. Lineage (GTDB taxonomy): Bacteria > Bacillota > Clostridia > Tissierellales > Sedimentibacteraceae > UBA1535. The sequence continues at coordinate 62,991 of CAYJLG010000002.1, read as the reverse complement.
TAAGTTTTTGTGCTGATATTTTATGTAGTAAAAAATTCAATAGTGACTCTTTAAAAGGATAATTCATAACAGAATCAAGTTCTTTGCCAAAAAAATATTCTCGTCTAACGTCATAACTAATTTTATTACTCGCATCTTCCCAAACTTCGCCTAATATTATTGCTTCTTCATCTTCATCTTTTACAGATTTTCTCAAATCTTTGATAAATGAAGACGGCAATTCGTCTGCAACGTCTAAGCGCCATCCTTTTATTCCAAATTTAATCCAATGTGGGATAACTCCGTTTCTTCCAAAAAGATATTCCTTAAATTTACTATTTTCTTCATTGACATTTGGAAGATCTAAAACTCCCCACCAAGATTCGTATTCGTCAGGAAAATTAGTGAAATTGTACCACTCACAATAGCTTGACTCTTTGCTTTGATATGCTCCTAAACTATCGTAATTGCCATATCGATTAAAATAAATGCTGTCAGCTCCAGTGTGGCTAAAAACACCATCAAGTATAATATTAATATCTAATTTTTTTGCATTGTCAAGCAATTCTCTAAAACCTACTTCGCCTCCAAAACCTTTATCAATTTTCATGTAATCAGCAGTATCGTATTTATGGTTTGATGTAGCTTCGAAAATTGGATTTAAATAAATAGTAGTAACCCCTAATTCTTGTAAATAATTAAGTTTTTCACTGATACCTTTGAAATTACCACCAAAAAACCCCCAATGAGTAACATGTCCACGTTCATCTTTTGGGTAAAAAGGCGAGTCATTCCAATCTAAATGAAAAAACCTTTTTGGGCCTAATCTATTAGAATTCAGGTTCAAGTCACATAATGAAGTACTTTCTTTACCTCTATTAAATCGATCAGGAAAAATTTGATATATAACTCCATTTTTGTACCACTCTGGAAGCTTAGTTTCTTCATAGCAAGTGATTTGAAAACCTGGAGGAATATGATTTGATATACTTCCTTCGCCACCTAATTGTTCTTCATTATTTCCATAATAAAAAATATTATCATCATTATCAAGAAAATAAAAATAATACCAAACGAGGCCTATCTTTGACAAATTCAAGCTAAAAGAAGTAATATAGATTTCATCATCGTTTATCTTTTCGTTTAATCCAAAAAATTGACCAATTTGCTTTAAATGCATCTTTTCTTGGCAAGAATGTGATTTGTTATTATCTATATCGCTCAATTTGCAAATATTTTGTTGAGGCAATACAATTTTTTCATGACCATCATATGCATAATAGAGATTAATGTTTTTTACATTTTTATCGGACAAGATTGATAAAATAATGTCTGTATTTGGTTGAACTGAGCCAAAAGGTATTCTGCAAATACAATTTCGAGAATTGTGCAATATTTTCATAAATAATCCTTTCTGACAGGTTTTTTATAAAAGCAAATCTTTATATAATTCTACATAAGATTTAGCTGAATTTTTCCAAGAAAAATCAGTTCTCATAGCGTTTATTTGCAATTGTTTCCATACGGGCTTATCGTTTTTATACAAATTCACTGCGTTTTTTAAAGTATATAATAGATCGTGTGCATTATAATTAGTAAAAGAAAATCCAGTACCTTCTTTAGAAACTTCATTATATGGGAGGACTGTATCTGCAAGGCCGCCTGTTTCTCGCACTATCGGCAAGTTTCCATACGACATAGACATCATCTGAGACAAACCACATGGCTCAAACAAAGAAGGCATTAGAAACATATCTCCCGCTGCATACATCTTGTCTGCTAGTATTAAGTCAAAAGATAAATTGAGCGACATACGTCCTTGAAATCTAGATGAAACTTCTTTCAATTTTTGCTCACATTCATTATCTCCCGTTCCTAAAATTGCTAATTGTGCATCTGTAGTGTCTAAAAATTCATCAATAATTCGATTAATAAGGTCGAATCCTTTTTGCGAAGTAAGTCTGCTTACGATTACTATTAATGGAAAATCTGCACCAACTACTAAGCCTAGTTCTTCTTGAAGTTTAAGTTTGTTTTCTAGTTTTTTCTTTATAGTCGTTATGCCATAATTTAGATAAATATTTTCATTTTTTCTAGGATTATGTTTGGTAGTATCTATGCCATTGATTATTCCTCGCAACACACTACTTCTATCTCTAAAAATATTATCAAGAGTTTCTCCAAAAAATGGATTTTTTATTTCTTCAGCATAGGTAGGGCTTACTGTAGTTATCCTATCGCTATAAGAAAGAGCACCTTTCATAAAGTTAACAATATCTCCATTAGAAAGTTGAGTAGATGCAGATTCACAGTTGCCTAACCCCAACACATCGCCTAATACATACTTAGGAAAAATTCCCTGAAATTTCAAATTATGTACAGTGTATACTAATTTAATATCCTTGAAAAAATCATTTTCAATAAATTCTTCTCTTAAATACACTGACGATAAAGCAGTGTGCCAATCGTTACAATGCAATATATCAGGAGGTGTTTTTTTATATATTGTTGGCAAAGATGCTAATATAGCTTTTGAAAAAAATGCAAAGCGCTCTGCGTCATCGCCATAGCCATAAAAGCCTTCTCGTTTAAAATAAAATTCATTATCAATAAAATAATAATTGATGCCTGAATGTTTTAGGTGTAGAACACCACAATATAAATTTCTCCAAGCAAGCACAACGTTAATTTCGCCTATCAGAGTCATTTGTGATTTATATTCAGAAGGTATATTTGAGTAGTTAGGTAACACTACTGACACTTCTACGCCTGATTTTGAGAGCGCAACAGGAAGACTGCCTCCAACATCACCTAATCCGCCTGTTTTTGAAAAAGGTTCTGCTTCAGCAGTAGCAAATATAACTTTGATTTTTTTCTTAGATTTTGATTCAATAGTTTTTTTCATGTCAATCCTCTTAAAATACAATTTATTTAAAAACAGAAAGAATTCAGTTTGCTAAAATCAGCAAAGCAAGAATAATTTCTGTTTTTATAAATACAAAATATAATTATTGTTACTATACACAGTAAACATAAGTATTTTAATGGAAAAAATACGCTGGTACTCCAATCTCATATTTTATTATTTTTTCCTTTTAATATCAGACATCACTGCAAGTAGTAATTATTATTTAAGTAAAACGTATGGATTTGTTGGTACGCCATACAGTTTCGTGCCAGAAGAAATCACAATATTTCTATTACATATTAAATCTTCTGCAACGGCATTTTTTTCAATAGTACTTCGTTGTAAAATGACACTATTTTTTACAACTGCGCCTTCTTCGATTTTGACACCCCTAAAAAGGATTGAATTTTCTACCCTACCATTTATTACACATCCCGCAGGGACAATAGAATTAATAACGTATGCATCGTCTTTATATATTGTCGGAGGGCTGTCTTGAATCTTAGTTTGTATCTTTATATCACCTAAAAACAACTCTTGATAGATATTGCTATCAAGCAAATCTTTACTACATTTCATGTATTGAGAAATAGTATCAATAGGTTCTATATAACTACTAATTTCACGAGATCCAACTTTAAAAGTTTCTAAATTTTCTTCAATTACATTTATTAAATCTAAGTGCGCAGCCTCAGAATAATTGTTAATTATTTCTAATAATAAAGTTCTCTTGATGATAAAAATTTCAGTAAATCTATTATCAGTACTAAAAGGATTAGTTCTGATATTTGAAACTTTACCGCATGCAGACAATGTTAAAAACTGCCCGCTATAATCTTCTGCATTAGAAACAGATTTATAAAACATAGTAATATCTCTGTCTGATTCAGCATGTTCTTTAATCGCATCTGAAAAATCATAATTAAAAATTTGATTACTACTCATGATAAGTACAAAATCTGCATTAGAACGCTCAAATGAAACTTTATTCTGTATAAAATCTCTCATAGTATATTTTCCTTTAGCTGCCTTCATGCCATAAACTGAACCAGGCAAAATTAGCAATCCGCCAACTTTCCTACTTAGGCCCCAGTCTTTACCAGCTCCTACATGGTCCATGATAGATCTATACATAGATGGTGTAATCATACATACTGTATTTATGCCTGAATTAATCATACTAGATAAAGCAAAATCTATAATCCTATATCTTCCTCCAAAAGGCATTGAAGCAAGAGATCTTAGTTCAGTAATTTTCCCCATACTATCAACGAAATTGGCTGATATTATGCCTAAAGTTTTTATCATTTATACTGCCTCCATAATTTTGTCTGGTTTGATGTAACAATTATCACCAATAACTGTAATTTGAGAAGAATGGTCTTTTTCACCTAGCAAAGTTCCATTTTCAACAATCGTTTTTTCACCAACGATTGAACGAATAACTGTAGCTCCTTTTTCTATTCTTGCACCAGGAAGAATTATTGAATCAATTACTTTAGAATTTTCCCCTATATATACTTCGGTACTTATGATAGAATGATCTACGTGTCCTAAAATTATTGACCCATTAGAAACAAGACTATTTCTTATCTTAGAATAAGGACCAGCATAATGCGGAGGGCTAGTATTCGAATTACTAAAAATCTGCATTTCTTGTGAAAAAATATCACATTTAGGGTTTTCTTCTAACAGTTCCATACTTGTACTATAGTAACTATCAATAGTACCTACATCTTTCCAGTAACCGTCAAAACTATAAACAAATAAATCTTTTTTCTGTGCCAACAATTTTGGAATTATGTTTTTTCCAAAATCTTTATCTGAAGTTTCGTCTTTATTGTCTTCTTTCAAAGCCTTAGCCAATACGTTTTTATTGAAAATATAAATACCCATAGATGCTAAATTGCTATCTGGATTTTTTGGTTTTTCAGAAAATTTTGAAACTTTCATATTTTCATCTGTAGACAATATACCAAATCTGCTTGCCTCGTCCCAATCAACTGTAATAGTTGCGATCGTCAAATCTGCTTTGTTGTCTTTGTGAAATTGTAACATTTCAGTATAATTCATTTGATAAAGATGGTCACCTGAAATTATCAAAACATAGTCAGGAGAATATGAATCAATAAAATCCATATTTTGAAAAATAGCATCTGCCGTACCTTTATACCATTTTCCACCTTCTTCGGTCTCATATGGCGGCAAAACGTGCATACCACCATCATCAATGTCTAAATCCCATGCTGCACCTGTCCCCACATAAGAATTTAGCAAAAGCGGTTTATATTGCGTTAATACTCCTACAGTATCAATTCCTGAATTAGTGCAGTTGCTAAGACTAAAATCAATAATCCTATACTTACCACCAAAAGATACTGCAGGTTTAGCTATCTTTTTTGTTAATGCGCCTAAGCGACTTCCTTGTCCACCTGCTAATAACATAGCAATACATTCTTTTTTCCTCATCTTTATACCTCCCAATAATTATGTAATACTAAATGTAACAAACTTTAATTAATTTCTTTATGCTCTACATTCCAAATACTATCAGCATACTCTGCTATAGTCCTGTCACTAGTGAAAAAACCTGAATTTGCAATATTTACAAGTGATTTTTCAAACCATGAGTTGTAGTTTTTGTACAATTTATTCATCTCGTACCAAGCGTTCATGTAAGAATCAAAATCTTTTAAAACTAAGAAATGATCATTACTATGCATTAAATCATCTAAAATTCCTGTAAAACTGATAGTTTTTCCATTAAATCCTGTTAAGAGTTGTTCAGTAATTTTTTTGAGTGAAGGATTTGATTCACACTGACTATAAGCTAAATAAGAAGAAGACGCTTTTAAATCTATAACTTCTTGGGCAGTTAATCCAAAAATAAATGCATTATCATCTCCAGCCATTTCGCTTATTTCCACATTTGCACCATCGAGTGTCCCTAAAGTAAGGGCACCATTAAACATAAATTTCATATTGCCTGTTCCGCTTGCTTCATATCCTGCAGTAGATATTTGTTCGCTTATATCTGTTGCAGCATATATAATTTGCCCGTTAGAGACATTCAAATTCTCTATAAAAACCACTTTTATGATACTATTTACTTCTTCGTCTGAATTTACAATTTCAGCAACAGTGTTTATTAATTTAATCACGTCTTTAGCAAAAACATAGCTTTGTGCAGCTTTGCCACCAAAAATAAAAGTACTTGGAGTCAAATCTGAAATTTTGCCTGATTTTAAATCATTATAAAGCGCAATTACTTTAAATATATTGAGCAACTGTCGTTTATAGGCATGTATCCTTTTGACATGAACATCAAAAATGGAATCAGGATCTATGTCTATGTTTGAAGTCTTCTTGATATATCCCGCTAGTTTACATTTATTAATCTTTCGCACAATTTGCAATTTTTCAAGAAATTCTTCATCGTTTCTAAATTTTTCAAGTTCTTTTAAATGCATAGGATTAGTTTGCCAGTTATCTCCTATATATGCTGTAATTAGTTCAGATAGTTCAGGATTTGCTTCCATTAAAAATCGCCTATGACTGATACCATTAGTTTTGTTGTTAAATTTTTCAGGGTACAAATTATAAAAATCTTTTAATATACCATTTTTTAATAAATCGGTATGTAATGCTGCAACGCCATTTACTGAGTGACTACCTATGACAGATAGGTTTGCCATTTTTACTTGCCCATCCCATAAGACAGAAGTGTTTTTAATTATATCTGCCCAGTTTTTTATGTTTTTATTAAATTTTTCTTTATATCGTCTATCAATTTCTTCAATTATCATATAAAGTCTAGGCAGTACACTTCTAAATAAACATATAGACCATTTTTCCAGTGCTTCTGGCAAAATCGTATGATTAGTATAAGAAATAGTTTTTGTCGTAATAGTCCACGCCGCATCCCATTCTAGATCTTCTTCGTCTAATAATAATCTCATTAACTCAGGTATACACATAGCAGGATGCGTATCATTTATATGAATACTGATTCTTTCAGGAATCATATGCAAAGATTTACCATATCTTTTTTTATAATCTCTTAGTATAGTAGTAACACCTGCTGAAACTAGCAAGTATTCTTGCTTAAGTCTCAATATTTTACCAGCTTCCGTGCTATCATTAGGGTATAGGATTTGCGTTATAGCCTCACAATTGCTTTTATGTCTGAGTGCATTACTGTATTCACCTCTTGTAAATGCATCTAGATCAAACTTTTCATCAAGTGGCTCTGCTGACCACAGCCTCAAATTATTTACAGTTTCTCCACCATATCCGACGATAGGAACGTCATATGGAATTGCACGCACTTCATCTTCAGACACATGTTTGTATATCCATTCTCCATCGATTTGTTCCCATTCGATTTTACCACCAAACTTTACAGTAACTGCACTTTCAGATTTTCTATGCTCCCATGGATAACCATTTATTGTCCAATTGTCAGGAATTTCAACTTGCTCTCCATTGACAATTTTTTGTTCAAAAAGTCCAAATCGATATCTTAAGCCAGTCCCATGTCCTTCAATACCTAAAAAAGCCATTGAATCGATAAAGCAAGCCGCCAATCGACCTAAGCCACCATTACCAAGTCCAGGATCTCTTTCACATTCTGCTAAATCATCCAATTTTGTTCCTAATTCTAATAGGCCATCTTCGATAATATCTGTTAATCCTAAATTTAAAACATAATTTTTTAATAATTTACCTATTAAAAATTCCATTGAAAAATAGTAGATTTTTTTCGAAGTTTTTTCAGCAGATTTCTTTTTCGAATCTGCCTTTTGAATAGAAATTTTAGACTGCAACAGTTCGACTAAGACCTCGTATTGTTCGTGTTTTGTACATTGTTCAAATGATTTACTAAAATGATTGTCAAATGTTTCCTTATATGATTTTATAAATTCTTCTTTGTTTCTAAACATAGATCCTCCTTAAATCGTCTTCCCACCCTTGATTTAACTGGTTTTAAGATTACGCCACCTAAAGGTGGCAGAGTGATATTGATAGAATATTGTTGACCATGCATAGACTCCAATTTTGTTGAAATATAATACTTGTTTATTTTTCCACTACCGCCAAAATCTACAGCATCACTGTTGAAGATCTCTCGATACCTACAATCTCTTGGAACACCTATTCTATAATTATCATAAGTACTTGGGTGAAAATTAAGTGCAACGATAAGAAAATCTTCTTCACTGTTGCCTCTCCTTTTATAAATCAATACGCCTTGTTCGTTATTATCAGCATCTATCCATTCATACCCTTCATGCTTATAATTCACTTGCCAAAGAGCTTTTTCTTTGAGATATAAATTATTAAGGATACTTGTAAAATTTTGATAACATTTATGACTATCATATTCTAGTAAAAACCATTCGATCTCTTCATAATATTTCCACTCAATAAACTGAGCAATTTCATTGCCCATAAAATTAAGTTTTGCACCACTATGTGTCATTTGATATAATGTTAAAAGTCGTAAGTTAGCAAACTTTCTCCAATAATCACCAGGCATTCTGCCAATTAGTGATTTTTTTCCATGAACTACTTCATCGTGAGACAAAGATAATATAAAATTCTCATTAAACGCATACATCGTAGAAAACGTTAAAAAATTGTGATGATGTGGCCTATAAGGAAAATCTTTGGACATGTATTCTAGTGTATCATTCATCCATCCCATGTCCCACTTATAATGAAATCCAAGACCTCCTTCGTGAGGTGGATATGTGACTAGTGGTATGGCAGAACTTTCTTCAGCTATAGAAATTATTCCTGGATACATTGTAGACATGCCTTCATTCAATTCGGAAAGAAATGACATAGCGTCTAAATCAACGTCGCCACCATTTCTATTATATGTAAAAGAATCTTCATCTGTTAGACCATAATTTAAATAAATCATACTAGATACACCATCAACTCTTACACCGTCAATATGATATTTATCTAGCCAAAAAGAAGCACTACTAAACAAAAAACTTCTAACTTCAGGTATCGAAAAATTAAATTTGCAAGTACCCCATTCTTTGTGAATAGAACGTTCAAACAGCTTATGACCATTAAAATTAGCCAATCCATGCTCATCTTGGCAAAAATGCCCAGGAACCCAATCTAGAATCACACCGATACCTTCTTTATGACAGCTATCCACAAAATATTTGAAATCATTAGGAGTGCCGTATCTTGATGTAAGTGAAAAATACCCTGTGACCTGGTAACCCCATGAACCATCAAAAGGGTGTTCAGTCAGAGGTAACAACTCTATATGTGTGTAACCCATTTTTTTAACATAAGGTATTAACGTTTCAACTAATTCTCTATAAGAATAATAGCCTTCGTTACAAACATAATTGTGATAATTATCATCATAAATTATGTTTGATTTATCATTTAGTAAATTGCATTCAGAAAGAGGCTTTCTTTTCCAAGAACCTAAGTGAACTTCATAAATATTAAGTGGATTATTAAAATGGTTAGTCTTTTTTCTTCTAGTGATCCATTTTTTATCTTGCCAGTCATAATCATCTAAATCAGAAACTATAGAAGCTGTGTTTGGACGCAATTCAGAAAAAAAACCGCAAGGATCAGATTTATAAACATATTTACCATCATGAGATTCAATTTTATATTTATAAAGATCCCATTTTTTGGCATTTTTTATAAAAATTGACCACACACCGTGAATAATGTGAATCATTTTATAATTTTCACCATTCCAATCGTTAAAAGTACCAACGACTTGAATAGATTTAGCAAAAGGTGCCCACAGAGTAAATCGAACGCCACTATCACCATTGGTGCTAAATTTATGCGCTCCCAAAATTTCATAACAATTAAAACTTTTGCCTGCAACAAATTTCTCAATTGAGTTCTTGTCTAACAAATTTTTAGCCATTTTATCACATAAATACAGCGTTATAGTTGTTGAGCTGGATTATCACCTTTCATAAGATAAATTCAAGCATTAAATAAAAAACAATAAAAATTAATATATAATATCTACATATTAACAAATTATGCATGATTTGTCAACAAAATACATGCGAAAATTCAACGAAATTTGAACCTTGAAAATCTTATATTTATCTTAAAATTACTCACTTGATCTTTTCTTAATGAAAATTTAACATTAACAAAACAATTGTAAAAGTTTGGAAATTAAAGTATACTTATACTGTGGAAAAAAGCATATATATACTTTTGTGAGTAGATAGAGCTTTTAAAATGCTAAAATTATTAGCGCGGAGATACATAAGTTGTTTTTATAAGCAACTTATGTATCTATAATGTAATATTTCTATATGATTTTTGATGTATTATTATAGTATAGATAGATAAAAGTTACTACACATACAACTTCCCAATTGGAGTACCAGCGGCATAGTTTATTATTTTTTCCTTTGGGGTACATATGTAGCTGTGAATTGTAACAGATAAAAATGAAATAAGCAAATAGATAATTTTTTTGAGATATGAGATAATTGTGTAATATAGTGTGTAGAAAATATAGTTATAACTGAAAGGAATGATTGAATGAAACAAATATTAGGTGCGATGAGAAAAGCTATAATCGACTTTGACATGATTTCTGAAGGCGATAAAATAGTAGTTGGAATTTCAGGTGGAAAAGATAGCATGACACTTTTGTATGCTTTAAAGCTTTATCAAAAATTTAGTCCCGAAAAATTTGATTTGCAAGCTGTTACTATCGATTTAGGGTTCAACAATTTTGATATTTCTTCAGTAGCGAATTTTTGCGAAAAAATAGAAGTGCAGTATTCTGTAGTAAAAACTGAAATAGCTAAGATAGTCTTTGATGTAAGAAAAGAAACAAATCCGTGTGCACTGTGTGCTAAAATGAGAAAAGGCGCGATGAATAATTACATAAAAGAAATAGGATACAATAAAGTTGCATTAGGTCATCATGGAGATGATGTGATAGAAACTATGCTTTTAAGTATGCTATACGAAGGCAGAATTTCAACGTTTAAACCAGTGACGTTCTTAGATCGTTCGGAAGTTCACACTATTAGACCTTTTGTGTATGTAAAAGAAAGCCAAGTTATAGGTGCAGTATCAAAAAATGATATACCTGTAGTAGTTAGTCCATGTCCAATGGATAAAAACACTAAACGTGAAGAAATAAAGCAGATATTAAAATTTGTATATAAAAATGTACCACAGGGAAGAGATAGATTGATGACGGCTATAAAAAACAAAGAAAATCTTAGCCTATGGTAGTTTAAGGAGAGCAACAATATGATAAATAAATTTAAGAAAAAAATAATTCTAATAAGCCTGATATGCGCATTAGTAGCTACACCCGTTGCATATGCAGATGAATATACAACTATATATGATTTGTCAGATGAAACAAAGATTTCGTCTGGAATTACGCATGTTGAGACTGAAAAACTTACTAATGGCGGTTGGATGAATGTAAATGTCGTTCGCATAGATTTGACTGATGAATATACTTATACGGATCCTATTTATAATGTAGAAGGATTAAATAAAAGTACAACATTAAGCACTATGATGAACCAGTCAGGTGCGATAGCAGCAATAAACGGTGATTTTTTCTTTATGGGCACACCTGTGCAATCTTATGGTCCAATAATTAAAGATGGAGAAATAATAAGTTCACCTCTTTATTCTGCGGATAATTATCCAACGATTTCAATGGATAATTCAGGAGCAATAGATATTTCTATATGGAATCCTAAAATTACCGTATTTAACTCTGCAGGAGGCTACTTAGACATAACATATATAAACAAAGGTGCATCGGCTGAACATGGAGCCGTAGTGCTAGATAAATATTATGGCGAATATTCAATAGGCAATTCACTTGGAAATCACATGATTGAGATAGTTGTAGAAAACAATTATGTTAAAGATATAAGAGACAATGAGGAACCAGTTGAAATTCCTGAAAATGGATATGTAATTTCATATGGCGGAGCTCAAAAAGAAAATATAAAAAAATTTTTTACTGTTGGAGAAAAATTAAAACTTGATATTATTTTTGATTTCAACTTAAATGACCTTCATTGGGCAGTAGGCGGAGTAAATCACTTAGTTAAAGATGGTGAAATAAATGAATATCATAGTGGTATTTTAGGATATCATCCAAGAACAGCAGTAGGTTTTAATGAAGATAATACTGAAATGATATTTGTGACAGTAGATGGAAGAAATAAAGATTACGTCAGTATTACTCAAAGCGAATTAGCACAGTTGATGATTGAACTCGGTGCGTACAATGTAGTAAATTTAGATGGAGGAGGTTCTACGACTATGGGTGTTGACTTCCTTAGAAATGGAAATGTTGAAGTAGTAAACTATCCATCTGATGGAAGAGAAAGAGGCATAGTTGCAGGTATAGGAGTGTTTGACAACTCACCTGAAAGCGATGTATTAGAAACTATAAAATTTATTCCCGAATACGATAAAATATTTAAAGACACAGAAATAAAACTTGATGTTGTGGGATACAATAAATACTATACACAAGTAGATATTTCTGATGAGAAAATCAAGTATACAATCGATAGAAGGTCAGGCGAAATTAAAGACGATATATTTATACCGTCTAAATCTGGAGAAATTGTGATCCAAGCGGAGATAAACGACGTTGAAACGGAGACTACAATTACTGTTTTAGACGAGCCTGTTTCTATTTCACTGAGCAATGAAGCTACTGTAATGGAAGAAGGGCAGCAGTTTGAAATTGGTGAAATAATTGGAGTAGACGAAGATGGACAATCAGCATTTATACCTGCAAACAGTGCAAGTTATAGGATTAGAAATGGTGTAGGAAAAGTTGAAGATGGTGTATTTACAGCAGCGGATGTAAACAATACAGGTGCTATTACTGTTATGTTTGGCGATGCTATGGCACATATTGAAGTGAAAGTAGGATACAAAGCAAAAACTATTTTAGGGTTTGAAGAAGAAGATTTCTCAGATTTAGAATTTTCGGTATATCCTGAAAATTCTGCAGGTGGAATCGAAATAACTGACATTAGGTCATATGAAGGCGATACTTCATTAAAATTAGAATACGATTTCACTACAATGACAGATCAAAGCATAGCATTTGTTAATTTTGATAATGATGAAGGTGGATTAGCCTTAGAATCAAAACCGTTAGGTGTTGGGATGTGGGTTTATGGAGATAACAGTACGCATTGGCTTAGAGCCCGAGTTGAAGATGCAAACGGTAAAGTTCATAAAATAGATTTTGCAGAAGAAATAGACTGGAGTGGTTGGAAATGGGTTACAGCTAGTTTGCCTGTAGACATCGCATATCCTGTTAAACTAAAAAATGTTTATATTGCTGAAATAAATGAAACTAAAAAAGACACAGGGGAAATTTATATTGACAGACTAAGAGTTTTGTATGAACCTGAAGATAAAGATCTAAAACTACCTCAAACAGCTGAATTTGAAGATGAACTGCAACTACAAGAAAGCATTGCATATCAATATAGCTTGAAAATTGATGAAGGCAATTATACAACAGACAAAGCTGAAGAAATGAGTGCAAAAGAGCCAAAGATAGTAAATTTAACTTTGACAAATGGAAGTATTGAGTATTCTAACTTAACGCTTTGGGAACAATTATTAAGTTTAAATTCTTATGAAGATGAAAATATTTTGATTTTTACGAATTATGACCTAAACAAGATTGTAGATGAAAGAGAAGCTGAAGTAGTAGAAGAAATTTTGGCGGAAGCATCTAGAGACAACAATATTTTTGTGATTAGTAAAAATGAAAAAACTCAAACTAGATTACTAGATGGTGTAAGACACATACAATATACAAACAGCTTTGAATTCATTATTTCAGAAGACTGTGAAACCTTTTATATTGCTGAATAAATTAGAATAATTTTTAAAAAAAATAAAAGAATCTTAAAGTTAGCTTAGGATAGGCTGATTTTAAGATTCTTTTTATCAAAAAAATGTGATTTGATAGTTTACTTTTATATAAAAGCATGGTAAGATACGATATACTAAACGTGAATTCGGAGGATTTTATGAAATTAAAAAGAATAATTATGTCAATGCTTATAGTGATATCAACTGTAGGAATTTTAACTGCATGTTCAGATGATACAGCTAATAGTGGCGACGCAGACACAAATACAAGTGAAGATGCAAACACGGAAGACACAACTGGAACAGGCGGAGAGAATATGGAGTTCTCACATAGTGAATATTTTGATGAAAATGGATTTTTCAAAGGAATTACTGCTACAGAATATATAGATTTGTTTGATTATAAATCAATGGAATTACCTTCAGACGTTACTACTTTGTCTGACGAAGATTTCCAATCACAGATAGATTCGATATTATCACAATACGCACAAGTAGAATTAGTTGAAGATAGCAATTATGCGATTGAGAATGGCGATACTGTAAATATTGATTATGTAGGCTCAGTAGATGGAGTAGAATTTGAAAATGGCTCTACTCAAGGCATGGGAACAGATGTAATAATAGGAGTAACACAATATATAGATGACTTTTTAGAGCAGTTAATAGGACATAAAGTAGGGGAAAATTTTGATATCGAAGTTACTTTTCCCGAAATTTACCCAGGAAATACTGACTTGCAAAATAAAGATGCAATCTTCAATATTACTATAAACTCAATTTCTAAAACTGTAACACCTGAACTGACAGATGAATTTGTATCGACAAACTCAGGCGGTGAAATAACATCTGCAGATGATTTCTTAAAAGATTTAGAAGAAAGTATGTTGACGTATCAATTATTGACGTATGTTAGCGATGAACTTAGAAACAATTCTACAATCAGGGATGTACCCGCAGAAGCTGAAGCATATTACAAAGCTATGTTAAATGATCAGATGACATACGAAGCAGCTAACTCTGGAATGGAAACAGATGCATATCTATTAAGTATTGGCTTTGAAAGCTTTGATGAATTTTATGCGAGTCAAAAACCTAGTGTTGATGAAGCAATAATCAGTACACTTATATTCCAAGCTATTGCTGAGAACGAAAATTTAAAAGTAACAGAAGATGATATAGACAACTATTTTGAATTAAACTTTAGTACTACAGATTGGAGTGGGTATGCTGAGGTGTTTGGAGAAAACTATATCAAATCAATGGTTTTACAATTTGAAGTAGTAACAAATTATTTAATAGATTTTTTTAGCTAATAAAATATAAAGATATAACAAAATATACCGACTTTTAGATTAGATATTATGTCTAATACTAAAGTCGGTATATTTTATTATTTTTCTCATTTTGGTGCAAATTTAACGAAAAAAATAATAAACTATGTCGCTGGTACTCCAATTGGGAAGTTGTACGCTAATTTTTGTTCAGAATCCCCAAAAGATGACAGTCAGGGAGGTCATACCCACGTTGGGGCAGGGCCTTCACAAAAATTTCACACAACTTTATCCAATCTCCATAAGGCTTCCATATTTTATTATTTTTTCCTTTTAACGTCAGACATCACTGTGAATAGAAACTAATATGTCATACTTAATTAATATTACTTGACAAACTACATAAAACTTAGATATTATAAGTAGGCATATTAGCATGAAAAAAGCATAAATTCAATAACCATACTTCATAATAATTAGTTAAGTTTTAGGAGATTAAATGTTAGAAAATATTACAGGAATAATATCGGATGAACTCATAGTTCTATTTACTGCGATGTTGCCGTTACTTGAACTAAAAGGAGCTATACCGTTAGGCGTTTCACTAGGAATGTCACCTCTACATGCAACAATACTTGGAATTATAGGTAGTACTTTTCCTGTGCCATTTATACTACTTTTACTAAGGCCAATATTAAGGCTCTTTTACAAAACTAAAATCGGAACAAAGATTGCTGACTGGATTACAGCACATATCTTAAAAAAAGATTCAAAAGTTAAAAAATATAGAACTTGGGGATTGTTCTTGTTTGTTGCTATACCTTTGCCAACAACAGGCGTTTGGACAGGTAGTGGATTAGCAGTGCTTTTAGACATGAAAATCAGCCATTCTATGATTGCAGTGTTTTTTGGTAATTGTGTTGCTGCACTTATTATGATGGTTTTGAGTGGCGCACTTTGGGGAATCATCTAAATAGTAACGTTAAAGATAATGAAATATCCAGGCAATATTTGAATTAAGGTGAAATTAAGAAAATCATATTAAAATTAATATATTTATTTTATATAAATTTTCGTTGAAGGAGAAAAAATTGACTGAACAAAAAAAGACGAGCATTGGAGGACAGGCTCTTATAGAAGGAATCATGATGAGAGGCCCTCACAAAATTTGTACTGCAGTACGTAAATCAGATGGAGAAATAGAGACAAAAGTATCAGAAATCAAACCTATTTTTAAAAATAAGTTCTTCAAACTACCGATAATCAGAGGCACTTTTATGCTATTTGAATCTATGATAACTGGTGTAAAAGAATTGATGTTTTCGGCAAGTTTTTTTGAAGATGAAGACATGAAAGAAGATGCGATAGATAAGTTTTTAAAAAAAGTATTTAAGGATAAAGCGGATACAGCAATAATCTATTTTTCTGTAATTCTAGCTATGCTTATTTCGGTATTTGTATTTATGCTAGGTCCGTCATTGCTTACTAGTGTTTTAAGAGTATTTACGGAAAACACTATAATATTAAATTTAGTTGAAGGATTAATAAGAGTATTAATTTTTGTAGGATATACGCTTTTGATCTCTAGATTAGACGATATAAAACGAGTGTTTAAATATCATGGTGCTGAACATAAAACTATATACTGTTATGAAAATGCAGAAGAATTGACTGTAGAAAATGTAAAAAAATACTCTAGACTTCATCCCAGATGTGGAACTAGTTTTATAGTTAATGTATTGATAATAAGCATAATAGTATTTTCATTCTTTGGTTGGCCAAACCCTGTTATGAGAATGTTATCAAGAATCGCGCTACTACCGCTTGTAGCTGGATTGTCTTATGAAGTAAATCGATTTGTAGGCAGATGTGATAGAAATAATTTTTTTGTTAAAATACTTTCATATCCAGGATTTTTGATACAAAAAATCACCACTCAAGAGCCTGATGATGAAATGATTGAAGTTGCAATTGTAGCAATGACTGAAGTAATACCTGATAACGGAGTTGATGATAAATGGTAGAAAAAATGATAAGTGAGCTACTAAAAGAAGGCTTGAAAATCATAGAAAAACGTGAATTTAACAATCCTAGTTTGGATGTTCAACTCATATTGATGCATATCTTGAATAAAGATAAGCTATATTTACTGACTCACTTAGATAAAAAAGTATCAACCAAAGATCAAGAACTGTTTTTAGATATGGTAAACAGAAGAAATACGGGATATCCGTTGCAATACATGATTAATAAACAAGAATTTATGGGACTTGACTTCTATGTTGAAGAAGGTGTGTTGATTCCTAGACCTGACACAGAAACTCTAGTAGAAACAGTCATCGAATACATGAATAACAATGGTGCAAGCGAGGAAAAAAGCGGCATAGGTGTTCCGATGATTTTAGATATTGGGACTGGAAGTGGGGCAATAGCAATTAGTCTTGCGCATTATATTGAAAATTCAAGCGTAACAGCGATAGACATAAATCCGATTGCGATCGAAGTAGCAAGAAAAAATGCAGATACTCTCAACGTTAGAAATGTAAATGTTATACATGGTGATTTATTTGGCGACATGAATTTACAAGCAGGTCTCAAATTTGATTTGATTGTTTCTAATCCGCCGTACATTGAAACTTCTACTATAGACAAATTGCAGACAGAGGTTTCTGTTTACGAACCAAAACTAGCATTAGATGGAGGCGAAAACGGACTTGTATTTTATGAAAAAATAGCTGAAATCGCAGAACATATTTTAGCAGAAAAAGGAATTTTATGTGTTGAAATAGGCTATAATCAAGCAGATACCGTATGTGATATCTTTAATAAAACGAATTTTTTTGATAGAATAAAAGTGATTAAAGATTTATCGCAAAACGACAGAGTAGTGATTGCATTTAGAGAGTGATATAAAATTGTTAGTATGTTAAACTGTGAATAGTAACAATAATATTGAAGTGTATAGTAATTATGAGGTAAGAGATGAAACATTTTTTGAAAATATATTTTTCAACTATCCTCCTATTTTTGTTTATAGGTTTATTTTGGGGGATTGGGTATTTTGTTTTAAATAACGATTCTGTAAAATTTCCATCTATTCAAGAAATAGCTGCTATGATAACAAATGATGAAATAGATGAAAATTTAACACCAATAGAAAGCGCTAAACAAAATAGCAGTAGAATAAATGTACTATTGATTGGAAAAGAAGATACACGCACAGACACTATAATGATTGTGAGTTATGACAAAGATAACAAAGAAGCAGATATTCTTTCTATTCCTAGAGATACGTATTATGAAAGAGACGGATTTACAAATCCACAACAAAAGAAAATAAACGCTGTATATCAAACAGAAGGTATAGCAGGGTTGACTATTGCAGTTGAAAATGTTATAGGAATCCCGATTCACAACTATGTATCGGTCGATTATAATGCAGTTGTGAGTATAGTTGATTTATTAGGGGGAGTTGAAGTTTATGTACCTATGGATATGTACTATTATGATCCATACGACACACCACCGCTTGAAATCAACATAAATGAAGGAACTCAAATTCTAATGGGTGAAGATGCTCTGAAATTATTGAGATTTAGGCAAAATAGTGATGGTACGGGGTATCCTAGCGGAGATATCGGCAGGATAGAGACACAACAAATGTTTATAAATGAAGCAATAAAAAAAGCTATGGGTTTTAAACTTCCAGCCGTAATAGAAGAAGCTTTCAATCATATTGAAACTGATTTCAAACTATCAGAATTATTGAGTTTAGCAACGAGTGTAGTTGGATTTACAACAGATGACCTAGAGTTGTCAATACCAGAGCATTACACAAAAGATATTGATGGTTTAAGCTATGTAATTATAAATGAGGAAGAGATTGAAAAATACGTATATGACTTGTATGGCGTCTTAAATGAAAATGTAATTGAAAATCAATAAAAAATTGATTGAATAATTACATGCTTAGTGATATAATACTAAATGGTTTTAAAGAAAGGTGGAAAAGTAATGATTCAGTTTTTAAAAGTATTCTTGATTACTTTTTTGGCATCTATGCTGCTAATATTTGGCGGAATATATTCATATATAATGATTTTTAATCCGTTAGATGATATAGTTTATGGCAGTGCAGATCCTGATTTTGGTAAAGATGAAAACAATGGAGATTCGACTACATCAGATAACAAAACTCCATTTGAAAAAGCACTAGAAGAAAAAAATATAATCAATGTATTAGTAGTAGGATTTGAAGCTTCAAGGACTGATACAATAATGGTTGCAAGTTTCGATAGAGACACTAAAGAGGCAGATTTGATATCTATTCCTAGAGATACTTACTATGAAAGAGAAGGGTATTACGATGGATTCTTAAGAATCAACGCTGTTTATCAATCAGAAGATATAGATGGATTGATAGATGCTGTTGAAAATATATTAAACATACCTATTCATAGATATGTGACAGTCGATTATGAAGCCGTAGTTGCAGGTGTAGATATTTTAGGTGGCGTAGAAGTTTATGTGCCTATGCATATGTACTACGAAGACCCATATGCAACTCCACCTCTTCATATAGATATTCCAGAAGGTTATCAGCTGCTAGATGGAGAAAACTCTTTAGATTTTTTAAGATTTAGATCAGGTTATCCAGATGCTGATTTAGGTAGAATTAAAGCTCAACAAGAATTTTTGAAAGCGGCATTATCTAAAGTTTTAACACTTAAATTACCTAGCTTCATCCAAGAAGTTTATGGATATGTCGAAACTAATTTTTCAATTTCTGAGTTGATTGCGTTAGCATCTGATGCGGTTGGGTTTACGATGGATAAATTAGAAACACGTACTTTGCCAGGAACTGACAAAACAATTAACGGTGTATCTTTCTTCCTTCAAGATGAAGAAGAAACTCTAATATTAATGTATGACATGTATGGTGTAACTACAAGCAACAAATTAGAAGAATAACGATAAATTGCTAAGGCAGTTATGTTGAAAAACAGCTGCCTTTTATTGTAAGTAGATTTATGTAACAAATGGCAATACTGCTGTTTTATCAGAAGAATTCAGTGATTTGAGAGGATATATATGAAAGCAAATCGAACTATATTACACTGTGATTGCAATGGGTTTTATGCATCTGTCGAAACAGTTTTAAACCCTGAATTGAGCAACGTGCCTATGGCAGTGTGCGGCAACCCTGAAAATCGGCGTGGAATAATACTTGCCAAAAATGAACTTGCAAAAAAATATAAAATTCAAACGGCTGAAACCGTTTGGAAAGCAAAACAAAAATGCCCTGATTTAGTGCTGGTGCCGCCGCACTATGATGAATATGTAAAATTTTCTCGTATGATAAATAAAATTTATGAACAATATACAAACTTAGTAGAACCATTTGGAATAGATGAATCTTGGCTCGATGTCACAGATAGTTTCGAACTGTTTGGTGATGGAAAAAAAATAGCAGATACATTGCGTGAAACTGTGAGAAACGAACTTGGTTTGACTATTTCTGTAGGAGTTTCTTTCAATAAAATATTTGCAAAACTTGGGAGTGATTATAAAAAACCGGATGCAACTACTGTCATTGACAGACAAAACTTTAAACAAATTGTCTACCCGCTGCCTGTTTCCGATTTATTATATGTAGGAAAAACGATGGCTAGAGAGTTAGCAAAGATAGGTGTATTTAATATAGGACAACTAAGCAAGTGTGAAAAGAGTTTTCTAGAATCGAAATATGGAAAAATGGGTTCAGCAATCTATGATTATGCGTTAGGATTTGACGAAAGTCCTGTTAAGTCAATAGATGAAGACTCAAAACTAAAATCTGTAGGCAATGGCATGACATTTAGAAGAAATCTAACTGGCGATGAAGATATTTTAATAGGCATTACAACTTTAGCTGACACTGTTGGAGCGAGGATGCGCAGTTATGGACTAAAATGCAATACTGTTCAAGTTAGTATCAAAGATCCTGATTTCAAAGTCATTAATAAGCAAAAGGCCTTAGACAGGCCTACCAATCTGTCTAAAGAAATAAGAGAAGTAGCATTTGAACTAGTAAAAGCATGTTGGAAAGAAAACAAACCCATAAGAATGCTATCTGTGACTGGCACAAACTTAGTGTCTGCAGATGATTCTATAGAACAATTGAGTCTATTTAGCGAGAAAAATGATGTTCACGACAAAGAAGAAAAACTTGAAAATGCTATCGACAATATAAGAAACAAATTTGGAAAAGATAGCATTAAATTGGCAAATATTATAAATTCTGATTTGTTTTCAGATAAAAGTGAATAATTTGTTACTACTCACAGTCAATTTCTGGCGTAAATAACGAAAAAATACTTATGCAAATTGTGGATAGTAATAGCAAAATGAATAATTGTATATTTTTCTTAATAATATTTAGAAATGGATGCGAGCTGAAAACGATAAAGGACTTAATTATAACGAAAAAAATACATGAAAACGTTTCGCTAAAAATAGAATAATTATGCATACAACGAATAATTATAAAAAATCGTTGACTTTTCATGGGTTTGGTGGTAAGCTTTTATTAGAAGAATTTATAATAAACCTGGAGGTTGCTATGAATAATAATGCTATACAAATTTACTCGGAAATTGGAAAATTAAAGAAAATATTGTTGCACAAGCCAGGACATGAATTAGAAAATTTAATGCCTGAATACCTTGAAAGATTACTGTTCGACGATATACCTTACCTTAAAATAGCTCGTGAAGAGCATGATGAATTTGCTAAACTTTTGACAGATAATGGTGCAGAAGTTGTGTATTTAGCAGATTTAGTAACTGAAACTATTAAAGATAGCAACATTAAAGAAGAATTTATAAAAGAGTACATACTTGAAGCTGGTGTTAAAGAGGCAGGAAAGACTGAAATTCTTAAAGAGTTTTTCAAATCATTTGATACTAAAGATATGGTTGACAAGATGATGGCAGGTGTGAGATTTTCAGAAATTAAAGGTTATACTAAGAAAAATCTAGTAGACTATTTAGACATGGATTATCCATTTATAGTAGATCCTATGCCGAACTTGTATTTTACTAGAGATCCATTTGCTACGGCAGGTGCAGGAGTATCTCTTCACAAGATGAATACTGAAACAAGATGCAGAGAAACAATTTTTGGGAAATATATTTTCAATCATCATCCAGAATACAACAAGACACCATACTGGTATGACAGAACTTGCGAGTACTCTATTGAAGGAGGCGACATACTAATTCTTGATGAAGAAACTATCGCGATAGGTATTTCACAGAGAACTCAGCCGAGTGCGATCGAAAAATATGCTGCAAACATATTAGGAAAAGAAAACTTCAAAAAAATATTAGCGATTGATATTCCAAAACATAGAGCTTTCATGCATTTAGATACAGTATTTACAATGCTTGACCGCGACAAGTTTACAATCCATCCAAACATCAAAAAAGACATGAGTTTATTTGCAATAACTAAAGATGAAGCAGGAAGACTTAAAATAGAAGAACATCACGACACGATAGATGAAATGCTTAAGAGTCACCTAAATCTAGATAAGATAACACTTATTACATGTGGTGGTGGAAATGTTATAGATGCGGCTAGAGAACAATGGAATGACGGCTCAAACACATTAGCGATAGCTCCTGGGGAAGTTGTCGTGTATTCAAGAAATCATGTGACAAATAAAGTTTTACAAGAAAACGGAATAATTACTCACATCATGCCAAGCTCAGAACTTTCAAGGGGTAGAGGTGGCCCAAGATGTATGAGTATGCCACTTATAAGAGAAAAAATATAGATTATAGACAAAAAAGTTAATATACGGAAAATTCCGTAAAAAAATATTATTATTAAAATTCAGGAGGATTTTTAAAATGGCAGTTAATTTAAAAGGAAGAAGTTTTTTGACACTAATGGATTTCACACCGGCAGAAATCAGATACTTATTAGACTTATCACATGATCTTAAAGCTAAAAAGAGAATGGGAGTTTGCAATCAATTATTAAAAGGTAAAAACATAGTATTGTTATTCGAAAAATCGTCAACAAGAACAAGATGTGCTTTTGAAGTTGGTGCGATGGAAGAAGGTGCAGGCGTTACTTTCTTAGATTCAGGAAGTTCACAAATGGGCAAAAAAGAATCTTTAGAAGATACTGCAAAAGTACTAGGTAGATTTTATGATGGTATCGAATATAGAGGATACGAGCAAGAAGTTGTTGAAAACTTAGCAAAACATTCAGGTGTTCCAGTTTGGAATGGACTTACTGACGTAGATCACCCAACACAAATATTAGCAGATATGCTTACGATAGAAGAACATGTAGGAAAGCCTTTAAACAAAGTAAAAGTAGTATTTGCAGGAGATATCAGAAACAACATGTCATATGCTTGGATGTATGGTTGTGCTAAGATGGGAATGCACTTTGTAGCGTTAGGACCTAAAGTAATGGAACAAGAATTAGATCAAAACATACTAAAAGAAGTAGCAGCGATAGCAGAACAAACAGGTGGAAAAATAGAAGTTTCTGATAGCCTTGAATCAGTTAAAGGTGCTGATGTTATCTACTCCGATGTTTGGGCATCAATGGGAGAAGAAGCACAAATTCCTGATAGAGTTAAATTATTGACTCCTTACAAAGTAACAATGGAAATGCTTGCTAAAACAGAAAATTCAGACGTTTTATTCATGCATTGTTTACCTGCATTCCATGATTTTGAAACTAAGATGGCTAAAGACTGGATGGATAAGGGCATAGATATTAGAGAAGTTACAGATGAAGTGTTTAGAAGCAGACATTCAGTAGTATTTGATGAAGCTGAAAACAGAATGCATACTATTAAAGCAGTAATGGTAGCGACTATTTAGTAATTCTGAGTTAGTAATTAAGATGAGTTAAAATACATTAAGAGTGAAGGGCGTTTTGCTTTTCGCTCTTTACTTACTAAACATATAATTAGTATTAATAAATGGAGGAAATAATGAATACAAGAGTTGTAATAGCATTAGGCGGTAATGCATTAGAAGATAAAGGCATGCCATCAACAGCAGAAGCACAGTTGACAGTAGTAAAAAAGACTAGTGAACAATTAGCAAATATTAGTCAGCAAGGATATGAAATAGCAGTAGTTCATGGAAATGGACCTCAAGTAGGAAGAATTTTGCTTGCATCGGAAGCAGCAAAAGATGTAACACCTGCTATGCCTTTTGACGTTTGTGGTGCAATGAGTCAAGGTTATATAGGTTATCATATCCAACAGTGTCTAAGACATGAAATTAAAAAACAAGACAGAGATATACCAGTAGTTTCAGTAGTTACACAAGTAGTTGTAGATAAAAATGATAAAGCATTTACTAATCCAACAAAGCCTATAGGTCCTTTTTATAGCGAAAATGAAGCTAAGACTATCCAAGAAGAAAAGGGCTATACTATGAAAGAAGACGCAGGTAGAGGATATAGAAGAGTAGTTCCTTCTCCTATGCCTATGAGAATAGTAGAATTAGACACTGTAACAAGGCTTTGGGATTCAACTATAGTTGTAGCTTGTGGCGGTGGTGGAATACCAGTAGTAGAAAAAGAAGATGGATCACTAGAAGGAGTTGCAGCAGTTATAGACAAAGATTTAGCAGCTGAAAAATTAGCAGAAGGCATGGAAGCAGATATTCTTTTAATCTTGACAGAAGTTGAAAAAGTAGCTATAAACTTCAACAAACCAAACCAAGAAAACTTAGCTGAATTAACAATAGAAAAAGCAAAACAGTACATGGAAGAAGGTCATTTTGCACCAGGAAGTATGCTCCCTAAAGTTCAAGCGGCAGTAAAATTTGCTGAATCAAAACCAGGTAGAAAAGCCATAATCACTTCTCTTTACAAAGCAGTAGAAGCTTTAGAAGGAAAAAGCGGAACTGTTATTTCAAACTAATAACAAACAAAAGATGTGTTTTCGAATCAATAATCATTTGAATCGGAAACACATCTTTTTTATTGGGTAACTATTGTGTACTTGAAGTAGCCAAGTTTATAAATTATTTTACTATCAAAACTCATAATGAGACCAAAGACTGATAATTTGCACGGCTTTTTCGTCCTCATGCACTTGATATACGAGTTGATACTTGATATATTTGTGTTAAGCATAAAAACACCTCCCATGTACATAAGGTAGTACGTTCTTGAAAATGACGATCCAAATTTTTCGCTTGAAGATTTACAAGCTGTAAAAAAACTAATACCTGGGGTATAAGTAAATAAGAAACTTAAAAGAATATTATTTACATTATGGCAACGTAACAAAACTGCGTTGCCATTTTTTTATCAAATCACAATCGATTTTGTTGCATGGGTGAAGTTTTTTTGATATAATTAAACATGCTAGTTTTTGTATAAAATTAAAAACAGATAAAACAGGAGGAATAATTATATGATAACATCAAGTATAAGCTTTTATCCCTGTATTTCAATCGAAGAGACAGACAAATTTTATAGTGAAGTTATAGGGCTTGAAAAGGTGTTTGAAAACGGGAGTTCGAGAATTTTTTCATGTGTCAAAGGGCATTTTGGGTTTGTGTGCTATGATGGACAAAGTGCAGTGACAGATCGTCTATGCTTGTCGCTTAACTGTGATAGCGAAGCCTCAGTAGACAAAGAGTATGAACGTATAACCTCGCTTGGCATAGAGACTCTCGGTACTCCTTCGATGCATCCGAATCACCCTGTATACTCGTTTTTTATAAAAGATCCTAATGGATATCTTGTAGAATTTCAAAAGCTTCAAAACCTATCCTTATAAATTGTGATAAGTTGAGTATATAGCAAATGAGACAAAGTTTTGGCTTTATTTCATTTGCTTATGTTTTTATTAATATAATTAATTTTTTAAAACTAGCAACATTTACATATTGTTGGACTGAACTTTTAATTTACATACAAATTCAAAACTACAGCACATCAAACTCAGCCTTGCTTTTAGCCCAATGTACATCTCTGATATAAGCTTCAAGTTTCATTTTGTCTCTTTTTTTAAACAATTCAACGATTTGATGATGCTCTGAGTTTGTCTCTAACAAAACTGTGTTTTGAACATCTTCAGCTTCAAATAAGTAATGTTTTCTAAAAAAGCTGTTTTTTGATTTTTTTAGCATATCAATTATTTCACTATTTGGACATTTTGACAAGTAAATTTCGTGAAATTCTATTTGAAGTTCATAATATTTAAGAGCTAAATTTCTTTTTATGGCAGAATCCATGGAATCCACTGTGAATTCCATCTGTTTAATATCTTTATCTGTAATCAAATCTACAGTAAGCGCAGCAGCTCGTCCATCTAAAATACCGATAAGTTCATACAAGTTTTGAGCTTTTTCAATAGATAAGTTTTTTACCCTGAAGCCTTTTCTTGGATGATTATCTAAATAACCGTCGTTCGCAAGTTGAATAAAAGCTTCACGCACAGGAGTTCTACTAACTCCTAATTGTTCGCATACTTGATTTTCGTTTATCTTGTCGTTTGGCATAAGTGTTCCATTGTTAAGTGAATCTGAAATGTATTGATACACGTGATCCTTCAAAGATAAGTATCTATTCACGCCATCCTCCTAAAAAAGTAGAAATTTTGTATTAAATAAAACATATAATTAGTGTACTTGTTTTTCTTTCAAAATGCAACAAAATTGTTACTACTCACCGTTAATTGAAATTTCAATGGAAAAAATAATAAAATCTGTCGCCATATACTTCAATTGGAAAGTTGTATGGCTCAGTTTTATTCGCAAAGCCATAACGCAGTATATTTTTGAGGCTAAGCCAAAGATGACTATAACGCTCACAAAACTTCACACAACTTAATCCAATCTCCCTAAGGCTTCCAAATTTTATCATTTTTTCCTTTTAACATCAGGCATTGACTGTGAAGAGTGACACAAAATTGTTACGTTTGTCCTGACATGATATCATTTTCCTTGACAAGTAATAGTATATTGTATACAATATACCATATAACTTTTAGGAGGATCATATGTTCAAAAATACAATTGTAAGAAGGCCGTGTAAGGCTATAGTAGAAGGAATAACTTCAGCACCACAATTAGGAAAGCCAAACCACGAGCTTGCTTTAAAGCAACACGATGATTATATCGAAGCATTGAAAAAATGTGGAGTAGAAGTAATGGTTTTAGAGGCAAGTGAAAGGTTTCCAGATTCTTGTTTTGTAGAAGATGCAGCAGTAATAACTAAAAAATGTGCAATCATTTCTAATCCTGGAGCTATGTCGAGAAACAGAGAAGCAGAAATGATAATACCAGCTGTAAAAGAATTTTTCTCAGATGATAAAATTGAATATATAGTGCACCCTGGAACGTTAGATGGCGGAGATGTAATGATGATTGGAGATCATTTTTATGTTGGAAGATCAGAAAGAACAAATGAAGAAGGTATTAAACAGTTTATTAATATTCTTGAAAAATATGGGCTTACAGGTTCTGAAGTGACATTGACAGAAGTGCTACACCTAAAAACTGGAGTAAATTATATAGAAGACAACAACTTGCTTGTATCGGGAGAATTTATTGATAAAGAAGGTTTTGAATCATTTAATAAAATTATTATACCTGAAGGTGAAGAGTACGCAGCAAATTGTATCTGGATAAATGGAAAAGTAATAGTGCCTGCAGGATACCCAGGAGTTGAAAAAGCTGTTAAAGAAGCAGGATATGAAGTGTTATTAGTAGATACTTCAGAATATAGAAAATTAGATGGTGGACTTAGCTGTTTATCTCTTAGATTCTAACAAGTTTTAGATATTAAAAATACAAAAACTATCTTAACTGGAGGCTTATGAAAGCAAAAGTATTGAAAAACGGCGGAACTATTGGAATAATATCACCATCAAGTCCATCTTTTTACAGAAGTGAGTTGAAAATTGGTATCAAGTTGTTGCAAGATTGGGGATACAACGTAGTAGTTTCAGAAAATATCGATAAAAGAAATGGTTTTTTCGCAGGGACAGACGAGGAAAGAGCTGAAGATTTTAACAAGATGTTTGCTAGAAAAGATGTAGATGCAATCATAGCTTTAAGAGGTGGATATGGGGCAGCGAGGATACTAAAATATATTGATTTTGACAATATTAAAAACAATCCTAAAGCTCTTATAGGATTTAGCGATATAACCACTTTGCATTTAGCAATAAATAAATTGACAGATTTAGTAACATTTCATGGGCCAGGACTAAATTATCTTTTGCCAAATCATATTACGGATTACACAAAGAAGTATTTTGAAAAAGCGGTCGCTTCATCAGAACCTATTGGAAATATTGAAATGGCAGATGGTAAAAAATATTTGCATGCAATAGGTACAGGCTGTGCAGAAGGTGAAATTATAGGAGGAAACATTAGTATTATTTGTTCTACATTAGGAACTCCATATGAAATAGAAACAGATGGAAAAATACTTTTGATGGAAGATTTAAATACTGAACCTTGGATAATGGATCATATGATGGTACATTTAGAAAATGCAGGCAAATTTGACAAAGTAAAAGCTATAGTAATAGGCGAATGTTACAACTGTGAGCCTAGATCTTTAGAACCAAATTACTATGTAGATTTAAGTTCTGAAGATATTTTCGAGGAACATTTAGCTAAACTAAATATTCCTGTGTTATATGGATTGCCACTAGGACATACGTACGATTTAGCAACAGTACCTATCGGCGTTAATGCAAAAGTGGATGCTGACAACAAGATATTTACAATTTTAGAAAACGGAGTAGAAGATTAAACAAATTCAAATCAAAATAAAATGGAGGATTTTATGAAATTAAAAAATATTATATTGGTTTTAACAGCTTTCGCGATGGTTTTTGTGACTGCTTGTGGCGGAAGCGACAATGGTGGCAGTGATTCAGCTGACGGCGAAGAAATGCAATTTCTCAATACATACGTAAATGCTGAACCTACAACTTTTGATTCTGTAATGGCTACAGACACTATTGCAATTGATATGATCACAAACTTAATGGAGCCTTTGCTAAGACTAAAAGAAAATCCTGACGGAACTGTAGAAACTATATATGCAGGAGCTGAATCTTATACAGTTAGCGAAGATGGAACAGTTTGGACTTTTAAAATAAGAGATTTTAATTGGAGTGATGGAGAACCTGTTACAGCTCATGATTACGAATACGGAATCAAAAGAGTTCTAGATCCTGATGTTGGAGCGGCATATTCTTATATCATGATGCCAATAAAAAATGCATCTGCAGTAAACTGGGGAGAATTACCTATTGACGAATTAGGTGTAAAAGCATTGAGTGATGATACTCTTGAAATAACTCTAGAATACCCAACTTCGTATTTTTTAGGTCTTGTTTATCACACTGTGATGCTTCCGCAAAGACAAGATGTTGTAGAATTACATGGAGATCAATATGGAACAGAGTTTGATAAAGTAGTCTATAATGGACCTTATATTTGCCAAGAATGGGTTCACAATAGCTCTTTAAAATTTGTTAAAAACGATCAATATTGGGATAAAGACAACGTAACTTTAGACAGTATTAACTATAGTATTATACAAGATGAAAATGCAATATATAATTCTCTAGAAAACAATTCTATAGACGTTGCTTCTACATCAAGTAGAGAATGGTTCGACACATTTAAGGCAAATGATGAGTTAACACACCTAGAAGGAGCAGGCGCAAACCTTTATTATCAATATTACAATCAAGAATCAGAACTTTTTTCAAATGTTAACGTTAGAAAAGCCTTTACATTAGCTATAGATAGAGAAAAATTGAATGAAACTATATATGACGGAATGAATACTCCAGCTTATGGGGTAGTTCCTACAGGCGTAAATGTAAATGAAAAATTATATAGAGATGAAGTAGAAGGACCATTAAAGGCTCTTGCAGAAGAAACAGAAGATCCAAAAGCATTGCTAGAAAAAGGTCTTGAAGAACTTGGAATGAGTACAGATACATCATTAATCACTGTAGAACTACAATTAGGTGGAACAGATCAATGGTCAAAAACTCTTGCAGAATACATGCAACAAGTGTACAAAGATGTTTTAGGTGTAAATCTTGAAATCAGACTTTTAGATTGGGGAGTATTTATGACTAACTTCTATAACAAAGATTATGAGATTGCACAGATGAGTTTTGGAGCAGATTTTAACGATCCTTTAAGTATGCTATCAAGTATGGAATCATCACAAGATGGTTTTTGTATAGGATATGGCAATGAAAGAATAGACGAACTTCTATACATGGCAACAGAAGAAACTGACACAGACGCTAAAATCGAAATGATAAAAGAAATCGAAGAAATATTTTTGGTTGAAGATGCTTGTATTGCACCGATAACATATAGAAATACAAATACTTTTGTATATAATTTTGTAGACGGATACAGCGTATCAAATTTTGCTACAACAGGATTTAAACATGCTAGTATAAAAGGTAGAAGTAATTAATAAACAGAATAAGTGATCAAATAATATAATTATTAATAAAAAAGTGTTTCTATGTTATAGCCCGAAAACTTGGATCAAATCCTTGATTTCGGGCAAAAGCATAAATTCATCTTTTAACTGATGGCGTTATGATAAAATAGCTTTAAAACAAGAATAATCTCTATTTTAATCAGTAACAGGAGGAAATTATGGCGAAATACATATTAAAAAGATTTGCGTACATGATTTTAACATTATTTATAATCACCGCAATCACTTTCTTTTTGATGCATAGCATACCAGGTGATCCGTTGTCACACTTAGCAAGAAATTTACCAGAGCAAACCCGAGAAAATTACTATGAGAAATATGGTCTTGATAAATCAACAATCGAACAATTTTTTATATTTTTAAAAAATGTAGTTACAGAAGGTGATTTTGGGGAATCTTTAAGATATCCTGGAAGGAAAGTAACAGAAACTATTGTAGAAGGTTCGAAAGTTTCTGCGACAGTTGGATTTCAGGCGTTGTTTTGGGGTGTAACGATAGGAATAATATTAGGAGTAATAGCTGCTTTAAATAAAAATAAATGGCCTGACTATGTAATTATGTTCATAGCCGTATTGGGAGTAACTATACCTGTATTTGTTTTTGCGTCTGTATTGCAGTATATTTTTACAGTTAAATTTAGAGTGTTGCCGACTACAGGTTGGGGTGGCTTAGAGCATATGATATTACCTGTAATAACTTTAGCATTAGGGCCTATTGCAGGCCATGCTAGGTACATGAAATCAAGTGTACTAGAAGTAGTTAATCAAGATTACATTCTAACTGCAAGAGCAAAAGGTGCGAGTGAATTTCAAGTTACATTTAAACATGTGCTAAGAAATTCTATAATACCAGCTATCACAATCATAGGGCCCGAAGTAGCTGCTGTCTTTACAGGTGCATTTGTAACTGAAAGAATTTTTGGGATTCCAGGACTTGGTTTTTATTACGTAAATTCAATTAATGACAGAGATTACACGATGATAATAGGCACTACTGTATTTTATGCTATATTGTTTGTCGTTGTACAGCTTGTTATTGATATACTTTACGGAATAGTCGATCCGAGAATTTCACTTTCAAAAACAGAGTAGGAGGGCATATGGAAAAATATTCACAGGATAAATTTATAATTATCGGAGTAGAAGAAGGTGCAGTCGAACACTCTGCAAGAAAAAAAATTGGATACTGGCAAGATGCGTGGAGAAGATTAAAAAGTAATAGATTAGCTTTCTTTGCATTTATCCTCATGCTATTTTTACTTACTATGACAATAATAGGGCCTATGATCTCAGGATATGATTACGAAACAATGGATACTGAAAGCAAAAATTTGCCACCAAGCAAAGAACACTGGTTTGGAACTGATGAACTAGGAAGAGATCTGTTTTCTAGAGTTTGGCAAGCAGGCCGAGTATCTATGACGATCGGAATATTTGGAGCATTGATTAGTACTATAGTAGGTGTAATATACGGTAGTATTTCTGCATATTTTGGAGGTGCAGTAGACACTATTATGATGAGAATAGTTGAAATTTTAATAAGTATACCTTATCTAATAGTAGTAATTTTAATTTCAGTTGTTACTGATAGCCAAAGCCTGTACACTATGCTATTAGCACTCACTATCACAGGTTGGTGTGGGACGGCAAGACTTGTCAGGGGTCAAATATTACAATTAAAAGAACAAGAATACATTTTAGCAGCTACAGTATTAGGTGTAAAGCCTTGGAAAGTAATTAGAAAACATTTAATACCTAACACTTTGGGGATTATTATAGTAGGAATAACTTTTGACATACCAGGATATATTTTTTCTGAAGCTTTTTTAAGTTATATAGGATTAGGTATACAACCTCCAGAAACAAGTTGGGGAGCGTTAGCTTCAGCAGCTCAAGCAAATTTTAGATTTTACCCGTATCAATTGTTTCTTCCATCATTGATGATAGCTTTGACGATGTTATCATTTACACTTCTCGGCGATGGTTTAAGAGATGCATTAGATCCAAAATTAAGAAAATAGGAGGCATGTATGGAAAAGATAATTCAAGTTAAAAATTTAAGTGTAAATTTCAATACGTATGCCGGAACTATCAAGGCTGTCAGAAATATTAGTTTCGATGTATTTAAAGGTGAAACTTTAGCTATAGTAGGCGAATCAGGTTGTGGAAAAACCGTAACTTCAAAAGCCCTCATGCGCCTTTTAAAAGCTCCATTAGCAGTAATATCAGAAGAATCTGAGATTATATATAAAGACATTGACATTACTAAAAAAAGTGAAAAATGGATGAGAAATTATAGAGGTTCAGAAGTAGGTATGATATTTCAAGATCCTATGACTTCACTAAATCCGACTATGAAAGTTGGAAAACAAATCGAAGAAGCAATCTTGTTGCATAAAAAAATTGGTAAAGAAGAAGTGAAACGAGAAGTAATAGAAAAATTAAAATTAGTAAATATACCTAATCCAGAGGAGCGGTATCACAGCTATCCACACCAACTTTCAGGTGGAATGAGACAAAGAATAATAATATCTATTGCGCTTGCATGTAATCCGAAAGTGTTGATGGCAGATGA
Organism: uncultured Clostridia bacterium; assembly: GCA_964371035.1. Lineage (GTDB taxonomy): Bacteria > Bacillota > Clostridia > Tissierellales > Sedimentibacteraceae > UBA1535. The sequence goes on along the minus strand of CAYJLG010000002.1, from coordinate 29,811 downwards.
ACCAACTACTGCACTCGATGTAACTATTCAAGCTCAAATTTTGGAATTAATCAAAGAACTAAAAGATAAATTGAGTACTGCAGTAGTTTTAGTAACGCACGATTTGGGAGTAGTAGCAAACTTTGCAGACAGAATACAAGTTATGTACGCAGGTGAAATAGTTGAAACGGGGACTGTAAAAGAAGTATTTTATAATCCTAAACATCCATATACTGAAGCGCTTCTTAAGTCTATCCCTAGCATAACAAATTCTAGCAAATCAGAACTATATTCACTGAAAGGTACACCACCTGATTTAATATTAGAATTGAACCATTGTGCGTTTAGTTCGAGATGTAAGTATTGCATGCCCATTTGCAAAGAACTAAAACCTGAAACAACAAATTTATCAAATACGCATAGTACAAGATGTTGGTTAGCTCATGAACAAGCACCTAAAGTAGAATTTAATGTATAGGGAGATGGAAGTATGCAAGAAAAAATCTTATTAGAAATTAAAAATCTTTCTAAAACTTTTAAAGTTGGAAAAAACAGCATGCTTACAGCTGTTGATGATGTGAGTATAAATATTTATAAGGGCGAAACAGTGGGGCTTGTAGGTGAATCGGGTTGTGGAAAGACTACATTTGGAAGAACATTGCTAAATATATATAAACCTAGTTCAGGAAGCGTAAATTTTGATGGGAACGATATGACATCTGTAAAGGGTGACAAACTTATAAGTTTCAGGAAAAAAGCGCAAATGATATTTCAAGATCCGTACGCTAGCTTAGATCCTAGGATGACTATCGGTGACATCGTAGGTGAAGGAATAGATGTGCATTTTAATTTAACTAGATCAGAAAAAAACAATAAAATAGAAAAACTGCTCAAAACAGTAGGTTTGGGAAGTGATTATTTTAATAGATATGCTCATGAACTTTCAGGTGGGCAGAGACAGAGAATAGGTATAGCCAGAGCTCTAGCTGTAGAACCTGAATTTATCGTCTGCGATGAACCTATTTCAGCATTAGATGTGTCAATACAAGCGCAAGTTGTCAATTTACTAATCAAGCTGCAAAAAGAAATGGGGTTAACATACTTGTTTATCTCACATGATTTATCTATGGTTAAACACATATCTGACAGGATAGGGGTTATGTATTTAGGTTCAATGATAGAACTTTCTGACAATGAAACCATATATAAAAACCCATTACATCCATATACGCAGGCTTTAATTTCTGTTATACCTATAGCTGATCCAGAACGTTCATCTATTAATGAAATTAAGCTAAAAGGAGAAATACCAAGCCCAATAAATCAGCAACCTGGGTGTAAATTTAAATCTCGTTGTCCTCATGTAAAAGATATTTGCGATGTAGAACGACCTAAATTAGTAGAAGTAGAAAAAGATCATTTTGTAGCATGTCATATTGTAAAATAAGCTAATAAGCATTAATGAAGAACTTATCTAAATATCCTATTGGACTATACCTTATCATAATGTGGTTCAGGATTAATAGATGAGTTTTTTTGTGTCAAATTTTCAAGACGCATCAAAAAAGTAAAACACGAAAATACGTCCCAAAAAAAGTACAAAAAACCATTAACGAAACAAATCAGAGTCAGAATTTGAAACATTTTTTTTAAAACTTGCAAAACTCGAATTCATATCTTGAAAAATTTGCTAAAACAAGCCAAAAATTTTTTTTTTATCAATTTTTTGAAAATAGGCATGAATATTGCACAATAATATTGTAGATTTAGTTTGAATTGAAATAAGAGTATAAATTAGACTATTTACAGACTAAAGAAACAAGCTTTAAGTAGTCGTTTTTTGATAAATAAGCACAAGATACTGTCAAATTTTGAAAGGAGTAGCAAATGGATAAAGCGATATTATTTAACATTCAAAAATTTTCTTTACACGATGGACCAGGAATTAGAACTACAGTTTTTTTCAAAGGATGTCCATTGCGATGTAGCTGGTGTCACAATCCTGAAAGCTTAAAACCGAGCATTGAGGTTATGCACAATAAAGAACGATGTTCACTTTGTGGCGAATGTGTAAAGAGATGTCCTGAAAATGCTGTCTGTATTTTTGATGGTTCGATAGTTACAAATGAAAATGAATGCAAAATTTGTAGTGAATGTACATTTTATTGTATCAATGAAGCAAGAGAGATAGCAGGTAGAGAATACAATCTTGATGAATTAATGAGAATACTACAACAAGATGCTATCTTCTATGAAGAATCTAGCGGAGGTGTAACTTTGTCTGGTGGCGAACCTGTCATGCAAATAGAGTTTATCGAAAAACTTTTAAAAAAGCTAAAAAAGAAAGGCATCCACACTGCAGTAGACACTAGTGGAGCTATGCCATTTAGCTACTATGAACGAATAGCTCCGTTCACAGACGTATTTTTGTATGATATTAAAGCATTAGATGATGATACACATAAAAAATACACAGGCATATCTAATAAAAATATTCTTGAAAATCTTAAAAAGCTTAGTGTTATTCACAACGGAATCAATATAAGAATACCTGTTATTGATGGCGTAAATGCGACAGAAAAATTCACACAAGATTTGATAAATTTGCTAGAAGGCACACAAATTGCAAATATAAACTTATTACCATACCACGATATTTCAAGACATAAGTACAAGAAACTTAATCTAGAATATGAATGTGAGAGCTTAAAAGTACCTTCCGATGAAACTATTAACAACATGAAGGAAACTTTAGAAAATAAAGGTTACACAGTTGCTATAGGTGGGTAAAGGATAGGAATTAGGAATTGTGGTGGAAAACCCTTTGGTTTTTTATAATTTAATTTTAATTTGCTAAAGCAAATTTTTTCCACCATTAGTAATAAATAATAAAGTGATTAAGGAGAGTTGAAATGAGAGGAAGCACAGAAAGAACAAAAAAACTAAGACAAGAGAGTGTAAATGCTATACCTACTTTGAGCGTAGAAAGAGCAATACTAGAGACGGAAACTTATAAAAAATACTTTGGAAAAGTTGAGACACCAGTACTAAGAGCGTTGAATTTCAAAAATTTAATGGAAAAAAGAAAACTATATATTGGCGATGGTGAACTTTTGATAGGAGAAAAATCTGAAGGTCCACAAGTTGCACCTACTTTCCCAGAATTATGTTGTCATACAATGGAAGATTTAGATGTTTTAAATCAAAGAGAATATATAGGATTTAAAGTATCTGACGAAAGCAAAGCACTACATAAAGAACACGTGTTGCCATTTTGGGAAGGAAGAGCAACAAGAGATAAAATAATCGAGTCGATGACTCAAGAATGGAAAGATTGTTTTGCAGCAGGCATGTTTACTGAATTTATGGAACAAAGAGCTCCAGGACATACAGTTGGCGATGATAAATTTTACAAAAAAGGTTTTATCGAATTCAAAAAAGAAATAGAAGAAGAAATAGAAAATTTAGATTTTCTAAATGATAAAGATGCATACGATAAAAAAGCTCAATTAGAAGCGATGGCAATTTCTTGTGATGCTATAATGATTTATGGAAAGAGATATGCTGAATATGCTAGAGAATTAGCTGAAAAAGAGTCAGATAGCAAGAGAAAAGCAGAACTTTTACAAATTGCTAAAAATTGTGACGTTGTTCCAGCAAACAAACCTGAAACTTTTGCACAAGCTATCCAAATGTACTGGTTTGTACACGTTGGAGTAACTACAGAATTAAATATTTGGGATGCATTTTCGCCTGGGAAACTAGATCAATACTTGTATCCTTTTTATAAAAAAGAACTTGAAGCAGGCACAATAACTAGAGAAGAAGCAGTAGAATTATTAGAATGCTTATGGATAAAATTCAACAATCAACCTGCACCACCTAAAGTTGGAATAACAATGAAAGAAAGTGCTACTTATACAGATTTTGCAAATTTAAACACTGGTGGTATCGATCCAGAAACGGGAGAAGATGGTGTAAATGATGTATCTTATATCATACTTGATGTAATGGATGAAATGAAGCTAGTTCAACCTAATTCAAACGTGCAAATCAGTGAAAAATCACCACAAGAATTCTTGAAAAGAGCAGTAGATATTTCAAGAAAAGGTTGGGGACAGCCAGCATTTTACAATACAGAAGAAATAATCCAAGAATTATTAAACGCAGGTAAAGAATTAAAAGATGCCATGTATGGAGGCTCAAGCGGTTGTGTTGAAACTGGAGCTCATGGTAGAGAAGCTTATGTATTGACAGGATATTTAAATACACCTAAAATCTTAGAATTAACATTAAACAACGGTTACGACAAATATACAGGTAAGCAAATAGGGTTAAAGACAGGAAATCCAGTAGATTTCAAAACATATGATGAACTATTTGAAGCTTATACAAAACAGTTAAAACATATTGTAGACATTAAAATAACAGGAAATAATGTTATAGAAAAAATATTCGCTGAACATATGCCTTCACCTCTTATGTCTGTAATAACTACAGGCTGCAAAGAGAGCGGAAGAGATTACAATGCAGGCGGAGCAAAATACAACACTAGATACATCCAAGTCGTAGGTATAGGAACTATCACAGACAGTTTAGTAGCTATTAAGAAAAATGTATTTGAAGACAAAAGATTTACTATGGAAGAACTGCTAAAAGCTACAGCAGATGATTTTGTAGGTCATGACACTATTAAGCATATAGTGACGAACAAAACACCTAAATACGGAAATGATGACGATTATGCAGATGATATAATGGTAGAAGTATTTAACGGAGTTAACTCATATATCACAGGCAAAAAAGCAGTGTGTGGAGGAATTTATCACATCGACATGCTTCCAACTACTTGCCATATTTATTTTGGCTCAGTTACTGGAGCTACTCCAAATGGAAGACTTTGTGCTTTGCCTTTAACTGATGGCATCTCGCCTGAAAAAGGAGCAGATGTAAATGGGCCTACTGCAGTAATACGATCGGCAGCTAAAATGGATCATGCAAGTACAGGTGGTACTTTGTTAAATCAAAAATTCACACCATCATCTATAGTTGGTGAAAAAGGATTAGACAACGTATCTGCATTAGTAAGATCATATTTTAAAATGGGTGGACATCATATTCAATTTAATGTTATAGACAAATCAGTGTTGTATGAAGCACAGAAAAATCCTTCTGAATACAAAGATTTAATAGTAAGAGTAGCAGGATATAGTGATCATTTCAACAATTTAGAAAAAGCTCTTCAAGATGAAATAATCGGAAGAACAGAGCAAGAGTTTTAAATTATAGCACAAAATATTTGATAATCAATAAAAATATAAGCACATAGTTATGACATGGAAAACTGTAGCAAACTAAAAAGTTGGATTTAGGTGAACAGTACAAACCATTGTTAAGATTATGTGCTTTTCTTGTATTTGTATTTATAATTATTTTGAACTAGAATTGTATCATATTATTATCGGTTGTTTTGTAAAAATAACGCGTTTTGCAATTTTATTCAGTTGACGCAATATATAAAGATTTGTTATAATAGATTAAACGTTATCTTCATACAATAAATCGTCAATGTGTTTTTATATAACATTGATAGTGTGAGATGAAATTTAAATTCAAGGAGGCTTCATGGAAAAATTAGCTTATTATTCAAAATGGACATTGAGAATTACAATTGCATTGGCTGCTGTATATGATTTGTTTGTATTTCATCCAGTAGGACTGGCTGGCGGTGCAGCAGTATTTGCTTCTACATACTTCATAGATTACATAAATAAAGGAAAGTTCAAAATTGCTGATAGTATAATTTCAATGTATTGTATATTTTGTGTTTTCGCATTAGTGTTAGGCGTTATGCTTAATTTTTATGATTTTATTCCTTGGTGGGATATGCTTATGCATGTATTTTCAGGACTATTATTAGGAATAGCTGGCAATATATTGTTAAACAGTTTAAATCAAGGCAAAAAAACAGTAAATTTACTTAGATTTCTATTTGTTGTAGGTATTGCTTGTACAGGTGGAATAATTTGGGAAATATATGAATTCACTGTAGATGCATTATTAGGGTTAGATACTCAAATAGTTGAACTTACAGGTGTTGCTGATACCATGGGAGATTTAATTACAGATTTCATAGGTGGTATTATTGCTGGGATTTTGTGTGTAGTTACTGAAGATAGATAATTTTGTAAATAAAAAAGGTAGATTGCTATTCACGGCTGCATTGCAATGATATTGAATTTTCAATGTAGCCGTTGTTTTATAGATTTATTTGTGTTTTTCGGTGTGGTAAAGATCACACCCTACAACGTTTATTATTTTTTTCTTTGGGGCACATATGTTAACTGTGAATAGTAACTATGAACTGATGCGTTTGTCCTACTGCTGTTATAATTAACTTGCCAATTTATACCTAATGTTGTATAATAATAGTATGTTGAAAATTAACTTTCATAAGGAGGCAATATGAAAAATAGAAATTTATTTTTTTTGTTGTTATTAATGATAACAATTTTTATTTTTTCAGGGTGTAGTGATTCTACATCAGATGATACAAACAAACTTACAGTGGCTATGGAGCTAGCATATCCACCATTTGAAACAAAAGATGAAGCCGGTGAACCAATGGGTGTAAGTGTAGACATAATAAAGGCATTTGGCGAACATATAGGAGCGGAGATAGAAATAGTAAACACATCATGGGATGGACTTATACCTTCATTGCAAACAGGCAAAGCAGATATAGTCATATCATCTATGACTATCACAGAACCAAGAAAAGAAGAAGTTGATTTTTCTGATCCATATGCAAATTCATTGCTTGCTATATTGACTAACATAGATTCAGACGTTGAAACTGTTGAAGATTTAAATCAAGAAGGTAAAAAGGTAGCAGTCAAAACAGGTTCTACAGGTCATGTATATGCGGAAGAAAATCTTACAAACGCAGAGATTATAGTGCTTGCAGATGAGAGTGCGTGCGTAACTGAAGTGGCACAAGGTAAAGCAGATGGATTTATTTATGACCAATTAACTATTTATAGAAACAATCAAAACAACTTAGATACAACTAAAGCTGTATTCATACCTTTCCAAGACGTAGATTATTGGGGAATAGCTGTGAAAAAAGGGAATACTGAATTATTAAATCAATTAAACGAATTTATAGCTATGTTTGAAGAAGAAGGTGGATTTGAAAAGATATCGCAAGTTCATTTAAGTGACGAAAAAACTGCATTTGAAGAGTTTAATTTTAAATGGTTTTTTGACTTAGACTAAATCTAAGTTAAATTAGTGTTTCCTAGGCTAATACAAATATTTGTTCACTAATTGGCACATAACATTTATGACGTCTATCAGCAAAAGGAGAAAACATTGCAGAAAAACAAATCAGGAATTTTAACATCAATTAAAAAAATATTTTACAGCGAAGAAGACAATGCAAATATATTTGTAAAATCTTTTAATCTACTCCTATTATCAATTATACTTATAGTATTTTTTTGGTTTGCACTATCACGTGTCGGAGTAACTTTTGATTTTTCGTATGTATATACATATAGAATAAGAATGATAGATGGTTTTTTAATGACCGTCTATCTTAGTGTTGCAAGTCTTTTCTTAAGTCTTGCCTTAGGGACATTAACAGCTACAATGCAATCAAGTAAACTATTAATATTTAAATACATGTCTAAATTCTATGTAGCCATCATTAGAGGAACTCCACTTATAGTTCAAATTTATCTATTTCATTATATTGTAGGTACTGCATTTGGCTTAGAAAACAGATTCTTATCAGGCGTTATCATATTATCATTATTTGAAGGAGCGTATATTAGCGAGATTATAAGAGGGAGTTTACTTTCATTGGATTCTGCACAGCTAGAAGCTGCTAAAGCTGTAGGATTTACAAAAAATCAAACTATTAGATTTGTCATATTACCACAGCTGGTTTCTCGTACTTTGCCAGCTTTAACTGGTCAATTTGCATCTATCATTAAAGATTCATCATTACTATCTGTAATAGCTGTAATAGAAATTACACAGACGACTAGAGAGATAACAGCAACAAACTACAACTTTTTCGAAGCATATTTTGTGCTTGGATTTTTATATTTAATATTGACGATACCTATTACATTTATAAGTCAAAGAGTAGAAAGGAGATTTTCATATGAAAATAGAAATTAAAAATCTTTCTAAAAAATTTGATAAAGTAGATGTGTTAAAAGATATTTCTCTTAAAGATGAAATAAATACCCTAGCTTTAATTGGACGTTCAGGATGCGGAAAGTCAACGCTATTGAGAATATTAGGTGGTTTGATACCATCGACACACGGCGATGCGTATTTTGATGGTACAAAAGTTGAAGAATCATCAGAATACAGAAAAAAAGTAGGGTTCGTTTTTCAACAATCCGGACTATTTTCTCATTTAAGTGCACTTGAAAACATAACTTTGCCTTTAGTGCAAGTTCATGAGTTAAGTAAAAAAGATGCTGATTCAAGAGCATTTGAATTATTAGAACGATTTGGCCTAAAAGATGAGGCTTATAAAAAGCCTTCACAATTATCAGGTGGACAAAAACAACGTATTGCAATAGCCAGAGCAGTAGCACCAAAACCGAGCATACTATTTCTAGATGAACCAACATCAGCTTTAGACCCAGAGTATACTACAGAGGTGCTTAGTATGATAAGCGAGCTAAAAAGTGAAAAACTATCTTTTATGATAGCAACACATGAAATGGGATTTGCTTTACATTCCTGCGAAAAAGTTGTATTTATGAACGATGGCAATATAGGTGAATACGGTGAAAGTAAAATATTATTTGAAAACCCTAAATCACCAGAATTGAAACTTTTTCTTTCAAAATTGTTAAAATGGAGCATGTAATAATTTAAATATCAAAAACATTAAAATTGAGGAGAGTATTTATGGAAAAGAAATTTAATAAAAATCTTGGAATTGAACTGCCACTACTTGGTTTTGGAGCTATGAGACTCCCAAAAACAGATGACAAAATCGACGTTGAAGCTACAGCTGAAATGATTGATTATGCTTTTAAAAATGGTGTAAATTATTTCGACACTGCTATGCCTTATCATGGTGGTGAATCTGAAGTCGTATTAGGCAAAATATTACCCAAATATGATAGAAGCAGTTATTTTCTAGCAGACAAACTTCCTATTTATTACATAAAAGAAGATGGCGATGCACAAAAATATTTAGATGAACAACTTGAAAAATGTGGCACTGACTACTTTGATTTTTATTTGGTCCATGCACTCTCTAAAGACAGAGTCAAAACTATGGAAGATTTCAAACTATATGATTTCTGTATGAAAAAGAAAGAAGAAGGCACACTCAAATACGTAGGATTTTCGTACCATGGCGATGTAGAAAGTTTAAAGTATTTGACAGATAACTATAAATGGGATTTTATTCAATTACAGTTAAACTACTTTGACTGGCAACAAGGAGAAGCAAGAGAATTTTATGAAATCCTTGAAAAACACGATATTCCATGTATAGTGATGGAACCAGTAAGAGGTGGTTTTCTATCTGCTTTTGCATCTCACGTAGAAAAACCTATGAAAGAATATAATCCTACATCTTCTATTTCATCATGGGCCATTAGATGGGTAGCTTCATTACCTAACGTTATAACAGTATTGAGTGGAATGTCTAACTTAGAACAATTAAAAGACAACATAAATCAAATGACACCATTCGCACCTATAAATGATGAAGAAAAGAAAATTTTAGAAAATGTAGTCGTAGAACTAGATAAAATCAAACCTATACCATGTACAGCATGTAAGTATTGTATGCCATGTCCTGTAAATGTAAATATCGCAGGGTGCTTTAGTGTATACAACAACTATAAAAAGACAGAAAATTCAGAATTAGCAAAAAATGCATATAATAATCCTTTCCAGTTTACAAAAGAAAGCCAAGCTCACAATTGTATCAAATGTGGACAATGTGTTGTAGAATGTCCTCAAAATATAGACATACCTCTAGAACTTGAAAATGTAGCAAAGTTAATAGATGGTTTAAAATAATAAATAGACTAATTAATAATTAAAAAAACAAAGGACTAATTCATATATAGAAAATTTTCTATAAGCAAGTTAGTCCGTTTTTGTTGAAATCAATTAAATCAAGTTATTTGTAATAAATAGTTAATTTGATATCTGAAATTAAGATGAACTAATATCATCTTTTAGCATATCTAGTGAAAATATCTTATCAGGAAGTTTAGTTATGTTAAAACAAGCGTGGTAAATATCAAATCTATATTTATTAATAGCTATATTTATATGTTTATATAAGTCTTTATTATTTTTAATCAAATCAACTATGACAGGTGAATATTTAGTGCCAGAATCAGCTACAAATTCATCTAAGACCTGATCTAAAGTTTTGCCTTTAGCATAACTCCTACCGACATTATCAGTAGCTGCATCTATACAATCTGCGATAGTTACAATATCGATTATTGGTTTAACGCCTGAAGTGCTATTATCTACATCAACTGGGTAGCCACTTTTCCCGTCATAACTTTTATGATGTCCAAGTGATGCGCAAACTATAGCCCAAAACGCATCATATTCGCGTAAAAATCCAAAATTCACTTTAACGTGATCTTCATGGATGTTTTTAGAATGAGCATGCTTAGCTTCTTCAAACATAGTATAGTTAGTATAAAGTTCATGAAAAATAGAATTAGGATGTTCTTTAATTAGTTTAAACTCACTGTCTGTGAGTTTTCGTACATAAATAGAAATCATATCAGTATATGATATTTTGCCTACATCATGTGCAAGACCTGCAAACCATGTCAGAAATTCTATATTTTCAGCATGTTTATTTACGTCTTCAAGACTATTTAAACCATTTATTCCTACCAAACTTTCAGGATTATCGATAATTAAGTATCTAATAATTAATGAAGATATTTTAGCAACTAAAAGTGAATGTGTAAAAGTAGGTTTATGTCTAAATACAGTCAAATTCAAGACAACTCTCAGAAATTCAAAAGAATCATACAACTGAAACATGCCTACTGCAAAATTAGGCAAATAATAGCTAGCTATTGACTGTGTTGAACCTGCGGGTGCATTAGATAAATAATTATATACGATTTTTTCTATATAATCAGATTTATCTTGCTTAGCGCTCTCTGACAATTCAGAAGAATCAACTCTTGCTAAATAATACAAATAAAGCGCTGACATTTGTAGTGTTTTAAAAAGATTATCATCACTATAAGATGAAGTGTCGGCAGATGAAAATATCTCATATAAAGTATTACTTAGTTCAAATGCACTAATCATTCTAGAATAATATTGTGACAATTCATAGAAATATCTATATCTTAAAGCGAGAGAGTGATATTTTTCACCTCTAGAAACATAATATTCATATACATATTTTGAACTTTTATAAAATTTACTAACTACAAGTGGGTCAATTGAAAAATCATCATGCTGAAATCTAATATAACTAGCAGAAACTGTACAAATGTTTTGTTCAGCATTTAGATATATGTTTTCCCATCCAAAATCTGGATCGATTTTTTCAGCTGTATTTTTCCAAAAATCTAATGCGTTGTCTACACACTCAAAAAAATCATAAATTTCTTTATACATAACACTGACATAGCGATTTCCAAATGCACGAACAATAATATTTCTTATAGGTTTGCTAAAAGTTGCATACCTAGGAGCAAATGAAATAATTTCATCATAACACTCTGCCATTTGATTGTGAAACAAAGTTTTTCTTAAAAAAAGCAGGCATAATCCCTTGAAAAATAGATTTCGTATATACAATTCATCATCATTTATTATGCGCGAATATTTGACTAAAGCATTTCGTATTTCATATGACAATCCAGTATCAATTTTTTCTGAATAATTAGATAATAATTCAGAAAACTCTTCAAATTCTTCAGCAAGTTGAGGCGTCATTTTAGAAGGATCATTTATATAGGGTGTTAAATTTTTAGAAATCAAATCAGAGACATCTGATGCAATGTCTCGTAATTTTTCACAACGTTTATCCAGTATTTCCTCAATTTGCTCTCTCTTTATTATTTCGTTTTCATTGTTAAATAGCGAATTTGAGAGTTCAGAATATTTTTTTATAAGTCTAATAATTTCAAAAAAATTTTCCTTCATCGTTCCTCCGAAATTACTGTTGTAATTAGAAATATAGATTATATATAGATTAGTTATATATTTGGTTCAAACAATTCACTTGAAAGTTCATATAAATTCAAACAAGAATAATAAGTATCATATCTAAATTCGTCTATAGCATTTTGGATTTGTTTCATTAATTCTGTGTCACTTTTTAATAAGTCAACAACAAAAGGAGAATATTTTGTACCTTTATCAGCTTCAAATTCTTCAAGTAAAACTTCAAGAGTTTTACCATGCGCGTAGCTTCTTCCTACACTATCAGTAGCAGCATCTATACAATCTGCTATAGTGACAATATCTGTAAAATCTCTGACACCATGCTTAACATTACTCCAATCAACGGGATAGCCTGTTTTTTCGTCGTGACTTTTATGGTGTCCATAAGCTATTTTTGCGATACAATCAATCACTTTTTTATCATTTGTCATAATATTGTTTTTTTCACGATCCTTAACGTTTGAAGCCAGTACGTCTACCAAAAAATCGTTTGGATGAGAATTATTTTCATCATGATCATGATCAGAATTAGAAAATTTATCTGATAAAATAGAGTTAGGATGTTTCTTTATTATTTCGAACTCACAATCATGCAATCTCCTAACATATATTGCGACCATGTTAGAATACGCAATTTTACCAATATCGTGAGAAATTCCTGCATACCATATGAAATTTTCAAGTATATGCGCATTAGCTTGCACCTTATCTATTGTATCTAAACCTGTTATATATGTCAATTTTTCAGGATGATTCTTTATTATATTTCTCATTATTAATCCTGAAATTTTTGCTACCATTACAGAGTGAACAAATGTAGGTTTATGTCTGAAAACAGTCAAATTAAGTACGATTCGTAAATAATTCAATTCATCACCAGCCATGTACATTCCTATAGAAAAATTAGCCAAAAACTGTGTAACTAAATTTTGAGGTACATCATTAGGTATATTAAGAACAAACTTATATGTGTTTTGCTCAATTTCATAAATCTTGTTTTTTATAAAATCTTCGTCGTATTCAGCAATTCTTGACTTTGATAGATAAAGTAAATATATAGCAGAAATTTGCAAACGTCTAAAAATATTGGCTGAACCATAGTCGTTATCTTTAGTAGATGAGTAGATATTATACAGCACTTCTAAGTATTCTTTTTCATTAATAAATCCAGAATAATATTGGGCAGAAGAATAAAAATACTCCACTCTAAATGCCGAACCTGAAAAAGTAGGATCAGAAATTAAAGCTGCTTCATACAATTTTTTTGAACTAGAGTACAACCTGGAAATTATTTTTTTATCGATACTTTGGACTCCATTAGGGTTATTTCTAATATAACTAATGCCAATGGAGCAAATATTATCATCGACATTATTATAAAATGCACTCCAATTAAAATCAGGATCAACTTTTTCAGCCGTGTTTTTCCAAAAATACAAGGCTTTATCAATATAAAAGAAAAACTTGTCGATATTTTCATATGGGATGCTTACATAGCAGTTTCCAAAAGCTCTCACTATGAAATTTCTAGTAGTTTTATCAAATTGTTTGTATTTAGGAGCAAAAGCTGTGATTTTCAAGTAACATTCAAGCATTTTTTCGTTGAATAGTTCTTTATTAAGAAAAAACAGGCATAATCCAGTAAAAAAAAGATTTTTAATATAAAATTCCTCATCGTCAATTATTAAAGCATATGACGTCAAAGCAACTCTTATTTCATGAGATAAACCTGTGTCTAATCGTGATGAATAACCAGATAAAGCATCGGCAAATTCATCTAGATCTTCAGCTATTTTTGGCGTTATTATTTCAGGGTTTCTCAAATATGGGAATACATGAGCTTCCATCAAATTAGAGACGCTTAAAGCAACATTGCGCAATTCGTCACAACAATTATCAAGATAATGCCTAATGTTTTGTTTATTAATTGAGTTACCTTCATTAGTAAACTGTTTCTTTGTTAAATCAGCATACTCTTTTTCGAGCCTGATTATTTCTTCAAATGCTGCCTTCATGTTTCCTCCAAAAATACCCTAGCTTTATTATATAGCTAAGTAACAATGATGTCAATTAGAATTAAGACTTTATTTGAAGTATATCATGCAAAAAAGAACAGTGCATATCTTTGATTGAAATATCAATGTAAAATACACATGAGAGTTATCGATAAAAAACGAACAACACAACAATAAAAATGCTGCGTTGTTCGTCATTGAATAATTACTTAAATTCAAAACCTGCCTTGTTAAAAGTACCTGCATTATACATTAATATTACGACTTCAGGTCGGTGGAGCTTGGCATATTCTAAGACAGATTCATTATATAGTCTCAGATCAAGAGCGCGCACTTCATTTACACCCAAAGATAGAAACGAATATACAGGCAAAGCAAAAGAATCTTTGATTATTAATACCTTGCCATCTTCAATCAAATTATTAGTAAACACTAGTTCCATATTATCACCATGATAGACAGCATATCTATTCTTGCTAATATCCTCAGCATTTTCCATATAATCATTTGACAACACGGCCTCTTCAAAAGTTCCTTCAAAATTAACTATATTACCCCAGTCATTTTGCATTATCGAATAAGAAGTTTCAAAATCAGGAGTAATCAAGGTGAAATCATCAACACCACCGTATAAAGAACCTGTCCTTCTTCCGACCATTCCCAAGAAAAAATCCTCATAAGTAGTAAAATTATAATTCTCAAGGGCCTTATATTTTTCAGATATATTGAAGTCATAATCGCTATTTAGCAAATCTATAATATGTCCTGTAGCATCAAAAGCTGTTTCAATTCTCCAGTGATGATCAGTCTGATAAAAAAGTTCCTGCTGAGATTTACCGCTATTAAATATAGGCTCTCTTAAATCGAAAGTATCTACGCCAGCAGCATTTAATCCTTCTATATACTTGTCCCAATTTTCATTAGAAAAATCTTCGACAGAAAAAGGTAGCTGATCTTCATTAGGAGGCAATCTAAAAGGGGCTTGTATATAAACAAAAGGTATACCCAAGGCATCTAGCTCATTTTTCAAAGAAATAGTACTCTCTAAAGCGAAATCAATAATTTCATCATCAGCTTCTTTGATAGGTATCACGATTTGATCATATTTAGTCTTGTAAATATAATCGTATTGCGAATCAGAAATCATTTTTTTCCCCATAGCCAAATGAGCCAATCCATATAAATCATTAAACTCTTCACGCCTATAAGTTTCCCTCAAAACGTTACTTTCAGCAATCTCAGTCATAAGTTCAAATTTTTCAAAAATACTTGAATCTTCTTCAATAGTCTCATTATACTCATCCAAAAAGTCTTGAACAATCCACTGTTGTTCAGATTCAACTACATCTTGCACAGTTTCATCGGTCTTATTAACTTGAAAAAGTCCTATAGTCATTACTACAACAACAATCATAAACAATATAGCCGTAAAATGCTCCTTGTTTAGCTTGAAACTATTCTTTTCATTCGATTGATTATTATCAAAATCTTTCATATAATTAACCTACCCATCTAAAAATTAAAGTATATAAAAGGATTGTATGCACCCTTTACAAGATAAGATATAGCTACCAAAAACAAACCAGTCAATATTACTGAATATCCAAACTGAATAAACATCGAATTCGATATTTTTCGTTTGCTAAGTGAGACAGCTATAGGCCTAGCAAACAGTAATCCACAAACTAAAAACACCAAATTATCGCTAAAATACAATAAAAATTGTCCATCTATAAAACCAGTATCAGAAACTGTAAACAACGATTTAAAATAGCCAAAAGCACTTTCTAAATCAGTAGACCTAAACAGCACCCATCCCATCATAACCAAAAATAGAGTATATAAGTTTTTCAAAATAGGGTAGCTTTCAGATTTATCAAATCCAGTCATTTTTTCTATAGATATAGACACAAAAAACAATAATCCCCATAATATAAAAGTCCAATTCGCTCCATGCCAAAGTCCAGTCAAAAACCATACGACAAATAAGTTAAATATATTTCTAAGACTTGATTTCGACCTACTACCACCCAAAGGTATAAACACATAATCTCTAAACCACGTACCTAAAGAAATATGCCAACGCCTCCAAAACTCAGTAGTCGATTTAGAAACATAAGGATAATTGAAATTTTCTGGAAAATGAAAACCAAACATCTTGCCAAGCCCAATCGCCATATCAGAATACCCAGAAAAATCATAATAGATCTGTAAAGTATAACATACGATACCTAGCCATGCCATAGCAGTAGAAATATGCACATCACTATTAAAAGCTACATCAGCAATCAAAGCAAAATTGTTGGCTAAAAGTATCTTTTTCAAAAAACCAACCATAAATCTCTTGCATCCATCACAAAAATCACCCAAAGTCTCTCTTCTATTCTTTATTTGTTCAGCGACAGTTTCATATCTAATGATAGGGCCTGCTATCAACTGAGGAAAAAAAGATATATAAAGACCCACATTTAAAGGGTTTTTCTGCGCTTCGCCCTTACATCTATATACATCTATGACATAAGAAATAGCTTGAAAAGTGAAAAAAGATATCCCAATAGGCAAAGCTATATTAGGTATATCTATCGTAGCATTAGTTATATTCTGTATATTTTCAAGAGTAAACATAAGGTACTTATACACAAAGATAATACTAAGATTATAAACAAGCATAGCCACGATGATACTTCTAGACATAAGCTTGCTATGTCTAAACCTATCCACCAGTAATCCAAAAATCCAGTTAACAAAGATTGATAGCATAAGCACTAACGAAAACTTAGGCTCTCCCCAAGCATAAAAAAACAAGCTAACTAACAATAAAAATACATTTTGAATATTTCTATTAAACTTACATATATAATACCCTACCAAAGTAGCAGGAAAAAATAACGATATGAATATTAAAGAAGAAAAAACCATGCACACAATTCCTTTCGAGTAAAATAAAAACAAATATCTTCTATATATAATATATAGCTTTTGTAATTATATAAATAAATAATACTATTTGCAAGCAAAATTAATACTTAAATCATGTTTGATTTTGATGCAAAGTTACTATTCGCAGTTAACACATGTACGCCAAAGGAAAAAATAATAAAATCTGTCGCTGGTACTCCAATTGGGAAGTTGTAGGGCGCAGAAGAGAACATCAAATCTTTTTGCTCGTTAAACTCACAAAGATTTGGTTCTCCATGCATGTGACCTACCGACATTTTCATTTAGAAAATGGGGTTAGGGCATGATCAGTTTTATTCGCAAAGTCATAACGCAGTATGTTTTTAGGGCTAAGCCATAAGATGACTAAAACGCTCATAAACTTACACACAACTTAATCCAATCTCAATAAGGCTTCCATATTTTATTACTTTTTCCTTATTTACACCAGAAATCGACTGTGAGTAGTAACGATATAAATCATATTTAATTACATTGCATTTTTTACAACTTGTAATATTCTTGTAATATTAGCTATGCTTTTTAGTGGTATCATATGAATGTAAGCAATCAGCACCTACTTCGGAATATTACAGCTTTATTACAAAGCCAAAAATAATATTGACTTAGTAAAACATAACTGTTATAATTTGATACGTTAGGTTGCTAACAAAAAAAAATAAAAATTTCTTAGGAGGAAAAAGAAAATGAAGAAGATTTTATCTTTAGTATTAGCATTGACATTAGTGCTTTCAACAATGAGCATGGCATTTGCTGATACTGCATTCCCTGACATCGACGCTGATGATGATCAATTAGCAGAAGCTGCAGGACTATTAAACAGCCTTGGTGTATTAGCAGGCGATGAAAATGGAAACTATAATCCAGAAGATCCATTAACAAGAGAAGCTATGGCAAAAGTTGTAGTACACTTGTTAGGATACACAGAAGATGATTACAAAGGTTACGGAAATGAATTTACAGATGCACAAAACATGTGGTCATCAGACGTAATCGGATTAGCAGCAGATGAAGGAATCGTAAACGGATACGGTGATGGAATATTTGCACCTAAAGATGATGTAACTTACCTACAAGCAGCAATCATGTTAATAAGAGCATTAGGATACACTGATGCAAGCTTAAACAACGGTGTTGATGCATTTGATGCAGGTAAATACAGATCAAAAGCTTTAGAATTAGGATTGTTTGATGGAGTAGCTACTGCATGGAACGAGCCAGCAACTAGAGGCGACCTAGCTATCATGTCATACAACAACTTAGAAAATGATATGGTTGCTATAAATGCTGATGGTGATGTAAGTGTTTTAAAAGATAAGAATGATAATCCTGTTTCATTATTGTCTAAGACTGCTACAGTAGCTGATGAAGACAATAAAGTTGTAATTACTCCTGATCATGTAGAGTATGCAGCTACAGATATTTCTATGTACATGTATCAAATGGTTGATGGATACTATGTAATGGTAGAAGATGCTGATGGAGATGATATTGAGTCGTTTGTATATATCAATGAATCGCTTTCTGATACAGTAACAGATGCAGTTGAAACTACTACATTGACAGGAACTGCTGGTGTTGTAACTATTGATGTAGACGGTGATGGAAATGTTGATAGTGATGATACATACAATGTAACTGATGAAACTAAAGTGTTTTATAATGGTGCAGAAACTGCATATGATAATGTTTATGCTACATTAGAAAAAGATTCGGTATCAGTAACTATAGTAACTACAGAAACTAATAATGTTGTAACAGTTGAAGGAATTATTGCAACCAACAGAACAGCAATCAAACAAGTTTCTGATGAATATGAAACAGACGATGTTAGATTTGAAGGTATAGACTTACCGACAGATGATGGCGATGTTGATTTAACAAATGTTATGGTAACTGGCGACGCTAACGATATGTATGAAATAGAAGAAAATGACATTATCGAAGCTTATTCAGCTTATGATGATGAAGTTGTTAAAATCGTAGTAACTAGAGATGCAGTTGAAGGAACTATAACTAGAAAGAATAG
Organism: uncultured Clostridia bacterium; assembly: GCA_964371035.1. Taxonomy (GTDB): domain Bacteria; phylum Bacillota; class Clostridia; order Tissierellales; family Sedimentibacteraceae; genus UBA1535. Next base: position 10,620 of record CAYJLG010000002.1, on the reverse strand, counting down.
TGATGGTGACGTAGTAATAGATACAGTTGGAGAATATGAAGAGCAAGATCTTATCGATAAGACTGTTTTAGATGTTGATGATGAAGGTGTTTTCTACTATGACTCAGAAGGAACAATCGTAGCATATGATGCTGATGGTGAAGTTGCTGTTGCAGATTATATGGTTATTACTGATATGACACCTCCAGTATTGGCTGGAACATCTCCTAACCAACAAATTTACTTTGAAGCTAAAATTACACTTTTAGATGGCGAAGGAAATAAAGAAGTTTATGAAATAGCTACAGATGCTGATGCTTCTTTTGATGGAACAGATGCTGATGCATATTCAGGACTTGCATTAGATAACAGATTTGCAATTGGTGCAGTTGTATCAAACTTCTCACTAGATAGTGATGATATGATTGATGATATTACAGTTGAAGGTGGTTTAATATTATCAACATACGGCGATACAGATTCAAAAACGTTTGACGCTTATGTAGCTGATGATGCAGTCGTATTTGAAGTAGAAGATGAAGTAGATATGGTAACTTTTGATGAAGATACTACATTTGAAGCTGTATCTTTAGATAGTTTAACAGCTAAAGGGTTAGAAGATAGTGAATATACGATTCTTGAAGATGAAGGCAAAATAGTTGTAGTATTTGCTTTCGAAGCATTGACTACAGAATCTGAAGACTATGCATACATATTTGATGTTGAAGAAATATCAGGAGATATTCAAGAAGTTAAGCTTTATGTAAATGGAGTAGAAGAAATATACAATACTGATGCAAACGGTGTTGTTACATTATCAGCAGAAGATATGTTCAAATTAGAAATGGATGGCGATGTTATAACTAAAGCTACTACAGTTACAGCTATAACAGTTACAGGTATGGATGATGATACTACTATAACTGTTGCATCAAACGGAGTATTTGAAATCGCTGACGCAACAATTACTGGTTCATCTGAAGTTAGATTTGTACCAGCTGATGATGCTACTGTATATGAAGTTGATGCAGATGGTAATGTAAGAGTTAGAGATATCAATTTCTTAGAAAAAGATAACAATGATTCTGCAGACTACTCTGAAATCAAAATATATGAAAATACAGATGGTGATGTTGTAGCTATAATAGCTGTACTTAAGTAATTATAAAATTACATACATTAAAAAACACGCAATGTAAATTGCGTGTTTTTTTCGTCTTATTAGGTAATGCTTCAAATTTAATAGTGTTTCGAATTTTGTGTAAAACCCGAGTAATACTTCAAATTTCATACAAAATTAGGACTAACTACATTTAAATCTGGCTTTATATTTAAATATCAAGTTCCGTCACGTAAAATATTTAGATATTCTTCATAGGCAAAATACGATTTCTTTGTTCCGAGCCTGGCTGAACAATAATTTTTGCATCTATAAGTCTGTCTATTGCACCAGATACAGTGATGAATGATAGATTCAAAATCTTAGTTGTTTTCTGTATTTCGATAATTGGGTTAGATTCTAAATACTCAAATAGCAACATCGGCAACATTACTGTTGACATTCGATTCAATCATTGGATTGAGTATATCTTCCAATGTTGTTTGAATTCCTTCAATCTGAGAAGACATCAACGCTTCTTTACGTACATACATTGAAATAAAAAGTTCAACGCTTGGCATCCTACTCGCCAATCCATCCAATACTGCAAGTTTTGAGCGAGCTTCAACTAATAGATGTACAACATCATCAGTAAACGCTATAGGTGGATTAGGTGGTAATTGGTTTGGCAAAAATGATTTATATGCCATATCTCCTGACAGATTTTTTATTATTTTTCCTGCACGATGCTCCATTGCATTCTCCTTTGAAATTGAAATAATATTTATATCATGCTGTATTTATTTCAATTCGTTTTCTTTCAAAAATCTATATTTGCCTTTACCTCTTCCTTTGACTTCTACTACCACACCACTATTTTTTAGTTTTAACATCAAATATCTTGCTGTAGAAGTTGGACGATTTATAATTTTTTCAATATCTTTAGTTCCAAAAATTTGGTTAGTATCCATTGAATTATATATTTTAAAAATATTATTTATAGTAGATAGATTATATTTTTTGTCATTGAGCATCATTTTTAGTATATCAAGTGCAATTTTTTCATTGCCAATCGCTAACTTTTCATTGCCAATCGCTAACTTTTCATTGCCAATCGCTAACTTTTCATTGTCAATCGCTAACTTTTCATTGTCAATCGCTAACTTTTCATTGTCAATCGCCAACTTTTCTTCATGTTGAGACTTTTCAAGGATTTCAGTGTTATAAATAATCGTTTTTAACAAAAAAGCATCTATAAGATATTCAGGTTCTCTCAATCCTGCCTTATTAAGTTCTTTATACATACGATCAACACCCTCACCATATTCTTTAACAAAGTTATATACCTTTAGATATTCTGCTATTTTAGGATTTCTTGAAAAATGAGTATATCGAATATTATCTTTTCTGACTAATCCAGGAAATTTCCCAGGACTTTCAACTATTATTTTGTCATCAAACATTTTAATTTGTATCTCAGTTCCTACTATTCCATATGATCTATGCGTCACTGCGTTTACAATAATTTCCTGGCGTACAAACTTAGGATATTCATCTTTTGTTACAAATAGTCCATCTCTATTTAAATAAGTTTTTTCCTTAATTTGAGTATCCAAATAAGCTATACTATCCTGTACCATTTTAAGAATATTTCCTTCGAATATTACATCTTTAATTACATTCATTTCAGAGCCAAACTTTTCTTCTACGCCTTCATATTTTATAAATCTAATCCTTGCACGCGGAAAGTATGTCTGTGGTTTATCTGAAAATAAAAGGATAGCAGCTGTACTTATCAAAAATTTCCCATTTTTTTCTCTTACATAGCCTTTGTTTTCTTTTAAAAACTCCATTGCTGTTTTTGTGTATCCAATTTTTCCTATATATTCATTCACAAAATTTAAGTTAAGATCATCTATTTCTGCATCCAGTACAGGTTTATCTTCAAAAGAACGTTCACCTTTATCATATAAAAGCTGTGTTCTTTCATCAAAGGTTAACTTCTTAGATTTATCTCCAATTCTCATATATACTTCATCGGATTGGTTGGCATGAACCATTGTGCTTGCTTCTACATGCATTAAAATTATATGATTCGAGTTTCCAAATGAATCTTCACAAGGTATTTTTTCAACAATAACTTTCACTGTTGGCTCACAAAAATCAAAAGGTACACGCAATAAATTGTTTAATTTAGAAATATTTCCATCAACACCTTCAATTTTTCTATATCTATCTGTAATTCCTATCGCAACAGTTCCACCATCAGCATTTGCAAATGCAATTATAGGGATAGCTAAAGTTTTTGCATCTATATTAATACTTTTTCTTTCGAAAGTTTGGCTTTCTTCAAAATCTAAGATATCTTTGATTTTCACTTCAATCACCTCCTATATTAATTTTAGCACAAATTGTTATATGATACAATTTGTAATTTTTATTAATATGCTATTACATCAATTTTGCTAATACGATTTTAAGGAAAATGCAAAAATTTAAAATATATGAAATATATGAAATGAAAAAATCCATATTTATCAACGTTTTAAATTTCTGTAACATGCTGAAAAAACAGTAAAAAAACGCACTAAAATTGCTAATTTTCTGCTAATAAAATCACTGTTGCTAATCATGTATTAGCAGATTTTGTTAGCAGTTTTTTTGCAAGCAAGTTATTTCAATCTTTACATCTATCTATATTTCATTTCTGTTTCTTAGGAGGAAAAAGAAAATGAAGAAGATTTTATCTTTAGTATTAGCATTGACATTAGTGCTTTCAACAATGAGCATGGCATTTGCTGATACTGCATTCCCTGACATCGACGCTGATGATGATCAATTAGCAGAAGCTGCAGGACTATTAAACAGCCTTGGTGTATTAGCAGGCGATGAAAATGGAAACTATAATCCAGAAGATCCATTAACAAGAGAAGCTATGGCAAAAGTTGTAGTACACTTGTTAGGTTACACAGAAGATGATTATGTAGGTTATGGAAATGACTTTACAGATGCACAAAACATGTGGTCATCAGACGTTATAGGTTTAGCAGCTGATTCTGGAATCGTAAATGGATACGGTGATGGAATATTTGCACCTAAAGATGATGTAACTTACCTACAAGCAGCAATCATGTTGATAAGAGCATTAGGATACACTGATGCAAGCTTAAACAACGGAGTTGAAGCATTCAATGCAGGAGCATACAGATCAAAAGCATTGCAATTAGGATTGTTTAATGGAGTAGCACCAGCATGGAACGAGCCTGCAACAAGAGGTGACTTAGCTGTTATGTCATACAACAACTTAAACAACCAATTAGTTATAGTAAATGCTGATCAAGAAGCTGTTGGCGTAGAAGATTCAAGTGATAATGCTATTTCATTATTATCTAAAACAGCAGAAGTTTCAACAGAAACAAGTGATGCAATCACACCTGAAGAAGTTATGTATGCAACTACAGATATTTCTATGTATGTATACCAAATAGTAGATGGATACTATGTAACGATAGAAAACGAAGATGGTGATGATGTAAGATCATTCGTTTATGTAAACGAATCTCTTTCTGATACAGTTACTGACACAGTTGAATCTGCAGCAAATGGTACAAATAGTACTACAATAGTAATAGATGTTGACGGGGATGATGATTTCACAGATGAAGGCGATACATTTACTAACGTAGTAGCTCCTGTATTCTTCAATGGTGCAGAAGTTGATTATGTAGATGCATATGCTGAATTAATAGGTGAATCAGTTACAATTGTTTCTCATGAAGATACAAATAATAATGTAGTAGTTGATGGTATAATCGCTAATGTTGAAACAGATAGATTCCAAGTTGAAGATGAATATGAAACAGATGAAGATACTTTTGAAGGTGTTTCTTTACCAATGAATGATGACGATGAAGTAGATTTTGATAACATCATGGTAACTGGAGATGCTGATGATCTATATGAAATCGAAGCAGATGATATAGTTGAAGTATATGAGTCGCATGCAGATTCTGAAGTTGAAATGGTTGAATTTGTTGTAACAAGAAATTCTGTTGAAGGAACTATAACTAGAAAAAATAGTGATGGTGATGTAATAATAGATACAGTTGGAGAATATGAAGGACAAAGCCTTCTAGATAGTACTATCTTAGAAGTTGGTGATGAAGGTACGTTCTACTATGATTCATACGGAACTATAGTTGCATTTACTACTGAAGATGATGATACTGCAGTTGCTGATTACATGGTTGTTACTGACCTTGTAGGAGGAGTAACGAGTACAGTAGGTGGTAGCATTGTTATCGAAGGTAAAATAACTTTACTTGATGGCGAAGGTACTTCTATGACTTATGCTGTAGATGCTGATGCAACAATAGATGGAGATGACACTAAATCACCATACGGTGCAAATGCAGGTTTTGATGCTAATGAAATCAAAGTAGGTAGTATAGTTGAAAGCTACACTGTAGATGATGACATGATAACTGATATCGTGGTTACAACTGTTGCTGTTGGAACAACGACTAATGAAGGCGCTACAGATTCAAGTATATTCGATGCATACGTTGCTGATGATGCGGTAGTTTTTGAATTAGACACTACTGATAATACATACACTGCAAGAACTTTAGATCAATTGATTACTGCTGCATTAGATGATACTGAGTTTGACGTAGTTGAAGACGCTGATGGAATGTATGTTGTAATTATTGCTACTACAGCTTTAACTACTGACTCAACTGAATATGCTTATGTTGCTACTTCAGAAGGTGTATTAGAAGACGGCACTGCAGTTCAAGAATTAGTTGTATACATTGATGGAGTTAAAGAAACTTATTTAACTGATGACGATAGTGTGTTTACTGCAGATGATTACTCAAATGGATTATATACATTTACAATGAGTGGTGATGTAGTAACAGCTGTTACAGCTGTTTCAAAAGCAGATCCTACAGAATATGCTGACATATCAGGTGTTACAACGTTATCAGCTATAGGTTCATCTACTACAGTATTTAAAGTTGATGATACTGATACTTACGCACTTGCAGATGATGCAACTATCTATATAGTTGATGATGGCGAATCAGTTACAATTGGCGATTTAGCTGATTTAGAGAAAGATATGAATGATACTTCTGAATACTTAAGTATTGAATTATATCTAGTAGATGGAGAAGTTGTAACAGTAATAGCTGTACTTAACTAATCTATAAATTACACATTAAAAACACGCAATGAAAATTGCGTGTTTTTTTCGTCCTATTAGGTAATTTAAACATATTAAAATCTATATAACAGCTATCAATAAAGTCCCATATAATTTATTCATACCTTCAATAAAAGTTTCCTAATTAAGATTAGGCTCTGTAAATAAATTTGTGTAAACTATGATTTAATGACATTAAAATCTTCTTTATATTTTAAATATAAAATTCCATCACATAAAATATTAGATACTCTTTGCAAGCAAAAAGTCTCTGATATTTTTATGTATAATCCCATTTCTACCCATGTCAAATTCATCAAAAGTCACTACATATTTAGGGTAATTATCGTTAATTCGTTCAAGAACTAAAAATTCTCGCTCTATAGTGTCATCGCTAGCAAGAAGATATGCAACCTGAACATAAATTTTTTCATTTGCTTTTTTTCCTATAAAATCTATCTCTTTATCACCAATTTTACCTACAGTAACATCGTATCCACGACGAATAAGTTCCATGTAAATTATATTTTCAAATATCAGATTTATATCTTTTAAATTGTTACCAAAAACAGCTTCTCTGATACCTTGATCAGCAATATAATATTTTTCATTCACCGAAAGAATTTTCTTTCCTGGTATATCCTCTCTTTTCGCTCTATAAAACAAAAATGCGCTTTCACAAGCTTTAATATAATTTAATATAGTTTCCGGAGCTACAATTCTACCTTCATTTTTAAAATATTTAGAAATGTTCGTCGCTGAAAACGTCGTTCCAATATTCACCGTAAGATAAGAGATAATTCGTTCGAGCAAATCAATGTCTCTTATACTATTGCGCTTAACTACATCTTTGAGAAGTAATGCGCTATATAAATCTTGCAAATACAATTTACTTGATTCTTCTTCAAATAATAGATTATTTATATAAGGCATACCACCTAAAATTAAATATTTTCTGAAAATTTCATTCACATTTTGAGTAGCACATTTTTCTTTATATAAGTTCATAAACTCTTTAAACGAAAATGGATATATGATAAATTCAACATATCTTCCTGATAAATATGTTGCAAGTTCACCAGAAAGAAGTTTTGCGTTTGAACCCGTGATATAAATGTCGCAATCAAACTCAACTCTAAATGAATTAATTGCTTTTTCCCAATCTGTAACCTCTTGAATTTCATCAAAAAATAGATAAACTTTTCCTTTTTTATTCGAAACAAGTTTAGATATTTCTTCATGCAAAGCTATTGAATTTAATAAATAGGAATAATTCATATCTTCAAAATTATAGGAAATAAAATTTTCTTCGTTTATCCCTTGATTAATCAATTCTTCTTTAATCAATTCAAGCATTACTGATTTTCCACTTCTTCGAATACCAGTCAGAACTTTAATTAATTCTTTTCCAATAAATGGTCGTATTTTATTTAAATAATCATCTCTCTTAATCATAAAAATCACCTCTTTAACCCAATGATATCACAGATATATCTTTTAATCAATATTTTTTTATATTTTCGTAAGTTATATCTGATGGTTTTTAAGAAGAAGAGCGTTTTTGAAGAACTACCTTCCATAATTGTTATAAATCTATCCTTTTCATTATCAATCGCCAACTTTTCTTCATATGAATACTGTTTATTAATTTCACTATTATAGATAACTGCTTTTAACAAAAATGAATCTACAAAATATTCTGCTTCTTTTAAGGCTACTACCCAAACTACTACCCAATCAATAAATTTAACAGAAAATTATAAGAAAGTATTGAAAATAATTATTAATAACCCATCTATATCTCAAAGTCAAATGTTTAATTTTACAACAATTTATTATTTGAAGAAGAATCAAGTAAATTGTATATGCAAGATTTATATAGCACATTACTTCTTAAAGATGTAGTTAAGCGTAATAGTATAAGAGATATCGATTTACTGGAACGAATTAATGATAATTATCTTAAATATGTAGTGACTTTTGATGAGTTTGACATGGGTAGAAATGAGATTATACACAAAAATATTAGAGAAGAGTATCTAAATATTTTATTAATGTTATTTTATAAAAGGGCGATTAAGCCTAAATCTGCTTAACCGCCCTATTTAAATATTATATATTTCATGCCATTTTTAGAATTTACACAAAATTTGAAAATGCAATTTTATTATAATTTTGCCTATTTTCGATTTGATTATTAATTACATATCAAGACGATTTATGCTTTTAATAAAACAGTTTTTCTTATAAAAACTTATACCATAGCCGACTATATCCGTATATCCTCTTGTTTTAAGACCTTTGGAATATTCTTTCTTCAAAATTTGTTCTACAGCAATGTTTGCTGTATTTTCGCGTTCAGAAGGGCTCTTCGTTATTTTAAATTCAAGAATCACAGCACGTTTATCAATATTTACAGGCAACATACATAAATCTGGTCTGCCTAGTTCTTCTTCTCTGTTTGATTCAATTCTATAGCCTTTCAATCCCTTGTACAATCCGCCGACGAAGCCATGATAAAACGACTCAATATAATCGTGAGAGCTGATAACTTCTTCAAGCAGTTCGTTTATTTCTTCCTGCATAGTTTCCGTATCGCCAGATAAAGTTGCTGTATATAATTTTGTTAGATCAGTTTGATATATCTTCTCGTCTATCCAATTCATGATTTTAGACTCATAAATATATGCAATCTCTCGATTAGGTATTTTCATTGTTATATGTATACTGTTCCCTACAAGCCTCTCGCTGACTTTTCTCATGTATCCAGTAAAGTAAAGAAAATTCCAAATATTATCATCACTTGAAGTGTCATATATTTCAGCATATGTTATGTCTTCGTGGATTATTTTTTCTATACTTCCACCGGATATCAGTTCTTCGAGTTCTTGTTTAGTCTCTTCGCTCGCTCTTTCTATCAATGTCTTTATAATATCGTTTGAGCTTGTGTTTGACCAGTATGGTTTTGGTATATCATTACCGTTTAATACAACATACTTTACATGATTAACAACACTCCAAGGGTTGAATACATCTGTATTGCCGAACAAATATCCATCATACCACTCTTTTATGTTTTCCATCTGATGTGATTTATCGTAATGTTTTAACATTTCCTCAACTTCTTTTTCTATAAATCCAAAATATTCACCGTAGTATGCATTTTGAATTGAAATAATTTCGAGATTATTAAGTCCAGTAAATATGCTTTCCTTACTTATTCTAAGGCATCCTGTCATTATCGAAAATTTAAGTGATAAATTAGATTTAAGAGCACTTTCAAGTACTCCTCTTATAAATGATGCCATTTTGTCATAAAAGCCTCTAAAATGTGCATTTTCAAGTGGAACATCATATTCGTCTATTAGGATTATAGCCTTTTTTTGATATACTTTCTCTAAACACTCAGACAAGAACTTTAACGAATACAAATACTCACTCATCGAACCATTCATTTCCATGATTCTAACATAAAGATTTTTTTCATAATCACTCAATTCATCTGATTTTAAAACATGTTCATGCCTTTTAAACTCCTGTGCTATGTTTAATATCAGTTTGTCATACGACAGCTCAAAATTTTCTTGTTTTGCTCCCTTGAAATTAAGCATGATTACAGGATACTTGGCCATATGAGCGGAATACTTTTCTCCAGAAGTAACAATTTTAAAATTTTCAAATAAATGTGTATTGCAGATATCATTTTTTTCAAAATAATATCTTAGCATACTTAAATTAAGGCTTTTTCCAAACCTACGAGGTCTTGTGAAAAGCGTGACCATAGATGCACTATCTAATATTTTCTTTATTAAATCTGTCTTATCTACATAATAATAATTTCCTTCAATGACAGTCTTGAAATCATCTATGCCTATTGGCAACGGTTTGTAATCCATAATCTCACCCTCTAACTATATATAAATCCTTATTAAAATTTTACCACAAAAGCTCTTTGCAGTCACTATAAATTTATTGTGTATGGATTCTGATAATTTTTCCACTCTATACTCTGAGTAAAATTAGTGGCATGTCAATTTCAATTTTGATTGCTAAATTGAAATAAGTTTGTTTTAGATTTTATTTATTTCAAGTTAATTCTGATCACTTAAAGCTTTCGATAATATCGCACGCGAAAATCATATTTGAATTTTGCTAATACGATTTGTCTCAAAATCGCTATATTTTCAAAATCAATATAATCACAATCTGAAAAATCCATATTTTTCAACATTTTACATTTTATTATATATCAAAAAAATGACAAAAAAACGCACTAAATGTACCGACCCCCAAAAGTTAGACCTAAAAATCTAACAAATGGGAGGTCGGTATT
>CAYJLG010000001.1:108521-203666 GCA_964371035.1 uncultured Clostridia bacterium | reverse complement strand
AGGTGTGGATCTACCTCTAGATAGATTGATAGGTGCAGTAATAATAGGGACTGGTATTCCGCAATTATCTTTCGAAAGAAATATTGTCAAAGATTTTTTTGAAAAAAAATTCGGATGTGGATATGATTACGCTTATAAATATCCTGGATTTAATAAAGTTTTACAATCTGTAGGAAGAATTATTAGAACTGAAGAAGATAGAGGAAATGCAGTATTGATAGATTCAAGGTTTTTACAAAAAAATTATGTAGATTTATTTCCTAATCATTGGAAACATTATAAAGTTTTTTATAATGAAAAACAGTTTTTAGAAAATTTATATAAATTTTGGAATAGTGATAGGAGGATGTATGATTAATATTGTTTCTGATAAAAATATTTTAAATGGTGAAGTTGTAGGTATAGGTGATATTAAAAGATTGGTTGAACATCATTATATTGGGATTTATGAGGTGATTCGTGTTAAAAATAAAGAGCCTATTTTTCTAAAAGAACATTTTGATAGACTATTAGAAAGTGTTAGACTTGCTAAAATAGATTTTGAGCTTGATTATAATAAATTTCATGAACAAATTTTTATGCTGATTAAAGAAAATAATATTGAGAATTGTAATATTAGAATTCATTTTGATAGTATTCCTGAAAACATTATATATATGTTTTTTATTAAGAGCAATTATCCTAGTGAAAATTTTTATAAAGAAGGAATTAGAGTTTTTTCACTTGATAAACAAAGAGAAAATCCTAATATTAAAAAAAATTCTGCTGAGTATAGAGATGAAATTGACTTGTTATTAGAAAAAAATGACGCTTTTGAAGCAGTATTAGTTAATGAAGATAAAACTATAAGCGAAGGAAGTAAATCAAATATCTTCTTTGTCTATAAAAATATGCTAATAACTGCTGAAGACGATGATGTATTATTAGGAGTAACTAGGAGTAAAGTTATTGAATTAGCAGAAAAAAATGATATAAAAGTAGTAAAGAGACAGATATTGTTGTCTGAGATAAGCAATTTTGACGCAGCATTTTTAACAGGTACGTCAATTAATATATTGCCAATTACAGATTTTGATAGAATAATTTTTGATTCATGTAACAATAGCATCGTTAAAACTTTGACAAAACTATTTATTTAATAAATAAAACACAAAAGCGACCCGGGGGGGGTCGCTTTTGTGAAGCATTAATATGCATAAAAGGGGTATTGGGAATATATTGGCTATCGGGGGGATAACCTAATGTTATTATAGCAAACTTCAATATGCATTGCAAGCATTTTTTAAAAGTTTTTTTAAAAATATTCATTTTTTTTATAAACAAGATTTTCATTATTATATCAACATTTTATTGAATGAGTAAAATTATAAAAAATAAATTTAATTATATAATATTTAAGAAAACATTTTCATATTTTTCAAAAATAAAATAGTATTACTTTTTTTAAAATATAGCTAGATTTTTCATATTAACAATTAAATCACTTGAAATTATACAAAATTACTGTTAGTTTATTCAAAATAGATATTTGTTGATTTATTTTTTTAAATAATTTGTACTTTGTATTGAATTGTAGTATAATATGTTATAAAATTTGCAATGTAACTTTTAAGTCTTAGAAAGGATGATATCTGTATGTTTGTTTATTTAGATAATTGCTCGACTACTAGGGTTAGAGATGAAGTTTTGGAGATAGTATTAGATTCTATGTCTTTAAACTATGGAAATCCTTCTTCTTTGCATCGGATGGGATTAGAGGTAGAAAAAAAAGTTAATTTAGCAAGAAAATATCTTTCAAAATTGATTAACTCGAATGATCAAAACATCATATTTACTAGTGGTGGAACAGAATCGAACAATTTAGCAATTCATAATTATTTGAAAAATATAGATAAATCTAAAAATATTGTTACTACAAAAATTGAACATTCTTCGGTAAGTAATATATTTAAAGATTATGAAAAAAAAGGAACAGAAATTAGATATTTAGATGTTGATAAAGATGGCTTTGTTGTATTAGATGATTTAAAGGCTAAGATAGATGAGAATACAATTTTATTTTCAGTAATTTTTGTTAATAATGAAATAGGAACAGTTCAAAAATTAGAAAAGCTATCTGCTGAAGCAAAAAAAATAAATAAGAATATTAAAATTCATGTTGATGGGATTCAAGCATTGGGTAAAATAGAGATTAATGTTAAAAAACTAGATGTTGATACTATGTCTTTTAGTGCACATAAAATACACGGACCCAAAGGTGTGGGTGCATTATATGTAAAAAATAAATCTGCTTTTAACTCTTCAATTTTCGGAGGAGGACAAGAGAATAACATTCGTCCTGGGACTGAAAATACACATGGTATTTTTGGGTTTGGTAGAGCATGTGAATTGTTGGCAACTGAAATGAAAGATAACATTTTGAAACTAAAAGCGATAAAACAACTTTTTATGTTGAAATTATATGAGCATATTAATGATATTCAGTTTAATGGACCATATAATCATGATTGTTTAATAAAGGCGACTAATGGCGAAATACTTAGTGAAGAATCTGTCTTATTTGACGACTATTCTGCTCCACATGTTTTGAGTGTAAGTTTTAAAGGTATAAAGGGTGAAGTTTTGTTGCATTTTTTAGAGAATTATGATATATATGTATCTACAGGCTCAGCTTGTTCGTCTAATCTAAAGCACCAGAGCAATACCTTGAAATCAATAGGCCTTGATAAAGAAATGATTGATGGAACAATAAGACTGAGTTTTGGAAAGTTTAATAGTCTAGAAGAAGTAGACTATGCTGTAAAAAATATTAAAAAAAATGTTGAAGAAATTAGAAAAGTTATAGGGTAATAAGTTTTTTAAAATTGATAACTAACGAGAGTGAGGATTTTTATGTATAATTTAGTTTCAATAAGTATGGGAGAAATAACATTAAAAGGTAAAAATAGAGGGATTTTTGAAAATAAACTTATAAGTCAAGTAAGAAGAAATCTTAAAGAATTCGAAGGTGTTAGAATTTTTAAGGATCAAGGAAAAGTTTTTATTGAGCCAACTTTTGAACAAGACATTGATAAAATAGTAGAAAAAGTTAAGAAAATTTTTGGTATTGTTAGATTGAGCCCATGTATTAAAATTGAGAAAAATATAGAGGTTATTGATAAAAAAGTAGTTGAACTTTTTTCTTATTTAAAAGAAAAAAATAATATTAAGACGTTTAAATTTCAAACAAAAAGAACAGATAAGTCGTTTGAACTTCAATCGATGGAAATTAACCAAAGGCTTGGAGGGGTCATTTTAGACAATTTTAATGATGTAAATGTAGATTTGCACAACCCAGATGTTATTATTTATATAGATATTAAAACTGAATGTTATATTTATTCTGAACGACTTAAAACAGTAGGTGGTCTGCCAGTAGGAACTAACGGTAGAGGTATGTTATTATTATCTGGTGGAATAGATAGTCCTGTTGCGGGATATATGATGGCTAAACGTGGTGTTGAAATTGAAGCACTATATTTTCATACATACCCTTTTTCTAGTGAAAGGGCAAACGAAAAAGTTAGAAAATTAAAAGAATTGTTAGAAGATTATTGTGGAAAAATTAAACTTAGAAGTATAAATATTTTAGAAATTCACAAAGCGATTAAAGAAAATTGTGAAGAAAAAAATACAACTATAATTGCTAGACGATTTATGATGAAAATAGCTGAAAAAATAGCAGTGAAAAATAATATTCAAATTCTTATCACAGGCGAGAGTTTGGGTCAAGTTGCCAGTCAAACTATGGAATCTATGTGTGTAATAGAAGATTCTGTAAATATACCTATTGTAAAGCCATTAATTGGCATGGATAAAGTAGATATTATTCACATTTCAAGAGAAATAGGAACTTTCGAGACTTCTATATTACCATATGAAGATTGTTGTCAAGTTTTCGCGCCTAAAAGTCCAGTGACTAAGCCACGATTAGAGTTTATCTTGAAAGATGAAGAAAAATTAGATATTGATGCACTCATTGAGACTGTAATTAGCACAGAAGAAGTTATTAGATAGTTAGCTTTACAGTTTATTTGTGTATTTTATAAAGTTCAAATTGCAAGAAATAGAGAGAATTTTAAATATGGATAAAATATTAATATATAGTGATGGATCTTGTTCAAACAATCAGTCAAAAGAAAATTTTGGCGGTTATGGAGCAGTGCTTATTTATAAAGATAATGTAAAAGAGATTTATGGTGGTGAAAAAAACACTACAAACAATATTATGGAAATGACAGCTGTAATAAAATCTTTAGAAGCGTTAAAAAATAAAAATATACCTGTTGAAGTATATTCTGATTCAGCGTATATCGTTAATTGTATAAATAATAAATGGTATGTCAATTGGCGAAAAAATGGATGGAAAACATCTAAAAAAGATCCTGTTGAAAATAAAGAATTATGGGAAAAAATGCTTTTTCTTATAGATAGTTTGTTAGATTTTAAAATTATTAAAGTTAAAGGTCACGCAGGTGATACATATAATGAATTAGCAGATGAACTTGCTAGAAAAGGTACAGAAGAAGCTAGAAAACTGGGTTGTATATAAATTTCTAGCAAAATTAAAATTATATGATAAATTTAATTATTCATAGGTGAAAAATGGAAATTATAAAAGTAAATAGATTTGAAGCGCTTGCTGTGATTTCAATAAGTATAATATCTCTAATTATTTGTATAATCACTAGCAATTCACTTGCTTATGGGTTTTGTTTTAGTATTTTTTTAACTTTTCTAATATTGTTAAAAAAAGGCAATGATTTAAATAAATTGATTAAAACAGCTACTAATGCGGCACTAGAAGTAAAGATGCTGTATGGTGTAATTTTGATGATTGGAGCTACGACATCCGCATGGTTTTCTTCGGGAACTGTTCCCACGATAATGTTTTACGGGTTTCAATATTTACAGGATATGAATTTTTTATTTGTTGCATTTTGTATTATGCTTATAGTCTCTGTTTTTATTGGAACTGCAGTCGGTGCAATTAGTACAGTCGGCATTGCTATATTAGGGATAGGAAGAGGTTTTGGCTTTTCGGATGGAATTTTAATAGGTGTTATCGTATCAGCGGCTTTTGTTGCAGATAAAATTTCGCCAGTGTCAGGTTTATATAACTTAACTTTAAACACTGTAGGAATGACAATGAAAAATAGTTTAAAACCTTTTTTAATGACACTGTTTCCTACTATTATTATCACTGCTACTATTTATTTTATATTAGGGTTAAATGCTACTGATGGTAATATATCAGAAATTGAAACTACTCGTATGGCTCTATATGATAATTTTAGTATAAATCCTTTGTTGTTATTGTTACCTATCTTTGTCGTAGTATTATCTTTTAAAGGTATGAAGCTAATAGGGACAATTTCATTTGGATTAGTAGTTGCAATGTTTTTTAGTGTTACTATACAAGATAAAACCATATTACAAGTTTTAAATTATATAATTTTTGGTTTCAAAAATGCAACAAATTCTACACAGTTAAATGAAATTCTATTTAGTGGAGGAGTTGTAGCTATGTTTGAGATAATTTTGATTGTTTCGCTAGCAATAGTATTAGTAGGATTATTTGATAAATATGAAATTATAACTCCAATAGTGAATGCTTATACTGAAAAATCAAAAACAAAATTTGATTTAATTTTTAGAACAGGTGTTTTAAGTTCTGTTTTGACTATTGTAACTTGCGATCAAACTGCATGTATAGTAGTCCCTGGAAAAATTTTGAGAGATAAATACAATAAAATGGGTATAGATTTATCGATTTTGGCAAGGACTATTTCTGATACAGGCACAATAATTGCTCCACTCATGATGTGGAATTTAAATGCTATAATAATAGAGTCAGTGACTGGAATTTCAGCAGCACAATATGCACCTTACGCAATTTTGTGTTATATCTGTCCAATTGTTTCGCTCTTTATTGCTAAATTAGGCAAATAGCTACATTAAATTTTGAATGATTTTTGCTGAATGATTTTTGGAGGTACTTGATTTGATATATTTAGGCTTAGATGTAGGATCTACAACATTAAAATGCGTAGTCACAGATGAAAATAATAAAATAATATTTAGTAAATACGAGAGACACTTGTCTCAAATATCTGAAAAATTATTTGATTTATTTAAAGAAATTGAAGTTAGATTTCCAAAAGAGAAAGAGATTGATATAAAAATTTCTGGATCGGCTGGTATGGGAATAGCGCAAGAGTTAAATATACCATTTGTTCAAGAAGTTTTTGCTACAAGGCTTGCAGTCAAAGAATTACTACCTAATACAGATGTGGTGATAGAACTTGGAGGAGAAGATGCAAAAATCATCTTTTTGACAGGTGGAATCGAGGCAAAAATGAATGGAACTTGTGCAGGTGGAACAGGCGCATTTATCGACCAAATGGCAACACTGTTAAGCGTGAATCCTGATGAAATGAACGAAATGGCAAAAGATCATGAAAAGATTTATAGCATAGCTTCAAGATGTGGTGTGTTTGCAAAAACTGATATTCAACCGCTTTTGAATCAAGGTGCGAGAAAAGAAGATATATCTGCAAGTATTCTTGTAGCCGTTGTAAATCAAACAATTGGTGGACTTGCTCAAGGCAGAGAAATAAAAGGAAATATAGTATATTTAGGGGGACCTTTAAGTTTTTTTTCAGAACTAAGAAAATCATTTGACAAAACATTGAATTTAAATGGAATTTGTCCTGAAAATTCTCTATTTTATGTTGCTTTTGGAACTGCTATTTCTAAATCTGAGAACAAGATCTTTAATTTAACTGAATTAAGCATGAAAATTAAAGAGTTTTCCGGAAAATTAGGGTATGATGAATGTGAACCACTTTTTATTAATCAAGAAGAATTTGACGAATTTTTAGATAGACATTCTAGCGTAGAAAGTATAGGTTTATTGTCAGAAAAAGATTTAAACATAGATGAAAATAGCGATAATAAAAATAAAATTTATATTGGAATTGATGCTGGTTCTACGACGTTAAAAGTTGTTGTGTTGAATGAAAAAGAACAAATAATTTTTAGCAAATATATGCCTAATGGCGGCACACCTGTGCCATTAGTTAAAAAGTTTTTTATAGAATTGTATGAAAAATTTCCAAACGCCTATATAGGAGGATTTGTAACTACTGGATATGGTGAGGATATTATTAAGAATGCATTTAAGGCTGACTTTGGCATAGTTGAGACTATAGCACATTTTACAGCGGCTAAAAAATATAACCCTAATGTAGATTTCATTATTGATATTGGAGGACAAGATATTAAATGCTTCAAGATAAGAAATGGCGTTATTGACAATATTTTTTTAAATGAAGCGTGTTCATCAGGATGTGGTTCTTTTTTACAAACTTTTGCTGAAGCTATGGGGAAAAACATCGAAGAATTTTCAAAGGTAGGCTTATTTGCCAAAAAACCTGTAGATCTGGGATCTAGGTGTACTGTTTTTATGAATTCATCTGTAAAACAAGCACAAAAGGATGGTGCAGGCTTTGATAATATATCAGCAGGATTATCTATAAGTGTAGTTAAAAATGCTTTATACAAAGTTATTCGAGCTACATCTTCAGATTCTTTAGGTGAAAATATCGTAGTTCAAGGTGGTACTTTTTTAAACGATGCAGTACTTCGAGCATTTGAAAAAGAAATTGGCAGAAATGTTACTAGACCAAATATTTCAGGGCATATGGGCGCGTTTGGTGCAGCTTTATACGCCAAGGAATTGAATTTAGAAAAGAGCACTTGTATAAATTTTGATGAATTAACAAATTTTAAGCATGAAGTTAAAGCAACAATTTGTAATAAGTGTGAAAATAAATGTAAATTAACAGTAAATTACTTTGACGGTGGAAGAAGTTTCATTGGAGGAAATAGATGCGAAAAACCTTTAGGAAAAAATTCAAATGATATTGAATACAACTTGTTTGATTTCAAAAAATCTAAATTGGCATCGTATAAGAGTTTTAAAGGAAAAAGGCAAACTGTTGGAATTCCAATGGTATTAAATATGTTTGAGCTACTACCATTTTGGCACAAGTTTTTTGAGTGTTTGGAATTTGGAGTAGAAATAAGTTCTTTTTCAACTAGAGAAACATATTTTAAAGGGCAACATACTATTCCATCAGACACTGTTTGCTATCCTGCTAAAATAGTGCATGGACACATAGAAGAGCTGATTGAAAAGAAAGTTGATGCTATTTTTTATCCATGCATGAGTTATAATATTGATGAAAAATTAAGTGATAACAATTATAACTGCCCTGTAGTAGCATATTACCCAGAGGTTATAGATGCAAATATTGATTATTTTGGAAATATAAAATTTTTGAAAAATTATTTTGGATTACATCGAAAAAAAGATTTTCCAAAAAAAATCTACGAAATTATTAAGTTGGAATTTCCTGAAATTAAGTTAAGAGATGTTCAAAAAGCAACAAAATATGCATTTGAAGAATATCATAATTTTATGGAAAGCATAAAAGAAAAAGGCAAGTCTTTTTATGATATTGCAGTTTTGAACAATCAACCTATAATTATACTTGCAGGCAGACCTTATCATTTAGATCCTGAAATTAATCATGGAATCGATAAACTAGTGTGTGAATGTGGAGCGATAGTGCTTACTGAAGATGCTATTAGTCATCTTGGTGGAAAAGTAGATACTAGTATTTTAAATCAGTGGACTTATCATTCAAGACTATATTCTGCTGCTAAGTTTGCTATAGAAAACGACTATAATAA
Source organism: uncultured Clostridia bacterium (assembly GCA_964371035.1). Taxonomy (GTDB): domain Bacteria; phylum Bacillota; class Clostridia; order Tissierellales; family Sedimentibacteraceae; genus UBA1535. The sequence continues at coordinate 194,867 of CAYJLG010000001.1, read as the reverse complement.
AATAGATATAGTTCAACTTGTATCTTTCGGATGTGGCGTTGATTCGATAACAACAGATGAAGTAAGAAGAATTTTAGAAACTCATTCTAAGATTTATACTCAAATAAAGATAGATGAAATCACTAATTTAGGTGCTGTGAAAATTAGATTGAGAAGTTTGTTTGCAGCTGTTTCTAAGGAGAATTAATTATGGAAAGAATTGAATTTACTAAAGAAATGAAGAAAACACACAAAATTCTTTTTCCAAACATGTGTGATATACATTTCAAAATTTTGCAAAAGCTGTTTTTAAGCTTAGGATACGATATGGAACTGTTGACTACGACAGAACGTAATATAATTGGAGAAGGTTTGAAGTATGTCCATAATGATACTTGTTATCCTGCACTAGTAACTATAGGGCAGATGATTAGCGCATTAAAAAGTGGTAATTATGATGTCGATAAAACTGCATTGATAATGACTCAAACTGGTGGTGGTTGTCGTGCTAGTAATTATATACATCTATTGCGAAAAGCATTAGAAAATGCAAACATGTCAAATGTTCCTGTTATTTCTATAAATTTTTCAGGGCTTGAAAAAAATAGTGGTTTTAAGCTGAGTTTATCATTGTTAAGAAAGGCTGTAGTATCGATAGTGTATGGAGATATGCTAATGCTTTTACATAACCAAACAAGACCATATGAGAAAATAAAGGGGTCTAGTCAAAATTGCGTAGACAAGTGGGTTGCCTTTTTATCAGAAAAAATACATAAAAAACAAGCTTTGACTAATAAACAAGTTGAGAATTATTTAAGACAGATAGTTTTAGATTTTGAAAATATAGAAATAATCAAATCAAATAAAGTTAAAGTTGGAATAGTTGGTGAAATTTATGTTAAATATTCTGCGGTTGCTAATAATGGCTTAGAGGAATTTTTACATTCTGAAAACTGTGAAGTAATGATTCCAGGATTGCTAGGTTTTATTCTTTATTGCATAGAAACTAGGCTGGATGATATTAAGCTTTATGGCGGAAATATGATTACTGAAAAACTTCTCGATACTATTTTAACTTTCTTCTTAAAGTATGAGGAAATTATGATTAGTGTGTTGAGTGAAAGCAATTTTAAAGCTCCTTCTACGTTTAAGCATATGAAATCATTAGCAAAGCCTATAATTGGATATGGTTGTAAAATGGGTGAAGGATGGCTTTTAACTGCTGAAATGATGGAATTAATAGAACAAGGATATGAAAATATTGTTTGTGCACAACCCTTTGGGTGTTTGCCAAATCATATAGTTGGAAAAGGCATGGTTAGAAAAATAAAAGAAATTCATCCTACTTCTAATATAGTGCCGATAGATTATGATCCAGGTGCAACTAGGGTAAATCAAGAAAATCGCATAAAATTAATGTTGGCAGTTGCAAGAGAAAATTTAGAAAAGAAAGAACAAAACGATAACTCAAAAAAAATATCTGCTGCAGATTAATGAAATTTAATCCCAATTCAGATAAAACCTGTAATAAAATAGCATAGTTTGAATTATTTTTGAAACCTCTACGTGTTGAAATATAGAGGTTTTTTTAATTTAAATTAAAATAATTAAAAATTTTTCAAATTTCTTTGCAATAAAATATACTCCTGATGCATTAACCTTATGAATAGCAAATTAAGCTAAAAATAAAAATAGGATATCCAACTATAAAATAAAAAATCGAGAGGAAAGTGATTATTATGACAAATAAAAATTTAAATGGAAAAAAATTGAGTGTAAAGATAGGTGCACTAACAATCGCAGGAGCGATGACAATAGGAATGTTTACTGGAGTATATGCAACAGAAAAAGAAAATGAAGTAAAAAATGAATTAGGGTTTAGAAATTATTTTGTAAGTGCTATAGAATCATTTGGGTTAAACATCGAAATGGAAAACTTCTTTGAAGATTTGTTTAATAAATTTTTCGGAAGCGAAACAGCAATGAAAGAAAACACAGAAGACTATATAGGAAAAGAAAAAGCGTTAGAAATAGCTTTAGGACATGCTGGCGTTAAAGATGTAGTAGTAGAGAAAAACGAATTAGACATTAAAGATGACTATGATGATGTATCAGATTATGATATAGAGTTCAAAAAAGACGGTGTAGAATATGAATATGAAATAAATGCAATAACAGGTGAAATAATCAAATCTGAAAAAGATTTAGAGGATGACATGAATGATGGTAAAGATGAAATAGTAAACTCGGAAGATTATATCGGAAAAGAAAAAGCATTAGAAATAGCTTTAGGACATGCTGGAGTTAAAGATGTAGTAGTAGAGAAAAATGAATTAGACATTAAAGATGATTTTGATGATGTATCAGATTATGATATAGAGTTCAAAAAAGACGGTGTAGAATATGAATATGAAATAAATGCAGTAACAGGCGAAATAATCAAATCTGAAAAAGATTTAGATGACGACATGGATGACGATAAAGATGAAGTAGTAAACTCGGAAGATTATATAGGAAAAGAAAAAGCATTAGAAATAGCTTTAGGACATGCTGGTGTTAAAAATGTAGCAGTTGAAAAAAATGAATTAGACGTAGAAGATGACTATGATGATGTATCAGATTATGATATAGAGTTCAAAAAAGACGGTGTAGAATATGAATATGAAATAAATGCAGTAACAGGCGAAATAATCAAATCTGAAAAAGATTTAGATGATGACATGGATGATGATAAAGACGAATTATATGATGATGTGAAGGGTGATGACTATGACGATGATGATAATGATGATGACGATGATGACGATGACGATGATGATGATGACGATGACGACGATGACGACGATGACGACGACAGAGAAGATGATGACGATGATAAAGATAATGACTGAGAACAAGTTGAAATCACAAATAACATCTAAATAACTCACCTATAAAGTTTTAATGAAATTAAACCTCTTAATCTATTAGCGATTAGGAGGTTTTTTTGAAAATAAAATGTAGAATATGCTTGTTTTTGTTGATTTTACATTTTTTGATTGATATAATGATAATGGTAAGTGTTTTATTTGTAGCAAAATTATTGTAACTAACGTACAAGGAGATCAAATGAAAAGTGTATGGGATAAATTAGCTAAAAAGTATGATGACTTATGGGTGCAAAAATATTCACTTTCTCCTACACGGGAGGCAGTGTTAAAATACATAGAAAAACTTTATAAAAAGGAAGATAGTTTTAAAATGCTCGATGCAGGCTGTGCGACAGCAGAGCTTCTAAACGTAGTCTACAAAAAATACGAAAAAGCACATTTTTTTGGAATTGATAAATCATCAGAAATGATAAAGATTGCAATAGACAAAAATGATAGAATAAATTTTAGAGTATGCGATGTACATGATTACGAAAATTTAGAGAAGTTTGATATCATAACTTGTTGTCATTCATTTCCTTATTATAACGATAAAGAGAAAGTTTTAGAGAAATTTTCAAAACTCACAAATAAAAACGGAAAAATCATATTTGTGCAAGCGAGTAAAAATTCAATCTATGACAAAATTGTTATGTTTTTTGTTGAATTCACAGCAGAAAAAGCCGACTATTTGTCGAAAAAAGATTTCTTGAAGATGAGCGAAAAACATTTTGACACAGTTGATGTCTTTTTAATAAAAAAGAAGATGTTTATGCCTTCTATATATGGATTTGTATTGGAGCCTAAAAATGAAAATATTGTTAATTAGACCTAAACCGCATAAGGATACGATAGGCTTGCAAAGTGTTATGGTTTGTGAACCGCTTGAACTTATGACCCTTACATCTGTTTTGAAAAAGCATAATCACGACGTTGAGATTTTAGACATGATTTTAGAAAAATCTTCTCTTGATAAGCATATACTTTCATTCAAACCTGACATCGTAGGCATAACTGCCTACATAAGCCATATCGGAGTCGTAAAAGATTATGCAAAAACTATTAAATCAATAGATATTAGCATTAAAGTTTATGTGGGCGGAGTCCACGCAACAGTATGTCCCGAGGATTTTTTAGATGAAAATATAGATATAGTATGTAGAAGCGAAAGAGATTTTTATGAGTTGTTTTCAATCGATAGTTTTGAGGGAATTTTGCCTGATAGAAAATCTGTTGACAAATATAAAGATAAATATTATTATCTTTTTGCAAATCACTGTGCGCTCATTAAAACATCGCTTGGTTGCCCATACAACTGCAATTTTTGCTTCTGTAAAGAGATATCACCGTACTTACCCAGAGACGTTGACGATGTCATAGACGAGCTTCAAAGAATAGAGCAAAAAGAAGTATATATAGTAGATGATGATTTTTTATTTGATAAAAAAAGATTAATCTATTTTGCTGAAAAATTAGAAGAAAAAGGGATAAAGAAGAATTTTTTGGTGTATGGCAGGGCAGATTTTATCGCTAACAATGAAGACATATTAAAGCTGCTTAAGAGTGTAGGCTTAAGTGCTGTGATAGTCGGCATAGAGGCTTCAAGACAAGAGGAACTTGACAAATACAACAAAAAATCTGATTTGAACGACAATGAGAAAGCTGTTAAAATTTTGCAAAAATACGATATAGAATGTTATGCTACTATTATTTTAGGAATTGATTGGGATAAATCAGATTTTAAAAATTTATATAATTACATAAGAAAATTAGGATTGGTTTTTGTAAACCTTCAACCATTTACACCTATGAAAGGCACAAAATATTTTGATGAATATAAAGATAAATTAATTATTCCATACAGTGAACACGAAAAATGGGATATGGCTCATCTTGTAGTAAAACCTGAAAAAATATCAATCAGACAATACTATTTTGAGATAATTAAATTGTATTACAAAATAACATTACCTTTTGAAAATATAGTATATATGATCAAAAAATATGGATTTAAAACTACTTTAAAGCTTTCTGTAGGCGCAGGTGCAATAACTTTTCAATACATCAAAAAAATAATCAAAGGAAGGTAGTACGGTATGAAAATTTTACTCGTCAGGCCTTGGGTTAATAAAAATATAACTACTGTTAAGAATTTTATGTTCGGAGAACCTTTAGGTCTCGAATGTGTATTTTCGATATTAAAGGAACTGAATCATCAAGTGTTGTTGGTTGATTTTATGGCGGAACCAAAATCAAAATTAGAAACATATCTTGAAGATTTTAAACCGGACATTGTAGGAGTCACTTCACAGTGTACAGATGTTGTGAATGTGCTTGAAATAGCAAAGAAATCAAAGCAATTTGATTTGAATATTAGGGTATTTATAGGTGGAGTGCAGGCGACTTGTTTCCCAAATTCATTTTTTTCAGAAGAAGTTGATTATGTGTTTAAGTCCACGACTAAAGCTAATTTGAAACAAATATTGGATGAAATCGAAGGAAAAAAATTGCCTGAAGTTTTAGCTGGTGTGCATTCAAAATCTCAAAAATTCGAGAGTCCTGATATTGTGCATGGAAACGAATATATAGTTCCCGACAGAGAATCCACAAAAAAATATCGTAAAAATTATCAATATATTGGATTTAAGCCTTGCGCAGTTTTACAAACAGCTTATGGTTGCAGAAATAAATGTAAATTTTGCGTAAGATGGAAATTAGAAGGCTCTGAAGTGTCTGAAATCAATATAGAAGAAATAGTAGTACAAATTAGAGATTTAGAAGAACCTTATGTTATGATTTGTGACAATGATTTTCTCATAAATGAAAAAAGACTCTTGCGATTTTGTGAACTTTTAGAAGAGCAAGGCATAAAAAAACAGTATATGTGCTATGGCAGTGTCAATAGTATTTTAGAGAAGCCACATTTGCTCAAAAGACTTAATAAAGTAGGTTTGATGGCTGTAATTGTCGGTTATGAAGCTTTTGATGACGATAGATTAAAAGAATACAATAAAGCGGCTACAGTAGACGAAAATGCGATTGCTACAGAATTGCTTCACAAAAATGATATCGCATGTTGGTGCTCATTTATAATACATCCTGATTGGGCTAAATCAGATTTTAAAAGAATGCTTAAGTACATAGAAGACCTAAAACCTGAGCTTATAACTTTTTCGCCTCTTGTGCCACACCCACTAACACCTCTTTACGACGAATATAAAGATAGATTGATTTACTCTATGGAAGACTATGACAAATGGAATTTTGGCGATGTTTTGATAAAACCGTCGAAAATGTCTTTGAAACAGTTTTATACACAAGTGCTTTTGCTCGCAATAAAAGTAAATTTAAATCGTCACTCATTAAAATATGTAAGAAAAAACATACCACTTAGTAACAGTATAAAAATGACATTGGGATTTAAATCTTTACTTGGTGTTTATGTGAAAAACATACTAAGGAGGGAACCAAATGATGAAAGTTCTTCTCGTAAGACCGCAAGCTCCTAACACGCTCAGTTTCATCAACATTTTAGACAATGAGCCTTTAGAACTTGAATATATTTATACTGTACTTAGTAAAGATGGGTTTGATTGTTATATTTACGATGGGATTATAGAAAAAATCTCTGTTAAAGATACAATTCTGCGTGAAAAACCTGATGTTATAGCGATATCTGGATATATAACACAGGAAAAACTCATGCTAAAATATTCGAAAATTGCAAAGGAAATAAATCCCGATATAATTACTGTAGTCGGTGGCGTTCACGCTCAATTGAATTATGAGCGTATGAAAGATAAATTTGTAGATTATATATATAGAAGTGAAGGTATATCAGATTTATCGGCGCTGCTAAAAGGCGAAAAATTAGAAAATATCAACGGTTTGGTCTATAAAAATGCTGATGAATACGTGGTAAATGAAATAAAGCCTATAGACATAAACAGTCTACCTGTACCTGACAGAAGTTTTTTTGCGAAAAATAAACATCACTATAAATACTTGCATTTAAGTGAAATTGCTAGCGTTAAAACTGCATTTTCTTGTCCATATAACTGCAATTTTTGTTACTGCACGCTACTTGCGGGTGGGAAATATCGTACGAGAGACATAGAGAAGGTGATAGAGGAAATAAAGACTATACCGAGTGATAATATTCAAATTGTGGATGATGATTTTTTGGTAAACAGAGAAAGGATAATTCAATTTGCAAACCTAATAAGAGAAAATCACATAAATAAAACTTTCATATGCTATGCAAGAGCAGATTTTATCTCTAAAAATGAAGATATAGTGAGGATGCTTATCGATGTAGGATTTAAGTATTTCTTGGTCGGAATTGAAGCTGTGAGCGACGATGAGCTTAAGAGTATGAATAAACAGACGAGTATGGACGATAATAGGCGTTGTATAGAGATAGTTGAAAATAACGGAGCTAATTTAATTGCTCTTATGATTGCAGGCATAGATGCTGATAAAGAATATTTTGAAAAAATTTATGATTTTGTGCTTAAAACTGGGCTTAGATATGTAACAGTTTCTGTTTTTACGCCGATACCGGGCACTCCTTTATATGAAGAATACAAAGATCGCATCACATCTGATGATGTCGAAGAATACGACTTTTTGCATTTAGTCTTAGATCCTGAAAAGATTTCTCGCGAAAAATTTTATTTCTATTATTACGATTTGTTTTTGAAATTGTTTAAAATAGCTAAAAAAAGCGGGATATATGATTTTATGGATATTGATTTTTATAAAAACATGCTGACATCTTATCTAAAAAGAATGATGAAAGGTAAAAACTGATGAAAATATATTTTATCCAATCAACACCTTATTATAATGGTAAACATTTAATCAAAAAATCTAAATTGTACTTTGTCGGACTTGCTCCTGCAATATTAGCAGCTCTTTGTCCAGATGACGAATTTGAATGTGTTTTAGAAACTATAGAAGACGTTGATTTTGGTACAGATGCAGATATAATTTTAATTTCTGGAATGGGACATGCAATAGTTAGAAGTATTGATATAGCAAAAGAGTATAAATCGCGCGGGAAAACAGTTGTGATGGGTGGATATATGGCGAGCCTAATGCCTTCTGAAGCAAAAAAATATTGTGACAGCGTAATAATCGGAGATGCTGAAATCTCTTTTCCAAAAATGTTAACAGACTTTAAAAACGGCAATTTACAAGAATTTTATGATATGCCTTTATCAGAACTGTCTTATCCTTTACCGAAATATGAAGTTTTTGAGGGCAAAAAAATAGGCGATTTTTTGCCAGTGCAAGCAGGTAGAGGTTGTCCGAATTCTTGCTCATTTTGTTCTGTTTACTGTCTCTACAAAAATAGATATATGAGACGTACTGTAGAAGATGTCATGCGTGATATCAATAAGGTACGCGAACTTGGATACAAGAAATTTTTATTATTGGATGACAACATTTTATCAAATAGAGAATATATGCTAAAACTTTGCAAAGAAATAGAAAAATTAGGTATGACATGGCTTTCTCAATGTGAAATTTCGATTGCAGATGATGAAGAGATGCTAAAAGCAGTAGCTAAGAGTGGATGTATATCACTATCTTTTGGACTTGAAAGCATATCACAAGAGAGTTTAAAATCTATGTCTAAGGGTTGGGCTAAAGTATCAAGGTATAATGAACAGATAAAAAAAATACAGTCTTATGGTATAGATGTATCTACTGAAATGGTCATAGGTGCAGACGGAGATACGATTGAAAGCATAAGGAAAACTCATGATTTTATAGTTGAAAATGAGATTACTGTGCCGAGATTTTATATTTTGACTCCGATTCCTGGTACTGTTTTTTATGATAATATGATAAAAGCAGGGCGGATCACATCTTCTGATATGTATGAGTATAATGGTGCTTTTGCTGTGCATAAGCCAAAAAATATGACTGAAAAAGAATTGACTAATGAATATTGGAACTTATATAAAAGAGTATTTTCGCTTAAAAGCATTACAAAACGTACATTATTAAATGTAAATTTTATGAAAACACCTTTGAAGTATATTTTTTATTTCTACATAAATCTATATTACAGGTATCAAATTAAAAGAGGAATAACACCGAATATTATTTGAGGAGTCGAAATGAAAATATATAAAACAAATATGGATGAGCATTTTAAATTTTATAAATCGATCTATCAAAACGACGAAAACTTTAAAGACAATAAATCTGATTTACTGTTTTTAGTAAATGATGAAAAAATGTCTTTTAGAAAAAATTCAATACAAGAATTTGTGAAATTTTGCGACGATGATGGCACAACGTACGCATCGGCACTGCTTATCATACATAAAAATGCTAAAGAAACTCTCTTTATAAGTTTTTTTGAGGCGTTGAAAAATGCTGATTTGTATGTAAATGAATTGCTTTTGTATGCAGAAAAAATGGCAAATGAACACGGTGCTAAAAAAATGACTATAGGAATAGACGGACATATCAACAATGCAGTCGGATTTCCTAAAAAGGCCGAAAAATTAAGTTTTTCAGAAAATATGTGTAAAGAATATTATCACGATTATTTTTTACAATTAGATAAAATATGCTTTAAAAGTTTTACGGGAAGCCATCAAAACGCAAAACACGAAATAGATAAAGATGTAACTAAATTTCAAAAGATTTTCAAAAGATTTGAAACTGAATTTGGAGATTTCAAAAAGGACTATGAAAATACAATTAAAAGATATAATTCGCTTAATAATATAATATTTAGTGAACATCCTTATTATTATAACAGAGAAATTTCTGAAGATTTTGATATGTTTTGTGACTTCAAAACAGTATTGAAAAAGGAAAACATCATATTTGTGACCCATAAAGGAAAAGATGTCGGATTTATGTTTTTATATCCAGATTTCAATGAAAATGTCAAACGTGGCGAAAAAATAGGAATTAAAACTGTAATTCGCTCTTTATTTAATAAATATAAGACAATAAAAATCATGGAGATAGGAGTTTTGCCCGAATATAGACAATATGGCTTAGTTTTGCTACTGTTTCATAAAGCTATACATTCAATACCTAAGTCGATAAATAAAATCATAAGTAGTTGGATTATCGAGACAAATCATCAATCGCTTAGTGTGACCAAAAGATATGCAAAAAATGACTATAAGGAATTCTATATATATGAAAAAACTTTTAAATAGTTTATGGCTGAGTAAAAAAATGATAGAAACATGTTCTTCGGATGAACGTAAAGTTTATTTTGCTCAGACAGATGATTATAGCTGTACATTTTATGATATGAAATTAGATGTGCTCACATTTTCTAATATGAGTTTGAAGATTCCGTTTACCATCATAGCGCCTCCTGCATCTGTTGATAAACAAGGTTATGAAGGTGATTTAAACATGCTTATAAAAGATTTTAAAAAGAAAAAAGGTAATTTTCTTATATTAAATTTAGATTCCGAGAAAATGAAAAAATTGCCACAAGGCATTGCTTGTGGAAAAACTTTACATAGTACTATGTTTGAAAATAAATTTTCGACTTTTGAAGAATATCTGAATGCTCTAAGAAGTAATCACAGAAGAAGAATAAAAAAAGCCTTGCTCGCATTTGAAGAAATAGATGTGAGAAAAATATCGCCACGTGAGTTTGATGACAATCTATATAAACTATATCTAAATGTTCTTGAAAAAAGCGAATTTAAATTAGAGACGCTTCCTAAATCATTTTTTGAAAATGAGGAGTTAGAAAATTTTGTTTTTTATAAAGACAATATACCAATATCATTTGCTTCAACATATTGCGACGAAGATGAGTTTGATTTTATATTCGGTGGGATGGATTATAACTATCTGAAAAAATACGATTTATATTACAATATGCTGTTGTTTATAATCAAAGAGGGAATCCTTAAAAAGAAACCTGAAATAAACCTCGGGCAAACTGCACTATATGCTAAAACATTCGTCGGCGCACAGGCAAAAGATCGCTATATGCTGTGCTTTTCTTCTAATTATATCATTGATTTTTTTGTCAAAAAATTTTCATTTTTACTCGAAAACAGCGAAAAAATCCCAAAATCAAACCCATTTAAATAAATGGTGGATTTTTTTTAATTATATACCTTGACAGATGAGGTATCTTGTTATATTATATATATAACGAACACATGGAGGTGATCAAATGTTATTGATATCAGATGTAATTCGCGGTTACACTGATACTATCATTCTTGCACAGCTTTACAAAGGTGATAGCTACGGATATGAAATAAATAAATTCATTCAAAATGCAACCGAAAATGAATTCGAATTAAAAGAAGCTACCTTATATACGGCATTTAGAAGACTTGAATCGGGTGGCTTTATAGTCTCATATTGGGGAGACGAAAACACGGGGGCTAGAAGAAGGTATTATACGATAACTAATGAAGGAAAAGCTTTATATAAAGAAAATTTCGAAGATTGGAATCGTGCCAAAATTATGATTGACACATTATTAAAATAAACATAGGAAGGATAGGTAATACTTATGAATAGTAAAATTAAAAATTATGTGGAAGTGCTTTTTTCTGATCTACCAAAGACAAGAAAAGCGCTTGAATTAAAAGAGGAAATATTATCAAATATGAATGAGCGCTACAATGATTACATAAGAGAAGGAAAGAGTGAAAATCAGGCATACAGCCTCGTTATATCAAATCTTGGTGATGTAGATGAAATGTTAAAAGAAATAACACCTACAGAAGATTTTTCTAAAAAAGAAGATTATTACAGATTGAGAAACGCAAAATACAGAGCTATTGCAACAATGTTGTTTATATTAGGGCCCGCAGTACTGATAGGCTCTAATTCAGTAGGAATGAATTCCGATATAGGCCTCGTGATAATGCTTGTATTGATAGCTCTGGGTGTTGGATTGAACGTATACGCATCTTCATCAACTCCAAGGGAACTCAAATCAAGAGACGAAGAAGAGGAAGAATATTATGATTATCGTACTCCAATGGGAAGAACGCTCAAATTGTTTATGTCATTGTACTGGTCGATAGTTACTTTAAGTTACTTAGCTTGGAGTTTTATATTTGGCATGTGGCATATCTCTTGGATAATCTGGCCTTTAGCAGCGCTTTTAAGTCAAATAATCGATACTCTTTACAAACTCTCTCAAACTAAGGAGGATTAGTTATGACAGAAAGAAGTTATTTAAAATTCAAGCTTGCAATTTTAATAGTTGCACTTGTTTTAGCCATAGCATTTATAGTTTTCTCTATTAATGGTTCGTTTGATTTTATGTTTAATGGTAGATTTATAAAGCAAAATGATTTCTTAGGGGCAGACGCAGCTGAGATATCAGAGAATGAAAGGTATGAGTTTGAAAACATTAAAGAAATTGAAATTTCGACTGCAAATGTTGAAATAGAAATAGATGAACATGATTTAAACAGCGTAATTTTGAGTTTCTCGGGAGATGCTGACATGAAATATGAAGTAGATGATTACGAATTAAATATCATTCAAAATGTTAATAGTTTTAAAAATTTCGGCTCAGAAAGCGGAGTCGTAAGAGTATTGGTGCCTAAAGATAGCATGTATAGTTATGAATTAGACAGCATATCGGGAAGTATAATTTTGCGTAATAAAAATGCAGAAAAAATCAGTGTAGATTCAACTAGTGGAAGTATAGAAATTTTTTCTAGCGTAGAAAAAGAGATAAAAATAGACAATGTTTCGGGAAAAATTGAAATTCACGAGCCTTCACCCAAAATATCTATAGATACAATAAGCGGAAAATCGACTTTGATTGCAGATGAAAATACTGAAGAAGTAGAAGTAGACAGTGTTTCTGGTGGTGTGATTATAAAGTTAAAAGGTATAGACGAAATTTCTGCCAAACTCGAAACTGTTTCAGGAAAAATTACAGTAAATGGCAATATTTCTACAATTAATAATAATGAGCCTATCATAAACGCAAACACAATAAGCGGGAATTTGCAGTTTATAAATGCTGATTAGATTAGATCATAAAAATCACAAGATGTAAGGACGACTTTCGGTCGTCCTTAAAATATACTTTAATCAAAGAGCAACAAGCGAAATATTACAGTGTTTTAGGCGAATGTGATAAAAACAGTGACTCAGGTAAGTTTGTGGAATTTTTGTTAGAAATTATCTATAAAGCTTTACAAGAAATACAAGTAACCGAACAAGTAGCCGAACAAGTTGGAAAATTGATGAGCATAATGGGAGACAGTGAATATGCCACTAAAGAATTGATGGAAATGTTGAATATAAAACATAGAGCGACATTTAGAGATAATTATCTGCTACCCGCTCTTAAAAAAGGATATATACAGATGACAGTTCCCGAAAAACCCAAAGGGTTTTTCTACCAAAAATTCCTAATTCATAACTCCTAATTCACAACAACAGTCCTATCCCGAAAGATATGGAATTTGCACATATGGAAAATATAAAAGGATGCTTATGACTACCTTTATAAAGATATCCTTCCACAAGTACCGCACTTACTTCTAAAACCGCCAATATCGGTACTATAGGAAAACTGTAATATGTAGCTAAATGATACGTGATAACAACTATGGGATTAGTGAGCACATTTACTAAAACCGCTAATTTTATCGGTATTTTTTGAAAATGTGCAATAGGTACCTCTATTAATAGTGTCAGAAGAAGAGAACCGACTAAAGATATAAAAATCATTGCGATATCTCCTTTTTCATTCCAAATACAAAGACGATTAAAGACACAGCAACTAAAACGGGTAGGGGTATAGGTAAACTCAAACCTAAAAATATAGGTATGCTTCCGACAAAGAGTCCGAATGTCAAAAGTCCGAATCCAAATCCCTTAGCTGTAATTCTAGATATAGCCCAAAGTGTAATAGGCATAGTAGTTTGAAATGCCAATATACCTATAAGTCCAAGTATAGGGTTGTCCATTGAAAAAAAACATACAAATGAGATTAAAAGACTAATTATTCCAACTTTCTTTGCTCCAAAACGATCAGAAAGATATCCACCTATCATTTTCCCTAAAACTACTGCTAAAACAAAAGGTAGACTCCATTCAGATTTCCAAGTAAATGCAGGTAAAACGCCTAAAAATCCTCTTAATACAACCACCGTAAAAAGTGCTGCCATCGCTAAGATTCTACCAGAGAATTCTTTAGGCGAAATATTTGTAGTATAAGTTGCTTCTTTTTTTATCCACAAAAGGGCTATGAGCACAAAAAGTATGACGAACAAGAAAATTTTATGTGGTGTGACAAAAATCGAACCGAGATAGATCCCTAATGCACCAGGCGCGATGAATACGCCTAAAGGAGAGGCTAAACTGCTTTTATTCATGACAGACAGGCCGCCACCTAAATGGAAGAGAGCATTGCCAATACCTGCTAAAATCAGTGCGAGCATAGCATAATCTAAAAACAACCAACTAAAAAGCACTATCGATAGACCGACAGAAGCGACTTTTAATGGTGGAAAGTTATTCTCGACAATTATCCCAAGTGGCATTTGCAAGGCAAACGCACAAAAGTTATAAAATACTAGTGCTAATGCTAAGTTGCTTTGTGTTAAATTAGCAACTAAAAAAGCGCACATAAAATCTACCACAAAATGTGAAAAACTCAAAAGAAGCATATTATTTACCTTTTATCTTTTTGATTAAAACAATTAATAAGGTGATTAAACCTATTATTGCAACTAGAATTGCAACAGGTATTGCTATAATAAGCCAGGCACCAGAAGAACCCGTTGGTTCTGGAGCCCATACAACATCAGCGAAAGCAAGGCTAATAGCAGATAGAGACGAAATTAAAGATAAAAATAATACTTTTATAAAATTTTTCATTTTACACCTCAAAATTATATTTTTGTATGTGTTACACATATGCTAATTATACCAATGTACTAACTTTTATGCAAGTAATAATGTACCATTATATTTTTTATTACTACTCACAGTTCAAATTATGATGACACCCAAAGTTCAATGTAGGGAACGGTAAAGACCGTTCCGATTGGGAGCTACTTTATAGATTCTTTGATGAGTTTGCCTTTTTTTAGAACTTCACGCAGAGCATCGATATCATCACTATCTATTAAACTTGCATATTCTTCAAGTCTTGAAATTAATCCACGAATTTCTTTTACTAGAGGTTTCTTATTTTCTATAAAGAGCTCGGACCACATAAATTCATTTAAATATGCTACACGAGTCAAATCCTGATAACTTCCTGCAGAAAATCCCATATGCACTTGTGCTTGTTCGCTTTGAACATAAGCATTAGATACGACATGAGCAAGCTGAGAAGTAAAAGCAATTATCTTATCGTGTTCATTAGGCGTAGATCTTGTAACTTGCTTAAAACCTATTGTTATGAAAAATTCTTCTGCAATCTTTAGGCTTAGAGCATCAGTAAATTCATCCTCACATAAAATCATAGAGGCATTGTTAAATAATTGATCACTAGAGTAGTTATATCCTGATTTTTCGAGACCTGCCATCGGATGTGCTCCTATGAAATTCAAGCTATTGTTATAGCAAAGCTTAGACAATTCTTCACATATATTTTCTTTAACTCCAGCACAATCGACTATTAATGTATCTTTTTTTATATGTTTTAGATTTTCTTTTACATAATCAATTGTTTGTCTTGGATATAAACAGATAATTAAAACGTCACAATCTTTTAATGTAGTTTCATCTAAGTTAAAATCAATTATTTTATCAGACATAGATTTTTTTTGAGTTTCTGCATTTATATCAAATGCTCCAATTTTACAATTTGTTCTTGATTTTATTGATTTTGCAATAGATCCTCCAATTAATCCCAATCCAACGACACCAACAGTAGATATAGTTTTTTTAAGTATTTTCATAATTTCACCAGTTAGTTAAAAGAATCTACAGTTTCTTTTAATTTTAAGATATTTTTCGAAAGTTTCTCGAATTTTTTTGGTGTGAGTGATTGCGCACCATCACAAAGAGCTCTCTCCGGATTATTGTGAACTTCTATAATCAATCCGTCGCAGCCAGTTGCTACAGCGCCAAGAGAAAGAGAAGGTACGTATTTATAATGTCCTGTAGCGTGGCTTGGGTCAATTATAATAGGAAGATGTGTTTTTTCTCTTAATACAGGTATAGCAGATAAATCTAATGTGTTTCTTGTTGCAGTTTCAAAAGTTCTGATTCCACGTTCGCAAAGCATAATATCTGAATTTCCGTTAGCCATGATGTATTCAACACTCATTAATAATTCTTCAATTGTATTAGAAAGACCTCTTTTTAACAAAATAGGTTTATTAATTTTGCCCAAATCTTTTAACATAGAGAAATTTTGCATGTTTCTTGCGCCAACTTGTATAATATCTACATCTTCGAATAGGTGTAAATTACGAATATCCATTATTTCAGATATTATTAGTAGTCCTGTTTGTTTTTTTGCTTCTAGTAGCAATTCTAATCCATCTGCTCCCATTCCTTGGAAAGCGTAAGGTGAAGTTCGTGGTTTAAATGCACCACCTCTTAAAATAGTAGCTCCGCTTTTCTTTACAGATTCCGCTATTTCGATAATTTGTTCTCTTGATTCAACAGAGCAGGGCCCAGCCATCATAACAAAATTTCCACCACCAATCTTTACTCCGTTTTCAAACTCGATTATAGTATCGTTTGGATGAAATTTTCTATTAGCTTTTTTATAAGGTTCTTGTATACGTTTGACTGTTTCGACAATTTCATTTGATTGGAGAAGATTAATATCTAATATAGAAGTATCTCCAATAATTCCAATAAGCTTACTTGAAGTACCTTGGCTTATATGTAGTGAATAATTTTTTTCTTCGAGCCAATCTTTTAGAGATTCAAACTGTTCTTGACTGTGATTTTCTTTTAATACAATAATCATAATATTTTCTCCATTCTTTTAATAAATAAAAAAAACCCGTGGCTCTTTGTAGAGCTACGGGCACACATTCTTATCAAAGTGATAATTTATGCATTGCTACCGAAACACGACAAAGATGCCTTGTTAAAATAGTTAACAAAGCTATAATAGAAAAAGTAATTCTTAATTTCAAATACTTTTAATGTCGTCATGGCAGTAGCCCTTTCATAAAAAAATTATATATTTTGTATTATAGCGTACCTAAAATTAAGATGTCAACACTTATTTTGAAAAATTTAGTAATTTTAAATTACTCATATTGACTTAATATTATTTTTAATATATATTTAATATAAGACATAAATAAAAAAAGGAGTATTATGAGAGAATTTGATAGAGTTGAATTAAAAAACAATGCTAAAGCATCAATTAATTTAGCTAATACTAAGCCTGCCGTTGCGACGCTTATAAAATATAGTTTAGTAATTTTAAGCATTTTTATGATTTTTGGTTTTGATTTAGATGGCGTAATTTATTACTTTACACAACAAATAGAAGAAAACAAATCAACGATTAGTTATGAAGTATTAGGTGTTGCTGTTGGACTTTTTATTCAAGTTATAGCGTTTGGGTATACTAGTTACTGTCTTTTGATATCTAGAAATGAAAATACTGTTTACACTGAAATTTTTAATGGATTTTCAACTATGAGAAGATTTTTTAAAATATTATTTGTAGCAGCATTGCAAGCAATTTATAAAATTTTATGGACACTTATTTTTGCTATACCGTATGCTTATTTATTAGTTTTACTTGGACCTATGAATTTTTATTTTGCTTTATTTCTATCTTTTCCGTTGTATATACCGTTGATTATTAAATCGATATCATATAGCCAAACATATTTTATATTGTTAGATGATTTTACTATTTCAGCAAACGATGCAATTACGATGAGTAAGCATTATATGAATGGAAAAAAATTAGAATATTTTAAACTGCTTTTAAGTTTTTTTATAGGCTATCTATTATGTGTTTTTTCGTTAGGAATTGCTTTGTTTTGGATAGATCCTTATCTAACTGTCACTCTAGCTAATTTTTATAATTCCTTAATTAATTGGGGAGCAAAAACAGAATTAACAGAAGATTTTAAAATAGAAGAAAATCTAGACGATACAGAAAGTATAGATAACACAGAAAGTATAGACAAATTTAGCAATTTAGAGTATACTTTATAGAATACATATTTATGTATATTTAAGTAACACTTAGTAAAATAATTTAATGAATAGAGGTATTAGTTTGAAAAAAATAATTTTAACATTATTAGCATTGTGTTTATTGGTTTTTACAGCTTGTAGCAATGTTGAAGTACAGAGTGATGAAGTGATAGCAGAGAAATTATTGCCGTTTCATGGTACATATACATTTGCTGGAGATCAAAACAAAGTAGTAGTTGACGAAAATGGAATAAAGTATGGTGAAGAGCTAGTTAAAATATTAAATATTTCTGATGAAAATGTAGTTACTACAGATAATAAAGATGTATTACTAAGATTTGGAACTAAATCTGTAATGACTAATATTGCTGCATACGAAGATACAGATTATGAATGGGTATATGTTATTGAAACTTCGGATCTAAAGATTGAAGATTTCAAGGCTTTTGACGGTGAATATACCGAAGAATTTGAATACAGCATTGATAGAGAAAAAAATGAAAATATGGATATTGGAAAACTTGTTATTAATGAAGATGGAACTTTTTCTTTAGAAATCGAATTAAAAGAGCAATATGGTGGTGCAAGCCATTTAGACTCAAATACAACTCATAGCCAAGCAATACCAAAAGGTACTTATGACGCTGAATGGGATTTAGCAGACATTAGAGTAGGTGAGTACGGTCTTAGCTATGAAATAGATTTTTCTATTAGTGAAGGTACTGATATGATTTCTCTAATTCCAGGCGTACTGTATGATGGACTAGCGATAGGTGAATATGCGCTAATAAAATGGAAAGAACCTGTAAATAGCGAAAAATGGTTTACACCTATAATTGGAGATTTTTATAGTGGAGAGTACAAACTTACTATATTTGAAAATGGAGAAATTGAATATTCTAGGAAAGATAATACATACAAGGGTGTTTTAAATGATGAGCAACCTAAACATGTAGATACTATGGTAGAAGT
Source organism: uncultured Clostridia bacterium (assembly GCA_964371035.1). GTDB lineage: Bacteria > Bacillota > Clostridia > Tissierellales > Sedimentibacteraceae > UBA1535. Next base: position 175,878 of record CAYJLG010000001.1, on the reverse strand, counting down.
TAAAGATGATAATGATGATACTTACTATCTGAATTTAATTTTAGCGTTAAATGCAGATTTTATTCATACAGAAATATTAGAACTTGAGGATGATAAGTACAATTATCTAGGTGGAGATAGCTTGTCTAGATAATGAAATTGACAATGATAATAAAATGGTTGCACTTGTTGCAACCATTTTTAGATAAAGAGGAAAATTAAAGGAGCACAAAAAGAAATATTATGGGAAAGATATTAGTACTAGCAGAAAAACCTTCAGTAGCTAGAGATTTGGCTAAAGTTTTAAAGTGTAGTCAAAACAAAGGAAGTTATATAGAAGGTGAAAAATATGTTGTAACTTGGGCATTAGGTCATCTAGTAGGCTTGCAAGACCCTGAAGATTATGATGATAAGTATAAAAAATGGGAAATGGAAACTTTACCTATGCTTCCTGAACCTATGGAACTCGTAGTGCTTAAAAAAACTTCAAAGCAATTTCATGAAGTAAAAAAACAATTGCATAGAAAAGATGTATCAGATATTGTAATAGCTACAGATGCAGGGAGAGAAGGCGAACTTGTCGGCATGTGGATACTAGAAAAGGCAGGTGTAAAAAAACCTGTAAAAAGATTGTGGATTTCGTCACAAACCGATAAGGCTATAAAAGATGGTTTTGCTAATTTAAAACCTAGTTCTCATTATAAAAACTTGTACAAAGCAGCAGTTTGTAGAGCTAAAGCAGATTGGATTGTGGGTTTGAATGTAACAAGGGCGCTAACTTGCAAACATAACGCACAATTATCGGCAGGTAGAGTTCAATCACCGACTCTTGCTATGATAGTGCACAGAGAAGATGAAATCAGAACTTTTAAACCTGAAGACTATTATACTATAAATGCAAAAAGTAAAGATTTTTCATTGCAATGGATAGATAAAAATGGACAATATAGGACATTTGATAAAGAAAAAGTTCTAAAGTTAGCATCTAATTTGAAGGGTAAAGATTGTAAAATTAGTGATGTAAGTGAAAGCTTAAAGAAAAAATATGCACCTAATCTATATGATTTGACAGAATTGCAAAGAGATGCAAATAAGATATGGAATTATTCGGCGAAACAAACTTTATCGATAATGCAAAGATTATATGAAAATTATAAGATTTTGACATATCCAAGAACTGACTCAAGATTTTTATCTACTGATATAGTTAAAACTATTCCAGATAGACTAAAAGCAGTGGCAATAGGTGAATATAAAGCTGTTGCTACTAACATATTGAAATCAGGAGTAAAAGCTTCAAAAAATTTTGTTGATGATTCTAAAGTTTCAGACCATCATGCTATCATACCAACAGAAGAAATGCCTAAGCTTTCATTGCTAAATACAGAAGAAAAGAACATATATGATTTGGTAGTCAGAAGATTTTTGAGCGTGATGTTGCCTCCTTTTGAGTATTTGCAGACAAATATTAATGCTAATATAGGTGAAGAAAAATTTGTAGCTAAAGGTAAAGTTGTAAAATCAAAAGGTTGGAAAGTGGTATTTGATTTGGAAGATGATGATTCGGAAGATGAGCTTAAAGATCAACTATTGCCTCAAGTAAAAAAAGGTGATATATTGAAAATATTACAAATTAATTATGAGACTAAGCAGACAAAACCTCCTTCAAGATTTAATGAGGCTACACTGCTGTCTGCTATGGAAAACCCTCATAAATTCGTCAAAGTAAATAGTTCAGCGGCTAAGACTTTAAACGAAACAGGTGGATTAGGCACTGTAGCGACGAGAGCAGACATAATTGAAAAACTTTTTAATTCATTTGTAATTGAGAAAAAAGGAAAAGATATCTATCCTACATCAAAAGGTAGACAATTGATAGAACTTGTGCCTGAAGATTTGAAATCTCCACTTTTAACTGCAAACTGGGAAAATAAACTTGATAGCATTAGTAATGGAAAAATTGATGACACTAGATTTTTAAACGAGATGAAAGATTATGCTTGTAGTTTAATAGATGATGTGAAATCTGGTGGAAGTAGATATGTTCATGACAATATAACTAACACTAAGTGCCCAGAATGCGGAAAGCAGATGCTTAAAGTAAATGGTAAAAATAGTGTAATGTTGGTTTGTCAAGACAGAGAGTGTGGCAGTAGAAAAACTATAAGTAGAACTACTAACGCAAGATGTCCAGAATGCAAGAAAAAACTTTTGATAAAAGGTGAAGGCGAAGGCAAATATTATGCATGCTCAGGGACTTGTGGCTTTAGAGAAAAAGCTTCAACTTTTGAAAAGAAGTTTAAAGAAAATTCTAGTGCAAACAAAAAAGATGTAAACAAATATTTGCAAAAATTAAAAAAAGAATCAGAAGAAGAACTTTCAAAAGATAATCCTTTTGCTGCGCTTGGTGACTTGTTTAAAAAATAAAGTGTTGCAAAGTCAATGGAAAAAATAATGATATATAATGTAAGTGCTACAATTGGGTTACTATTCAAAGTCAAATGAAATTTCAACGGAAAAAAATAATAAAATATGGAAGCCTTATGTAGATTGGATTAAGTTGTGTGAAATTTTTGTGAAGGTAGTGCCCCAACGTGGGTATGACTTTCCTGACTATCATCTTTTGGGGATTCTGAACAAAAGTGAACGTACAACTTCCCAATCGGAGTACTCGGCGACAGATTTTATTATTTTTTCCTTTGTACACTTATATCGACCGTGAATAGTAACACAATTGGGAAGTTTTTTCTAATAGACAGTGAGGTATACCTATGCAAAAAACTAAAAATAATTCATTGATAATAATTCTGATAGTATCGCTTGGTTGTGTGATTATGGGTTATGTAGATGCTGTGATCAGACCACAGTATGCGATGAAGTCTGCAATCAAGATACTATTGTTTATGATTCTACCGTTTATCTATTCGTTTTACGATAAACAATTGAAACTTAAAACTTTATTTATTATAGATTTAAAAGGACTAAAAAAAGCCTTAATAGTAGGTGTAAGCGTATTTGCAATAATTTTGGGCGGATATCTTGGTCTTGGAAGTTTTTTTGATCTATCAAATATCACTACATCACTAACTGAAAATATAGGCGTAAGTGCAGACAATTTTTTATGGGTTGCAATATATATTTCATTTGCAAATTCTTTACTCGAAGAATTTTTCTTCAGAGGTTTTGCGTTTTTAACTTTAAAAAGGTTTACAAGCAAGAATTTCGCGTATATATTCAGTTCATTAACATTTGCATTATACCACGTGGCAATGATGATAGGTTGGTTTGATATAACAGTATTTACCTTATCTATGGTGGCACTTTTTATAGGTGGATTGATATTTAATTATTTCAACGATAAATATGAAAATATATACATGTCGTGGCTTATTCATATGTTTGCAAACTTTGGAACTAACGCGATAGGACTGATGCTGTTTGCGATTTCAAATTAAACATCTAAAACTTCATACAACTTAATCCAATCTATACAAGACGTCAATATTTTGTTATTTTTTTTAACATCAGTCATCGATTGTGAGTAGATTAGAAAAATTAAAGGGAAATTGATAATTTTAATTAAATATTAACTAGGGGAAACCATGATAAAAGAATATATCAATATAGTAAATGCACGTGAAAACAACTTAAAAAATGTATCAGTTAAAATACCTAAAAAAGAAATAATAATTTTTACAGGTGTGTCTGGATCAGGCAAATCTTCACTTTGTATTGACACCATAGCTGCTGAATCAGGTAGGGAACTAAATGAGACTTTTCCAAGTTTTGTTCAGCAATATCTGCCAAAATACGGTAGACCTGATGTAGAAAAAATTGAAAATTTACCAGTTACCATAATAATAGATCAAAAGAAACCAAATTCTAATTCAAGATCGACAGTAGGCACGTATACCGATATTTATCCGTTTCTTAGGCTGTTGTTTTCAAGAGTAGGAGAGCCTTTTGTTGGCTACTCCGATGTCTTTTCGTATAATCATCCAGTTGGAAAATGTGAAAGATGTGATGGACTAGGGATTGTAAATGATTTAGACATACACAAATTAGTAGATTTTGAAAAATGCTTAAATGATGAAGGTGTAATCAATTATCCTGCTTTTACTACAGGCGCATGGAGATGGAAAAGATATGCTTTTAGTGGATTATTTGACTTAGATAAAAAGATTAAAGATTATGATGAAAAAGAGATGGAGTTGTTTTTGTATTCACCACAAATAAAGCTTAAAAATCCACCGTCAAATTGGCCTAAATCAGCAAAATTTGAGGGTATTTATCCAAGGATGTATAGAAGTATAATTAATACTAAAGAGGGCAAATTACATGCTAAAACTTTAGAAAAGATGGTTACTGAAAAATCTTGTGATAAATGTGGTGGCACCAGATTAAATGATAAAATTAGGAGTTGTAAAATTAATGGTAAAAACTTTACAGATGTGGCAGATATGCCTATTCCAGAAGCAGTTGAATTTATTAAATCAATAGAACATCCTTTGGCTATAGACATTAAAAAGGAACTTGTAAAAAGGCTTAATGCACTTATAGAAATAGGCCTTGGATATATAACACTAAGTAGAGGAACATCGACTCTTTCAGGTGGAGAAGCGCAGCGAACTAAGATTGCTAAATACATAAATTCAGCACTATCAGATATAGTTTATGTACTGGATGAACCGAGTGCTGGACTTCACAACAAAGATATAGATAATCTCAAAAAATCACTCAAAAGACTTAAAAATCAGGGAAATACGATACTGATAATAGAGCATAATAAAGAAATTATTAAATTAGCAGATCATATCGTAGATATGGGACCTTTAGCAGGCACAGGAGGCGGAAATGTAGTCTTTGAGGGGACTTACGATGAACTTTTAAGTTCAGATACAATAACTGGAAAAATGCTAAATACTAGTAGTAATATCAAGAAAGAAGTTAGAGAACCAAATAAGTTTTTCGAAATACGAGATGCTAATTTACATAATTTAAAATATGTAAACGCAAATATGCCTTTAGATGTATTGACAGTTGTAGTAGGCGTAGCAGGTGCAGGAAAAAGTTCTTTGATTGAGTGTTTTATTAACCAATATAACAAAGAAACTATTTATATTAGACAAAAAGATATTGGCGTAAATATGCGGTCTACACCAGTAACTTATTTAGATATAGCTGATAATATAAGAGATTTATTTGCAAAAGAAAATAAAATATCTAAGAGCTTTTTTAGTTTCAATTCAAAAGGTGCTTGTCCGTCTTGCAAAGGGAAGGGTGTTATAATCACTGAAATGTCCTTTATGGAATCTATTGAAACAATATGCCATATTTGCGATGGAAAAAGATATAATGACGAAATTTTAGCATATAGATATAAAGGTAAAAACATTGCTGAAGTAATGGATTTCACAGTTGAAGAAGCAATCTGTTTTTTTAAAGATGAAAAATTTGTCAACAAGCTTGAATCTTTAGAAAAAGTAGGGTTATCTTATTTAAATCTAAATCAATCTATGTCTACTTTATCTGGAGGCGAATTACAACGGATAAAACTTGCTACTTTTTTAAGTAAAAAAGGCGAAGTTTTTATAATCGATGAACCAACTAATGGGCTACATTTAAATGATACTAAAAAACTAATGGATTTATTTAACAATATGGTAGATCAAGGAAATACAGTTATATTAGTTGAACATAATATAGAAGTGATAAAGAATTCTGATTATGTAATAGAACTAGGTGAAGGTGGGGGAATACATGGTGGTAAATTACTATTTTCAGGTCCTCCGTCAGAAATGACAAGTTGTGAAAAGTCAATTACTAAGGAGTACCTGTAATTGTTATAATTCAATATTGAAATAAATAGGATTTCTAGGATAGTATAATACTATATTTCCTATTTATTTTTCTTTTTTGCCCTTTAAAAACATAAATATAGCCGCAGACATAATGATGAAATAACCTATTAAGCTAATTGCTTCAGGAAATTGTTGAAAAATAATCATTCCTAGTATTGCTGAAAAAATTATTTGGCTGTAGTCATAAATTGAGATATCTTTTCCAGGTGCATTAGCATAGGCCATTGTGACTGTAATCTGGCCAAATCCTGCACTTACTCCTGCACCTATTAGATAGAAAAATTGTATTAACGTCATCGGATGGTAATCAAATATAAAAAATGGCAATAAAGCAATTGTTGAAAACATAGAAAAGAAAAATACAATAAAACTACTGCGCTCACCTAAACTTGTTAATTTTCTTATAGTAGTATATGCTATGCCTGCACACATCGCTCCAGCTAACGCTACTAAAGCGGGAAAATCAAAAGAATTCATAGAAGTTCCTATATTACCTGTAAATAAACCAATAATTAAATCAGGATTTATTATAAAGACGCTACCAATGAAGGCCACTACAATAGAAAGTCCTTGCCATAGTTTTATCTTTTCTTTTAAGAAGAAAAAAGAAAATAAAATCACAAAGAAAGGTGATAATTTTAATATTATTGTAGCATCAGATAGTAACATATTATCAATGGCATAAAAATTTAATACTACACCGCCTAATCCTGCAATAGAGCGTAGCAAGAAAAATTTTAAATTCTCTTTTTTAAACTTAAAACCACTTTTTTCTCTTTTAATTATTATAAGTGCTACAAAAACAGCAACAATATTTCTAAAAAATGCTTTTTGAATAGAAGGGAGATCTCCCGACAATTGTATGAAAAGACTCATAAAAGAAAAACTTAGCGCAGATAATGTGATGAATATAATTCCTTTGTTTTTATTGTTCATGTCATATAAAGTTTCGTAATTTTCGAAACTATCTCCTCTTCTATTTTTATCACTTGGTAAAAAAATTGCTATTCCGGTTAATTGAAATTTTAACGGAAAAAATATATAAATACAAAAGTAATAATACCATAAAAATATACAAAAAGTAAATCTTTATTAATGCTGTGTGAAGTTTTATAAGCGTTATAGTTATCTTATGGCTTAGCCCTGAAAATATACTGCGTTATGACTTTGCGAATAAAACTGTACCTACAACTTCCCTCGACATAGTTTATTATTTTTTCCTTTGGGGTACATATGTTAACTGTGAATAGCAACTTACAGTGACTAAAAAATCACTAACTTTTTAATCAAATTCTACATCTATATACATATATCCACCGTCATATATTCCTTTGTCTAAGTTGTGTATGACTCCGTTTTCCAAGTTTGCAAAATATTTGAGTCCCGATGTGTCAAACAAAGCTAAATTGAGAGCTTCACCTTTAGGCTCGAAGGATAATATTGCAATTTCACCATCTTTATAGTCGATATCTACAGTGTTTGGTACCGGAATAAATGTATAGTCGGTTTGATTATTTATATCATAAACTTCATTCATGTCGCCGAATAGAGATATTTCATAAACTCCGCCTTTTTCTGTCAAGACTTTGAATGTGCCGTCATTAAACAGTATATAGTAAAAATCGTCGTAATTTTTTATGAGGCTGATATATGAGTTGCTGTATGAATTAATAGGCGCAGTCTGCATAGTGTGCAAGATAAAATCTTGCAAAACTTCGCGAGTATCTATGTCTATTATTTTTAAATATATATCTGATGTTTGTGAGTCTATATCATCTGTTTTATAAATCACAATCAAATTATTGTTTTTCTCATCGACTTTTAGATCTAACACATCCGCGTTTTCATCTGTTTGATGTAGTAAAAATGCTCCTTCTTCAGCCGGAAAATGAGCTGTCAAGTCTATTCTGTTGCCATTTTCATCAGTATGTATCCTATATCCGTTTGATTTGTTAAAAGGTATTGAAAAAATCCCGTATTCGCTCATGCCTTTTGATTTCATGTATACATATAGGTGATCTTTAGTGTAAGTATCTGCTGTAGAGATTCCATTTGCTGTATGCAGATTAAAAGTGTTTAAAGATTCATCTATTTTAGGTGAGTTTTCTATATACACAACTTTGCCCGTATGATCTTTTCTTACAGTCGATTCAAGCTGTAGACTCGCATCTATTGGGATCTTGAAAAAATCTGTAAAATCGGTTGAATCATAACCTATATCATATACATCTTCTTCTTCGTTTACAGATAGATAGTATAGAAATACAGGGAAATATTCGTAATAATCTGCTAAATTCACAATTTCTGTTTTTTCTTCTGAATTTTTTGTGTTTTCGGCTATGTCAATAAAATGTTTCATAGGCGTACCAGAATGGCTGTCTTCTTGTTCAAGATCTATGCCGGAACTCGAACCCGTACCGCTGCTGAAATCATTAAAATTAGTTAAAGAAGAACTTTCGTAGTTGATAGCTTGATAGTAAAGTGGTCCGCGGTCTACATATGGCCTAATGTCAAAATCAACTTCAGTCGAAAGATTTTCATCAAAATTTTGAACAATTTCCCAGTAAAGATTGTATATAGAGACTATATCTGTTCTGATGTTGATTCCTTCAGCATGTTTTATGTCTCCGAAAACAGTATTGACATTTGTCGAAACGACATCACTTTGATCGTCTATGTATATATTGAGTGCAAAGATTGAAACCACAGCAAACAGAGCGGTAATAATCAGTATATAAGCATGCTTTTTCATATGTGCCTCCTTTTTTAAAAATGTGCCTAAACGTAGAGTGAACGTGTTTTATTTGAGTTCTTGATCATTTTCTTCTGTCAAGTCGGATATGGCTTTTAGGACTCTGTCCGATTTGTAGTGATATGCTTCTTTTACATATGAGACTAAATCTTTTCCTTGATCTTCTAATTCGCTCATAGACACATCGCCTACTATGTTGCCTTTTTTTATCAGTATAGCTCTTCCGATAAATTTTTCTACTTCTTCTATGAGGTGAGTAGAGAGTAGGACAGTTTCTGTAGGCTCTAAAATTCCTAACAAAACTTTATAAAAATCTTCTCTGTTAAATATATCGTTGCCGGCAAAGGGTTCATCCATAAGTATAAACTCAGCACCTTGTGAAAGTGCCATGATTACTTCAAACTGATTTTTTTGACCTGTAGAGAAACTTTTTAGTTGTTTTTTCATTGGAAGTTCGAAAAATTCCATCAATTTTTCAAATCTTGCATCTCTGAATTTTCTAAAATGCATCTTATAAAATTCTTTATGATCTTTTGGTGTAAGGTTTGGAAAAAAGGAATGTTCGCTCGTTGCAAAAGATATTTTTTCGATATTACGTGTATCTATGGGGTTGCCGTAGAGCGTTATGTTGCCCTTATAATTCACAAATCCCAATATGCATTTCATAAAGGTAGTTTTTCCAGCTCCGTTTTCGCCAAAAAGACCTATGATTTCTCCCTGCGGAATTGTTAAAGTCACATCTTCTAAGGCTTTTTTGCCACTATATTTTTTTTCTAAATTTTCTATTTTTATCATGAAATTTTCTCCGTTTAATAAAGTAGTAGTTGTTATAGTTCTTCTCCAAGAACTGCGACACGGTTTAAGTGTTGGGCGATTTAGTCATCCTCATGAGTAATGTAACTTTTAGTTCCTGACGACTATAGATCGCTAATAATATTATATGCCTCCCCAAATCCTCCAATAGTGGTTGGGAGCGTAAAAATCGATAACAGTCAATACATAATGAATATAATAAAAATGTTTTAGGATAATTGCCGTTGTTATAAATATGATGAAGTAGATGACAGATGCATTCACACATCTTTTTCTTAAATCATTTTTGTCGGGCAATCTTTTCATAGTGTAGATGCTTTTGCTATCTATGTGGTGAAACATGTAGCGATAGATTATAAGTCCTAATGAACCGATTGCAAAAACATAGTAGAGCTGCAAGCTTCCACCCAAGATTTGCTCGAAATAAAGCTCTAAATCAAATGTGTTTAAAGGTGCAGCTTCTTGTGCCGTCATGCCTCTGTCTAGCATCGTAGATTTAGTTTCATTTTCATAGGTAGATAATTTTATTAAAAATCCAAAACTGTACAAAAGGCTTATCACATATCCGCCAATAGTCCATCCGATTTCAGATTTGTAGTCATATCCTAAAGGAAAGTATGAGGATAGTTTAAATTTATTGTCCATAATATTCACCTTTTAATAGTTCGATTATCGTCGGTATTATGATTGCTAATGAGACAAATATCATAAATCCAGTAGTTGTGAGGGCATCACCTACTATGACTTGAAAATTTAAAATTATGAGTACTGCGACGATAAAAATACCGATAGGCCTTTTGCCTATGTTGATTTTATATGAAACATTTGCTAATCCCATAGCCATCGCCAAAATCATAAATACATTTCTTATGTATATAGATATTTCTTCGAGTGGCAACAGTCCATGCAGATATTCGACATGATAAAACGAAATAAACAAAATCTGATTGTCGGGTATTGTTATTGAGAAAACATTTCTGTAAATCAAATACAGCGCTATCATTGTCAAAATTTGAGCAGCCCAGAGTATAAAAAATATAAATATATTGTGTATAATCCAGAGCATAGTCCCCGAGCGTGGTGGAAGTGAGAATTTTTTTAATGTATTTTTGTCTGTACTTTTTCTAAGTTTTAAATTTTCTATAAAAAGCACTGCACATACAAGTGAAAAAGCAACTCCACCAAGTATGGCTGTATAACTCCTTTTAAGTGCAGAGTCAAATGATAAAGAGTCTTGAGCATAGTATGTGTCATTTGAGTTAGCCTCAGTTTCATATCTTTCATTTTGTATGAAGAATGTAAAAATTCCCATTTGTAAAATACTCACTAAAAGTATTACCGCTATAGTTTTTAAAAATGTGTTTTTTGATATTAATGAAAATAATGATAAATATTTGTTCATTCTAATCTTCCTCCTTATTTTGCTCCGTGCTCCAAGAATTTTCTATGAGCTTGATTGCATCATCTTTTGAAATGCTCATCTGCTTCATATTATTAATCAGTGTCTGTATATCGTTTTGTACGAGGGTAGAGCGTATTTTTGATATTTTTTCTTCGTCGATCGTTATGTAACTTTTAGCACCGCTTCTTGATTCTATTATCTGTTCTTCTTCTAAAAGCTTGTATGCTTTTTGTATCGTGTTCGGATTTACTCCTAAAAGAGCAGACAGCACACGTCTTGATGGCATTTCATCTTGATTAATTATAGTTCCCGCAACTATACCGCTCTGTATATGGCGTATAATTTGCGTATAAATCGGACTGCCATCTTCTATCTTAAAGTTTTCAAATGTTATCATTCGCACTGCTCCTCTCATGAAATTTTCAGTAAATTGCAATCATAGTGACAAATTTTACTGTGATATTTTAATGATACCGTTAACTGTATTATAACAATGATACAGTTTTGCGTCAAGAATTATTTAGGAAATATGAATATTTAATAATTATCTTGAATTTATTCTGTCATAATGTTATACTATTCAATATTGTTATGAAAAAAGTGCATAATAAAATTAAAAAAAATTATAAAAATTAGGAGGTACATATGAAAAGAATTAGTAACATACTTTGCCTATTAATACTTAGTATAGCAATATTTACACTGGTAGCTTGTTCAGGCGGAACGTTTGATATTGTAGGCGCATGGAGCGACGAAGGTGACGTTGCTCATTACATTTTTAATGAAGACGGTACGTATTTGTTCGTAAATCAGGTTACTGAAGCAAAAGGTACATATACTGTTGATGCTGAAGAGGTATTTCTAACTGATAGTGATGGTAGTGAATCTAATGGTAAATATGACGAAGGTGCATTACTATTTGACAACATATTAGGTAGATTTTCTCCGAGTGATTTTGAATATGCAGAAGATGAATCATCTAATACTAATACTGCTGATGATTCTAACGATGTTGATAACCCTAGCAATGATGATTCTAACGATGTTGATAATCCTAACAATGATGATGACGATGATAGTGATAGTAAATTCCTTTCGGAAACATATTACTATAACAATCAGGTGTATTATGATTTACATGAAGATGGAACTTATTTGCTGGTTGCGTTGGAAAGAGAAACTACAGGTACATATACGATTGATGGAGATACCATTTACTTTACAGCTGACAATGGAGACACCAGTTATGTAACATATGATTCATCAGAAAATTCTTTGTTAGCCGATGATCTTGGATATTTCACGCTGGATGGTCATAAATTGATACAGGCAAGTGGAGAAGGTGAAGAAGTACTCGACGGAATATGGTACTTTGACAGCGAAGTATATTATGAGTTTTATGAGGACGGAACATATCGTTTAACAGTAATGGACAGAGAAACTACAGGGACATATAGTTTTGATGGAGTTACAGTTTACTTTACAGCTGATAATGGAGATACTAGTCATGTAACTTATGATTCATCAGATAATTCCTTTCTTGCAGATGATCTTGGATATTTCACAACAGATGGAAACAAACTAATACCTCCAAGTGGAGAAGGTGAAGATGTCACACCATCATCGTTTGATGATATGGTGAAAAACGGAATTTTCGAGGGTGTATGGACTATAGATGATATCATGCTTATCCTTTATGCAGATGGTACTTTTATTTTAGAAGATTCTGATATGCGTCATAATGGTTATTACACGTTCGATAATCCTGATTTTGAACTTGCATCAGAAGGCGGCAATACATATGCTGCAAATTTTGATATCACAGACAATTCAATATATAGCGTTTATCACAGTATGTGGTTATTTTACGATAGCAGTTTGAGCAATGTAGGTGGAGAGAACTTATATACTGAAACTGGTGGCGAACTTATAGGCACGTGGTCAAACGGTGAAGTTAGATATATGTTGTACACAGATGGGATTTACTCTGTAGCAAGCAATATGAATGAAATAATGGAACAAGGTACATATAGTATAAATGGCGAAGTTATATATTTTGATGGTGATAGAGGCAGCTATGAAGGAGAATATAGTATCAATAGTGACTCGTTTTACTTAAACAATATAAATAGTTGGCTAACTCCTGAAGGAGATATGAATACATCTGAATCTGCAAGCGTTTTTGGTAAATGGACAACAGAAGAAGAACGCCCTGTGTTATCACTATTTGAAGATGGTACATATTATTATGACGTTGAATCTAGGTTTGATAATTTTGGTACATATGAAATTGTAGATGGAGATGTGACGTTTTATGAGACTACTGGAGAAATTGTAACTGGTGAGTACTCTTCTGTAGCAAACACATTTGATATTTTCGGTTATAATCAGGATTATGTTTTTACATACATAGGTGAACCTACAGCTACTGACGCAGAGATGGCAAGTGGAGCAGGTTTTGATAGAATGTATATAGATGAAATCTTTCTTAATTATGAGGATAATATAGAAATAACATTTGATGAAAATGGAAATTACAGCATGTCATATCCTAATGCGTCAGATAGTGGTACATATGAAATACTTGGCACATGGATATTAAAAATGTATAGTGCATCTGGTGAAGTATACGTTGGAGAATATAGCGAATATTACAAGCAAATTGAAATTGTAGGATATGAAGACACTTTTCATGAACAAGAATAGTTGAAAGTATCTGCAAAATAAAATTTGGCTTTCAGTAATATCAAAATGATTAAAGAATAAAAGACTAAATAGGCGCTTGAGCTTCAACGTTTGTTTAGTCTTTTTTATGTGAAAAACTTATGAATATCTTGAAATCATTATTAAATGAGAGTATAATATATGTAGGAATCATATGCAAATATTAGGGGTAATTGTTATATCAAGAACGCTTAGACATATGATAAATAGTTTTTTGCGGCAAAGGTGTGTAAATTACAATAGCTAATCTACAAAAATACTAAATATACGAATTAAATTTGAATTTTAAACTTTATAAATCGTTGACAAATAAAGTTTGATACCTTAACAAGAAATATAGGAGATAAAAATGGAAAAATATTTTTTTGAAGCATTTGAAAACATGGAAAGATTGGGACCAGGCTCGACAGAGTCTACCATTGAGGCTATTTCTAGTTTAGATAAAAATAAGGATGTGAAGATACTTGATATAGGTTGTGGAGTAGGGACTCATACATTTATCTTGGCAAATGAGCTTGAAAATGCTGAAATTATAGCGATTGATAATAATGAAGATTATATTTTAAAACTTAATGAAAATGCTGAAAAATTGGGATTGTCAAATAGGGTAAAGGGCATCTGCATGTCAATGTTTGAAATGACTTTTGAAGAAAAAAGTTTTGACTGCATATTTGCAGAAGGTGCAATCTATATAGCAGGATTTACAAACGGGCTTTTAGATTGGAAGAGACTACTAAAGGAAGATGGAATGCTGATTTGCAGTGAAATTAGTTGGATCGTCGATGAACCATCACAAAAACCGAAATCATTTTGGCAAGAAGCGTATCCGCAAATAGACAGTATTAAAAATAAGGTTAAACAGGCAGAGGATTTAGGATATGAGGCGTTAAGTCATTTTGTTTTACCAAAAGAGGCTTGGACGGACAATTACTATATACCGCTTCAAAATAGCCTTGAAAAGATGAAAAACAAGTATGATTCAAATGATGAAGCGTCAACTGTAATAAGTATGATACAGCAAGAAATTGACTTGTATTATGAATTCAGTGATGAATATAGCTATGTGTTTTATGTATTGAAAAAAGTTTAAAAACGACCGAGTTAAGCAAAACATTCAAATGTGTTTGGAAAAAGCGAAAAATGCCATTATTTTATTTTTTCGAAGAGTGGATTTACAAAAAAATTAAAAGATTTAGAACTAAGTGGCGAGGTTAAACTTATAACTTTAGATGATATGTACAAGTAACAAATTAAAACAATTTGTCAAAAGTAAAAACCTATTGACAAATTGTTTTTTTGTGCATATACTGTATATATAGACATGCACAGTATATGCACGGAGGTTATTATGTTAACTGTAAAAAATTTAAATGTCGGATTTGTTGATTTTAAGCTTAAAGATGTTAATTTTCACCTACCTAAAGGAGAAGTGATGGGAGTTGTCGGTGCTAATGCTTCGGGGAAATCTACTTTATTAAAATCCATATTGAATGTATATAGCGCTCAGACTTCGGGAGAGGTGCACATAGGCGGGTTCAATGTAAATGAAGATGAAAGAGGTGCAAAAGATTTAGTTGGCTTTGTTTTTGATGAAAACTTTTTTCAGCCGGGTTTTACTGTTGAAGAAAATGCAAATATAGTAGGGAAATTTTATAGCAAATATGATCACGAACTGTTTTTGAAGTACATATTTGAATACGGAATAGATAAAGGTATGAAACTAAAGAAACTATCTAAAGGCAATATTTTAAAGTTTCAGCTTGCATTTTCATTGTCACATGATGCTAAATTGTTTATTTTTGACGAACCGACTGCAAATCTCGACCCTGAGTTTGCTAACGAATTTAACTCTATTTTATCGGATTTGGTGGAGGATGGAGAGAAAAGTGTTATCATTTCGACTCATATCACAGAAACTTTAGACTTGCTTGCGGATTCAATATTGTTTTTAGATAGGGGAATTCAGAAGTTTTGTATGCCCATATTAGATATGTTGGAGCAGTATAAAATCTTAGAGGGCGAAGAATATATGTTTAATAATCTTGACAGAGAACAGATAATTTTTTTGGAAAAAACTGAGTACAATACAAAGGCTCTGATCAAACAGAAAAAATACAGCAAATTGCCATATGGATTCAATGTTGAAGAGCCAAATATTGGGGATATAGTATATTATATGATAAGAGGTGATTTTAAAAATGTTTAAGATTTTTATTAAAGACAGTATATTAAATCTCAAGGAAAACAAATTTAATTGGGTGCTCGCTCTATATTTAGCGGTATTTCCTTTTAATATCATAATGAATGCCATTAATGGATTTTTTGCTCTTAGCATGTTTGCTACATTGTTATTTGGTCTTAATTCATTTTTGGTTATCAGATTGCCGAGATTTATGTATGTTGCTCCTATCTCTGAAGCAGAGAAAAAAGGCTATATAGTCTTTGGTTTTTTTATAATGTTGTTTTCAACTAATTTTTTATTTATAACATTTGCTATAATTTTGTACGTTTTTAAATTTTCAAGTTTAGGAGTAGTGGTTTTTAGCATAATAGGTTTTTTAGTAACTTCAATAAATATAAATTTGATGCCTACACTATTGTCGGGAGGCTATAGGTATCATCACAAATATTATTCGGGAAAAAGAAGTGATTATAGACAGATACAACTTTTGCAAGATGAATATAAAGAGCTTGTCACCAAAAAATATTCTGAGAAATATACGGCACAAAACATATGGGGCATAGTGCTCGGCATAGTTTCGGTTTGGGCTGCTGAAATATTTTTCGGAGCATTTGAGGCAAACAATTTGTTTGTTTATATTTTGGTCGGCACACTATATGTGTCAGCTGTATATGTGACTTTTAAAAACATAGGTGATAAATTTAGTAGATTTATTGATTTGTCAATCTCAAAGAGCATTAATATGATTGGGTCGGGTGGGTGATGATATGAAGATAAGGATATCAAGCAACAATTCCCTTGCAATTTATGAGCAAATAGTAAATCAGATTAAAGATGCGGTAATTAAAAGAGAATTGGTTGAAAATGAAGCTTTGCCGTCTATAAGGACTTTGGCTAAAGATTTGCAGATAAGTGTTATAACCACAAAAAGAGCTTATGAAGAACTTGAAAAGGAAGGCGTAATCAGAAGTGTAGCTGGCAAAGGGTTTTATGTTTGCGAGAGTAATACGGAGATTTTGAAAGAAAAACAGGCTGTAATGCTTGAAAAACGTCTGATACCTATCATAAAAGACTCTAAAAGTGCTGAAATAGGATTAGATGATTTTATAGATATGATTAAGATTTTATATGAAACGACGGATTGAGGTGTAGATATGGACAAAATTTTAGAGCTTAAAAATCTGAGTTTTTCTTATGGTGAATTTTCTTTAAAAGATGTGAATTTGTCGATTGAAAAAGGATATATTACAGGGCTTGTCGGAAGAAATGGAGCAGGGAAGACCACTCTTTTCAAACTTGTAGGAAACAAACTTAAAAACTACAAAGGCAACATATATTTGAATGGAAAAGACATAAAAGAAAACAGATATTACCTTATGGACAATGTAGCATTTATATCGGAAGAACAGCCGTTTTTCGCAGAAGAAAGCGCGATTTTTAATGCAGAAACTTTAGGGCAGTATTATACAAATATGAATATGGAAAAATTCGAGGAGTATATGTATAGATTTGATATGTCAACACACACACAGATAAAAGAGATGTCAAAGGGTACTTTTATAAAATTTCAACTCGCATTTGCACTAGCGAGAAAACCACTTTTGTATTTGATGGATGAACCGACAGCAGGACTTGATCCTGTGTTTAGAAAAGAATTTTTAAACATAATACAAACTGCTATAGAAGACGCGGAAGCCTCTGTACTTTTTTCGACGCATATCACTACTGATTTAGATAAGGTTGCTGATTTTATAACTATGATTGATGACGGAAAAATCTTATATACAAAAGATATCGAACAGCTTAGAAATGAGTTTGATAATAAAGGATTCACTATAAGAGATCTGTTTAAGAGGGAGGAATTTTGATGGATTTGAAAAGACAGATAGAAGCTGATATGAAGTACAGAAAAACAGTGTTTTTAAAATCATACTCAGATGTAGTGTGCTATATAATCGGATTTATACTTTGCCTCATATATCTTTCTACCGGTATGTTTTTGACACAAATGATTTTAACGTCAATGATTTTTATTTTTTATGCAAATCCTTTTTTAGTCGTGCAAGAAGGAGGAAAATCCCATTATTATACTGAAAAATTCAAATTTGTACCGATAGATAAGAGCATTTTTTATAAGTCAAAAAAAATCATAATCATTAATTTTGGCATAAAAATATGGGTACTTTTTCAAACTATACATGTAATTGGAATGATAATGTTTAAAATTCCTATGCTGTCATTTGAAATTTTAGTGCCTACAATAACAGTGGGGAGTGCAGTTTTATTGATATTATTGCAACTTAAACGTAGTATTAACAAATTATAAAATTTATAGTAATCAATTATGTGGAGTAAAGCATATATTTGCAAAAGAAATTTAATTTGTAGGATATATGGTGTAACTCCTTTTTTTGTATATAAATCATGAAATTACAGCAAATATTTAAATTGTAAATTTTTTTATTAATAAAATCTTAACATTTTTCGTGCAAAAAATTAACGGCATTAGAGCATATGATTAACACTAACAATTAGTATAGGTGGTATTCTAACAAAGTTATATTTCATAAAAAGTAAATTTAGAAAGGTGATATATATTATGTTAAAATTAAACAATATTAAAAAAGAATACGACGGAGTTACTATATTAGATGATGTAAATCTTGATATTGAAGACGGAGAGATTGTTTCGATTTTAGGTTCTTCAGGAAGCGGTAAAACTACACTTTTGAATATCATATTGGGCATCACGAAAAGTAATGGCGGAAAAATAGAGTTTGGGGGCAAAGATATAACAAATGTCAACATGGAAGAACGTGGGTTTAACATAGTATTCCAAGATTATGCGCTTTTTCCTAATCTGAATGCATATCAAAATATTACATATGGACTTAGAAACAAGCCAAATATTTCTACAGAAAAAGAAGTTCAAGACTTAATAGAACTTTTAGGGTTAAAAGAACATCTCAGTAAAAAAATAGAACAATTGTCGGGTGGACAAAAACAGCGTGTTGCGCTAGCTAGAACTCTTGTGATGAAACCTAAGATTTTACTTTTAGATGAGCCTTTATCTGCTCTTGATGGAGTAATTAAAGAATCAATTAAAAATAAAATAAAAGAAATTGCAAAAGAATACAAACTGACTACAATTATTGTTACACATGATCCAGAAGAAGCATTAAGTCTTTCTGATAAAGTAATGATTTTAAATAAAGGTAAAATAGTACAATACGATAAGCCTTCGGCTATCATCAGTTCACCTAAAGATAACTTTGTAAAAGAATTTATTTTAAATCAACTTGAAATTAAAAGAAATAACATATTATCTTTGTTTTCTCAAGTTCCAAATACTATCGTAGCAGATTGATAACTTTATGAATTTGAGAAAGGAATACTTATAAGACATGATTAAAACAAAAAATAGAATTCCACTGATTAAAGTATTATTCTTTTTTGTGGCAGCTTTGTTTGTAGTTTTTCTGCTCGTGCCGATGATTACAATTTTTGTAACATCATTATCCAGCGAGCAAGGATTTACTCTCAGTCATTATAGTGAGATTTTTTCTGGTGAAAACTTAGGTGAAGCTTTTATAAACAGCGTGTGGTTGTCTTCTGTAAGTGCTGTAATATCGACTGTATTGGCATTTCTATTGGCATACGCAGTCAATTACACAAATATACCCCAAATAATAAAAAAATTGATACCTACTTTGGCAGTAATTGCAATGTTATTGCCTACAATTACTTATGGATTTGCGATAATGTATTCGTTTGGAAAACAAGGGCTTCTCACGATGGTTTTTGGACGTCAATTGTTTGAAATATATGGGCCAGCTGGATTAATATTAGGTTATGTGATATATACTTTGCCAATTGCATTTTTGTTGATTAACAACACTATGAGTTATATAGATAAAAAGTTTATGGTAGTATCAAGAGCAATGGGAGATAGTTCATTTAAAAATTTCATGACCACAATAATAAGACCAATGCTTGGAACTTTTGCAGCATCGCTTATTCAAACATTTACATTGTGTTTTACAGATTATGGTATACCTACATCGTTGAGTGGAAACATGAAGCTTATTTCGACTATGTTGTATGAAGAAATGCTCGGTAGCGTTCCGAATTTAGGCACAGGATCTGTGGTAGCCATAATGATGTTGTTACCATCGATAATAAGCATATTACTCCTTACATATTTGGAGAAATATAATATACGATACAATAAAATTTCAACTATTGAGCTTACAAAGAACAAAATAAGAGATATTTTTTCAGGAGTGACTTCTTGTGCAGTTTTAGTTTGTATGTTATCTGTGTTTTTAGTAATTTTTATAATGCCTTTTATCAAACAGTGGCCGTACAAGATAGAATTTACCTTAGAGCATGTACTTGCGATAATCAATGACGATGCTTTATCATCTGTATATCTAAATTCGATATTTGTAGCGATTTTATCCGCTATATTCGGTACAATTGTAGTATATATATCAGCGCTTATTTCAGCAAGAAACAATAATATGAGACTGTTAGGAAAAATTATAGATAGTACGGCTCTCATAAGCAACACGATACCAGGTATGGTCATAGGGGTAGCGTATTTGCTAAGTTTTTCAGGCACATCGTTACAAAACACTTTTACTTTGATAATAATTTCAAATATTATACACTTTTTTTCATCACCTTACTTGATAATGAAGAATTGTCTTGAAAAACTTAATTCGTCATGGGAAACCACAGCAAAATTGATGGGAGATAGTTGGTTGAAAACAGTGGTTAGAATAATAACTCCAAACGCGTTGTCGTCAATAATAGAAGTATTCAGTTATTTTTTTATCAATTCAATGGTGACTGTAAGTGCTGTAATATTTATTGCGGGAGCAAGAACTATGGTTATTACAACTAAGATAAAAGAATTGCAACACTTTGCAAATTTTAGTGAAATTTTCGTATTGTCAATTTTAATTTTAATAACAAACTTGATTGCAAAAGGATTATTTTTATTCTTTTCAAATAAAAAACAAACACAAAAATAAAGAACACTAAAAAGAAAGAGAGAAATTAAAATGAATTTAAGATTGAAAAAAATAGTAATGAGTATGCTTGTCGGTGCAACATGTTTAGCAAGTTTTACAGGATGTTCGGAAAGTGAAGAACAAGTAGTGTTTTACTCAAATGCAGATGATGAAGCTGTTGAATCTATCAAAAATACTTTAGATGCAAATGGATATGAAGGAAAATATATTTTTCAAAGTTTTGGAACTTCTGAGCTTGGCGGAAAATTATTAGCAGAAGGAACAAATATCGAAGCAGATGTCATTACAATGAGTTCGTACTACATCGAGAGTGCACAAGCAGATCATAACATGTTTAAAGAATTAACTTTTGATGTAAATACTTTTGATTCATTCCCTAATTATTACGCTCCATTTATTGGAAATCAAGGTGCTTTGTTTGTTAATACTCAAGAACTAGCAAATAATAGTATAGATAAGCCGATTTCTATTAAAGAACTTGCGGATCCTAAATATAGTGGCGTGATTTCAATGGTTGATATTACGGGCTCTTCAACAGCGTGGTTGATGGTACAAGCGTTAATTAGTGAATACGGAGAAGATGAAACAAAAAATATACTTGAAGGTATATATGCGAATGCAGGTGCACATCTTGAATCCTCAGGTTCAGGCCCTATAAAAAAAGTTCGTGCAGGAGAAGTTGCTATAGGTTTTGGATTAAGACATCACGCTGTAGCCGATAAAGCAGATGGTTTACCGATTGATTTTATTGACCCTACAGAAGGTAACTTTACATTAACAGAGAGTGTAGCTGTTGTAGATAAAGGCGACAACACTAATCCTTTAGCGATGGAAATGGTTCAGTGCATAATAGAAAACGGACGCTCAAACCTTATGTTAAACTACCCAGTTCCACTTTATAACGGTGAAGTAGCTGATGAAACTGCATTGTCGCCAAATTCGAAAGTGTTTCCTGAACCATTAACTGTAGATTTGTTAAAAGAACATGAAGCTATATCAGAAAGTGCAAAATAACCAAATGAGCGAAAGAGGAGATAAAATGATAAATTACAAATTACTTACACCAGGACCACTTACTACAAGTGAAATGGTCAAAAAAGAAATGATGGTGGATCACTGTACTTGGGATTCAGACTATAAAGTCATAACACAGTCTATAAGGAAAGATTTACTTGAATTTGCACATGTTACAGAAGATGAATATACTGCAGTTCTTATGCAAGGAAGTGGAAGTTTTGGAGTAGAATCGGTTCTTATAAGCACTTTAGGAGAAAATGATAAAATACTCATTATTTCTAATGGTGCATATGGTGAAAGAATAATAAAGACAGTAAAACAGGCGAAAAGAAATCATGCTGTATATACTTGCCATTATAATGAAAAACCTAAGGCAGACGAAGTTGCTAAGATTTTAGCTGAAGATAAATCTATAAATCATGTTGTTATAGTACATTGTGAAACAACTTCAGGTATTTTAAATGATATTGAAAGCATAGGAAGAGTTGTAAAAGAAGCTGGATGTACATATTTTGTAGATGCAATGTCAAGTTTTGGCGGAGTAGATATAGATATGAAAGCATTGGGTATTGATTTTATAGTAAGTTCTGCAAATAAGTGTATACAAGGAGTTCCTGGGTTTTCATTTGTTATCTGCAAAAAAGATGCGCTTATGAAGTGTGAAGGAAAATCTACAAGTATTTCTTTGGATTTGTATGCTCAGTGGGCAGAAATGAATAAAGATGGAAAATGGCGATTCACTTCACCTACACATGTTGTACTTGCATTTGCAAGAGCTATCGAAGAACTTAAAGAAGAAGGCGGAGTTTCGGCTCGTGAAAGAAGATATAGAGAAAACAATAAGATATTGATTGATGGATTAACTGAATTAGGCGTAAGTACATATGTCGATAGAATTCATCAAAGTCCTATAATCACCACATTTTTTTATCCGGAAAACAAAAAATTTAACTTTGAAGAGATGTATAATTTCGTAAAAGAACGCGGTTATGCGATTTATCCAGGAAAAGTTACGGATGCTGATACTTTCAGGATAGGAAATATAGGCGAGATATATCCTGATGACATGGAAAAATTGTGTAAGATTTTTTCAGAGTATTTTAATAAATAAAAAAAATATTATTTTTAGAGGAGAATAATAAGATGAAAAAAATAGAAGCAGTCATTTTTGACTGGGCAGGAACTACTGTTGATTATGGTTGTTTTGCACCTGTACAAGCGTTTATAGAGGCTTTTCAGTCTTTCGGAATAGTTCCAACAAGTGAAGAAGTAAGAGAACCTATGGGAATGTTAAAAAGAGATCATGTAAAATATATGCTTAACATGCCAAGAATTAAAGAAGAGTGGAACAAAAAATACGGAAAAGATTTCACTGAAGAAGACATAGATGCAGTTTATCTAAAAAGTGAAAGAGCTATTTTAGATGTAGTTCACCAATTTGCAGATCCTATACCTTTTGTATTGGATTCAATAAAGGAATTAAAAGATAGAGGAATCAAAATAGGAAGTACGACAGGTTATACAAGAGAAATGATGAATATAGTTATACCAAAAGCAAAAGAAAACGGATATTCACCTGATTACTGTTTTACTTCAAATGAAGTAGGTGGGGTAGGAAGACCGTATCCGTTTATGATATACAGAAATATGGAAGCAATGAAAATCAGTGGAATTAGTGCTGTTATTAAAGTAGGGGATACTGTTGCTGACATAAAAGAAGGTAAAAGTGCAGGTGTAAAAACAGTAGGTTTGATAGAAGGTAGCTCTGCTATGGGCCTTAGTAAAGAAGAATACGATAATTTATCTAACGAAAAAAAAGAAACAGAGCGCAAAAGAGTTATCGAAGCATATAAAAATGCAGGTGCTGACTATATTATAAACAACCTATCAGAACTTTGCAAACTCATTGATGAAATAGAAGCATTGTAAATTTATAAATATGGAGTGTTGCAAAATTAAAACTTTATTTTGCAACACTTTTTCTTGAAAGGAATAAAGATAATATGATAGCTAAAACAGCAGAAGGCGATACTAATATCAGTTTATTTAGAGAAAGTTGGCAAGCTGATAATTTATCAGAAAATACTAAAAATGATTTAAAAGAAGATGAAAAATATTTTATTAAACAGGCACTTTCAACTCCGTGTTTAAACACTGTAGTAGCTTGTGAAGGCATATATATAACTGACAAGGACGGACATAAAATAATAGATTTTCACGGTAATAGCGTACACCAACTTGGATATAATCATAAAAAATTGGTAAATGCATTGACAAGTCAAATAAGTGAACTATCTTTCTCGCCAAGGAGATATTCGAACGACAAAGCTACAGAATGTGCAAAAAAACTTATTAGTTTAATGCCAAATGACGATTTTAAGGTGCTTTTCACTACAAGCGGAGCTGTATCCAATGAGACAGCACTAAAACTTGCAAGAGTGTATACAAAAAAGAAGATGATTTTATCGGCAACAGATTCTTTTCACGGAGCTACATTTTTAACTATAAGTGCTGGAGGAACAGAACATTTTAAAAAGGGATTGGAGCCGTTGCTTGATTATTGCATGCAATTTCCACATTTTTCAAAAGATGAAGATGAAAATGAAAGAACTCTTAATTATATAGAATACATGTGTAAAACAGAAGATGTAGGAGCTATTTTAATTGAACCTATTAGATGTACAGACGTCAATATCCCTAAAAAAAAGCATCTTCAAAAAATCAGACAAATATGTGATGAAAATAATGTAGTTTTGATTTTCGATGAAATTCCGACTGCTTTCGGAAGATGCGGAACTATGTTTTCTTTTGAAAATTTCGGAGTGGTTCCAGATATACTAACTTTAGGGAAAGGATTAGGAGGAAGTTTGATTCCGTTTTCTGCAGTAGTTGCTCACAACAAATTTGATATATGTGAAAAAACTTCTATGGGACATTTTACTTTTGAAAAAAATCCACTTGCATCTGCTGTCACACTTGCGTTAATAGATACGATAGAAAAGGAAAATCTTTTGAAAAGAGCTAATCAAATAGGCGAAACATTAAAAGAGGGTATTTTAAGTTTTAAAAATGAATTAATTTCTGAAATTAGACAAATAGGTGCTTTGATAGGAGTAGAATTATCATATAAAGATGGATCTAAAGCACACATAGAAGCTGAAAAAATATTGTATAAATCCTTGGAATACGGACTTAGTTTTAAAGTTTCGAGTGAAAATGTATTGACACTTTCGCCACCTCTTATCATAAGTGATGATGAATTGAAAATGTCACTTAACATACTAAAAAAAGCATTTGATAGCCTTTAATTTCTTTTGATTGTAAAAAATTGAAATATTGAAAAAATATATGAAAGTTAAAGTTTATAGAAAAAGTGCAATAATGTTGTTGTAATAATTAAAAAAAATGTTGATTTTGCCATGAAAACCATGCGTGAAGTTACACTTGTTTATATTGTATACAAAGACGTTGTTGCATTTTTTTGTATATATATTTATTTTTATTGACAAAGAACTGTATTAATGATATGATACAGTTAATAGTATTAATCAAATAGTATTATTTGAGATAAGTGTTATCACATAGTTTAATAAAATTTTTCAAAGGAGAAAATTGAAATGAAAAAGTATATGTCTATACTTGGACTAAATGTTAAATCTTCGTTTCGCTATGATTTAGCCATAATGATTTTTATCCCGATAATTCAAATATGCGCATTTGTTTTTGTAATTAATCAAACTGATTTATCTTCACTGGCTACTAATATTTCACATTTTGTATATTTTTTAGACAGTAGTTATATAGAGTATATTTGTATCGGAGGTCTAATAATTATAGGTGTTAAGGATGTAAACTCGGCAAAAAACAATGCTGAGCTGACAGTTATGCGATTGAATGTAAAAAGATATGTTTTCAATACAATTTGTTCAATATATAAATTCATTTGTATGTTATTATATTTAGCCATACAAGGCCTAACTGCAATCGGAATGTACTATATTTATAAAGTTTTTACAGGTACTTCAATATTAGATATACAAGAGTTTTTCTTAGCTACATATACAAATAATTGGCTGTCGGTAATGTTTAAGTTCAATCATCATTTAGATTATTTGATTGTTTTATTAGTACTAATTTTTTGTAGTATTAATTTCAATAAAACTTTTACTATAGCAAGATTTTATTTGCTTTTTCTTATATTTTTAGTTAGTGATAGCATAGGCAATATATATGAAATACTTGCGATCATAGGTTTTGTTTTATTGATTAGTGGAATCGTAGTTTTTATAGCTAAAGCGAAGAAAAAACCAAAGATTGAAAAGATGAACGAGATTAATTATAAGGAGTTGGTAGAATGAAAAAAACTTTAACTTTTTTTATTACATTTGTACTACTTTCAATGGTGACTTTCGTATGTTTTTATAATTATTTTTCAAGTACAGAAAATCAAGTATTAGTAAAAGAGACTATATTGTTTGGAGATAATATAAGTGCTGAAGGTATTAGTATAAATACGAAATTAGATTATATAAACCATATGACATGGGATATAGATTTTTCACCAGGAGTATATATTGAAAATACAACAGAAAATTTAGTTGATACTACTTCTGAGTATATGTTTTCTACAGAGAGATTAGGTTTATCATACATAGTACCTAGTGCAACAATAAATATTGAAGATATAGCATATAAAGGATATGAATTTTCAAGCGATGAGTTCGAGGATCTAATGAAGAAAGTAGCAGACGATACAAAAAATGGAGAGACTAAAAAAGAAGCGGTTGATTTAAGAACTTTTTATATGACCATTCCGTATGCTATTACATCAGCTGAAGCTTATTACAATGATGAATTTTACTCGTTTTGGATAACTCAAAATAAGACTAATGCGTATGATATAACTGATGTTTTTAATATGGATGCTCCTATAGATTATGGTGAAGGCTTGATTACTGTAACAAAGGATGATATGGGAAATATTCTTGAACATACTTTTTTTATTAATAGCCTTGACACTTTTACTTCTTTTCATACCGTGGGCGCTATGACTGATGAATATATATATACTACTTTTGCTAATAATATTTCTTATTCTCATTATACTAAAAATAATTTCATCCATGACAGTAATCCTGACTATATAAGTATCATACCTAGTGACTTGAAAATTTATAAGATACCTTATAAAACTGATAAAACAAAAAATGCAACACAAAACATTTTAGACTGGACTGTTCATACGAATGCATATTTAGAAGTAAATAACATGACTATACTATATGAGATAGACGATGACAAAGATGTATCTGTGTTGGAGCTTGTGAGTAATCATGATGGGACAAAATTATTCTTGTTTTCAGAAGAATCAGAGGTTATATATATGACTGTCGTAGATACGAACTCAGGCGAAGAAATCCAAAAAATTATGATAAGAGATAAAGCAGAGCAAAATATAAATAGTATTAAAGTAGGAACAAATTTTATATTTGTACTGTTTGAAAATAATGATTTTGTATTGTTAGAAGAGGTTGATGGAAATTTCAATTTGAAATTGACCGACAATTTGCTTGAATTAGAATCTGTTACAAAAAATATAGATATCGATCATATATCTGTAGATTATGATGGACAACGATTAGCTATAGTATTTTACGAACAAGATACTTATGGATTTGAAAACTTTTTGTTGGTTTATGATGAAAATGGCCTTGATTTTGCTGCGAAATATACTAATAGTTTGACAAATAGAAAGCAAGAAGAGTGGTATAATAATTTAGGTATTTTTGGATCTAATCCGTTAAGCGTTAGAATTATAGGAAATAGAAATTAAAGCATTGACTTTTGCATAAAATGTGTTAAAATTCATATAAATGAATTTAAGGAGGAAGGTATGAGAAAAATATTAGTTTTAGCAATTTTAATTTTCACAATGGCCGTTTTTAGTGCATGTGCACCTGTAAGTGCATCTTTGTATGATTATAGCCTTTATAGTTTGACAGATATTGCCATCTTGTTAGATAATGAGGATTATCTGAATATGCTTATTGAGAGATATCCAAGTTTTAGTGAAGAAACAACGGTGATGCTTGAAAACCTTGATTTTAGCAATCCAAAAACTGTGTATGAAATAGCAGGTTATAAAGAGACACTTTCAGAAAATATGTTGAACGAATTAGGAATTGAATTTTCAGAAGAAGAAAAACTGATATCTTTGAAAGAGGATTTTACAGGGCTTAGTTACCTTTTTTACGATATTGGAACACTGGATTCGCAGTATGGTGGATTCTCACAAATAACAGAGAGCGCAACAGCAAGGAATTCTGTTTATTATGAATACTTAGATGAAGATTTAATATATATATTTGTTTATGATAACAATATAATTGGTATAACCACAATTTATGAAACAGGACAAGATATAGTCACAATAACAGGTCATGTAACAGTGAATCAACCTTTAACAGATGCTAAAGATTTTGAAGAAGCTGAAACTCTTATAAGAGAATGTTTTACAAAATTCATAGGTGATAGTTATACTTATGATGATGTAACTATAAGAGATATAACACAATAATATTTATTACGAAAAGACTGTCAAAATAATATTTTGACAGCCTTTTTTTATCTATAAATTGACAATTAATATATTTAGATATTCCAATCTTTAATGATTTCATCGACTGATCTAGTCATTTCTTCTGAAAATTCACTGTTGTATTTTCTTTTGCAAAATGCTTTTAAAAATTGAACTAGCTCATCACCTTGTTTTTCATTTCTAACAGAAATCATATCTATGTGTTTTTCAGGTTTAGATATGTCGTAAGTATTTTCATAAACTAAATCTTCTATAGTATATCTTGAAGGCTTGATTCTATCCTTTTGTTGTTGAGTAGGGTATCCAAATACAACCATTGCTATTGGAACTACGTGTTTAGGTAATTTGAATAACTCTTTATGGATTTCATATCGTTCTAATACATCACCTATATAACAAGAACCAATTCCCATTGATTCTGCAGCGACTACGGCATTTTGAGCTGCTATTAATGTATCAGAAATGGCTAAAAACAAATCTCCTGAACCTGGTTTTCTGACTACATCTTCAACTTGTGTAAATGTAGTGTGCCATTTAGCATAATCAGCTAAAAAAACTAACACTAAAGGTGCTTTTGCAATAAATGGCTGATTGTCACAAGTTATTACTAATCTATCTTTTATGGTTTGATCTGTTATATCTAAAATAGAATAGAGAGACATATTGCCTGCTGTAGGCGCTTGTATTGCTGATTGAAGTATGATTTCTTTTTTTTCTTTTTCGATTGCTTTGTCTTCAAAAACTCTTACTGATTTTCTTTCAAATATTTCTTTGATTGTTTGGTTCATGATAATCTCCTTTTTATTTGTGATAGTAGCTATATATTGTTACTATTGATGTCTAATGTTAAAAGGAAAAAATAATAAAATATGGATGCCTTATGGAGATTGGATTAAGTTGTGTGAAGTTTTAAGAGCGTTATAGTCATCTTATGGCTTAGCCCTAAAAATATACTGCGTTATGACTTTGCGAATAAAACTGAACTTTACAACTTCCCAATTGGAGTACCGGCGACAGATTTTATTATTTTTTCCATAGGGATACCTATATTGACAGTGAAAATCAACTAAATATTTTCAATTTGCCAGTCTATAGGATTTTTACCTATTGACTTTAAAAATTCGTTTGATTTTGAAAACGGTTTACTTCCAAAAAATCCTCTTGAAGCGGATAGGGGGCTTGGATGCGCGGATTGAATTATATGGTGTCGTTTGTTCGTTATGAGTTTTGTCTTAGCTCTTGCATTATTGCCCCAAAGTATGAAAACGACAGGATCTTCACGGTCATTTAGCAAAGAAATAATTTTGTCTGTGAAGATTTCCCAGCCTTTGCCTTGGTGTGAATTTGCATTGTCAGCCTGTACAGTAAGCGCTGTATTTAAAAGCATTACTCCCTGATCTGCCCATTTTTTCAAGTAGCCATTATTAGGAATATAACAACCTAAATCAGTACTTAGCTCTTTATACATGTTGCGCAAAGATGGGGGAGTTTTTACTCCATGCAATACAGAAAAACTAAGTCCATGAGCTTGGTTTTCACCATGATACGGATCTTGTCCAAGTAGTAAGATTTTTACGTCTTTATATGGTGTATAATGCAAGGCGTTAAAAATATCGTGCATGTTTGGATAAATCACTTTTGTCTTATATTCTTCAATTAAAAATGAGCGCAAAGATTTATAGTAATCTGTTTCAAATTCATCTTTTATTATTTCCTGCCAATCATTGTCAAAGTTAATCAAAATAGACACTCCTTAAATTATAGTATATATTTATGATAACAAATATTATATATTTATACAATAAAATTTTGTTTATTTAGTTTCAAACGGGGTATAAAATAGTTACTATTCACAGCTAACATATGCATCCCAAGGGAAAAAATAATAAAATCTGTCGCTGGTACTCCAATTGGGAAGTTGTAGGTGTAGTTTTATTCGCAAAGTCATAACGCAGTATATTTTTAGGGCTAAGCCAAAGATGACTAAAACGCTTATAAAACTATCACACAACTTAATCCAATCTACATAAGGCTTCCATATTTAATTATTTTTTCCTTTTAACTTCAGACATCGACTGTGAGTAGTAACATAAAATAAACGAACAATTTAAAAAATTAAAAATTTTTTAAAAAAACTATTGACAATTATTCCTTATTAAGATATAATCCTATTAAGATTTAAATTAATAAATTATTTAACTAAAAATAAAAAATATAATTTTGGAGGATTTTAAAATGAAAAAGTTTGTATGTAAGGTTTGTGGATATGTTCATGAAGGAGATGCTGCACCAGCAGAATGTCCACTATGTAAGGTTGGATCTGATAAGTTTGAAGAAATGGCTACAGGAGAAAAAACTTGGGCTGCTGAGCATGTTGTAGGAGTTGCTAAAGGTGTTGATGAGGAAGTAATCAAAGGTTTAAGAGCTAACTTCGAAGGTGAGTGTACAGAAGTAGGTATGTACTTAGCAATGTCAAGAGTTGCTCATAGAGAAGGATATCCTGAAATCGGATTATACTGGGAAAAGGCAGCATGGGAAGAAGCAGAACACGCAGCTAAATTTGCAGAATTATTAGGCGAAGTAGTATGTGATTCTACTAAGAAAAACCTTGAATTAAGAGTTGATGCAGAGCACGGAGCAACTGCTGGTAAATTCGAATTAGCTGCTTTAGCTAAAAAATTAAACCTTGATGCAATTCATGATACAGTTCATGAAATGGCTAGAGATGAAGCAAGACACGGTAAAGCTTTTGAAGGTTTATTAAAGAGATATTTTGGATAATAAATAAACATTATTATATATAGATGTTTTGGGCGGATATATATCCGCCCTTTACAATATAGTATATCTATGAAGAAAGTGAAATATCATGAAAAAAAGAAATACAATTCAGTCTAGATTAGTTCTAGATGCAGTTAAAGAGTTGGCAAATCATCCTACAGCAGATGACGTGTATAACAAGGTCAACAAGATGCACCCTAGTATTAGCAGGGGAACAGTATATAGAAACTTAAATTCATTATCTGAAACTGGAAATTTATTGAAAATTTCAGTACCTGACGCTGCAGATCGATTTGATCATACATTGGGAGATCATTACCATATTAAATGTGTCGATTGTGGCGAATTTATTGACGTAGAGTTAGAGTATGCTAAAAAATTAGACAATGAAATTGCCAAACTAACTGGATATGATGTATTTAAACATGAAATTGTGTTTAAAGGCATATGTGAAGAATGTAGGAATGATAATTAAATGACCTATCACTATATAACTAGAGTGATAGGTCATTTTTTTATTTTGTACTTGTCAATCTTCTTTAATTTTCAACTTAGAAATATCAGGAGAAATATTCATAGAATAATTTGTATCGTAAATAACATATCCAGGTTTTGATCCAGGTGGCTTTTTTAAGTTTTGTTTTTTAGTATAATCAATCTCTACTAGAGCGTTGTTTTTACCTTTACTATAGTGAGCCGCCACTGCTGCCGCTTCCATGTATTCGATGTCTTCTAACTCATCTCCATTTGTACGAATAATTACATGTGAGCCTGGAATTCCTTTAGCATGAAACCAAAAATCATCTTTTTTAGCTTGTTTAAATGAAATTAATTCATTTTGAATATTATTTTTTCCAACTAAGATTTCATGCCCAAAAGAAGATAAATATGTTAAGATCTCATTTTTAGATTTAGAAGTGTTTTTCGGTGCTTTGTATCGATTAATAAAGCCTTCCTTTGATAATTCTTCATATATTAAATCTAAATCATCTGTAGTCTTACAAGATTCTATAGCAAACAATATATTTTCTAAATACTCTATGTCTAATGAAGTAGAGTCTATCAGTTTTAATAGTTCTTCTTCTGCAGATTTAAGCTTGTTGTAGCGCTTATAATATTTTTGTGAGTTTAGGGATAAGCTGCTTAGTTTTTTATCTAAAGGGATGGTTATCTCGCTTTGATCAGGATCATAATAATTAACTACTGTCAATGTACCATCTATAGGTTCTACGTGTAAATTTGAGATGATCAAATCGCCATAAATTTTATATTTTTCTCTATCTTCGGCACTTAAAAGTTCATTTTTTTGTTTTTCTAATTTCTTTTTATCTCGTTCTAGTTTTGTAGTTATGCTTTTTAAAAGGCTATGAACTTTTTGATTTATCCTATTTTTATTATCAAGTTCGTAATAAAATATATCCAATAACAAACTCATAGAATCGAAATTTTCTACCTTTTCGTTTACATAATAATCGATATGTAAACAATGAAAATCATATATGTTAGTTGAATGATTGCTATAAATACTTGGAATATAAACATTATTGTTGATTTTTTCGACTAAAACAGAAAATTTGTCATATAACCTTTGTTCGTCATCTAAGCTTAGTTCATCTAGAGCAAAACTCTCATTAATATTTGCTGTGAAACATAATTCCTTGCTTATTAATGGACTAAATCCCATAAAAGTTTTGTATAAAAAGTTGTAGATGAGGGTGCCTCTGTTTTTATCTTTTAATGACATTAAAAAATTTTCTTTATCTATTTCAAGAGGATTTAGCTTATCTTGAGAAGGAGGTAAGACATAAGGTATGCCAGGGTATATTTGTCTAACACTACTCATATTTTCTGAGACCCTCTTAACAGAATCTATAATTATTTTTGTATCACTGTTCAAAAAGATGATGTTACTGTGTTTTCCCATAATTTCGATTATAAGAGATTTTTTAACTGTCGTTTTTAATTCATCTTTGCATTCAAAAGTTATTTCAACTATTCTATCAAGTGAAATTTGTGAAATATTTATAATCTTAGATCCATATAGATGTTTTCTTAAAAGCATACAAAACATTGGAGCTTGATCAGGGTTTTTTCTGGCTAGTTGAGTAAAATGAATTCTTGGACTACTACTATTTGATGTTAATAATAATTTAAAATTTGTAGAATTATTTCTAATAGATATAGTTATTTCATCATTTTGTGGTTGATGTATTTTGTCTACTCGACCGCCTATAAGATTGTTTTTTAATTCTTCTGTAATACTATGTAAAACTATTCCGTCTAAAGCCATTGAAAATTCCTACCTTTTTTTTAAGATTCCCTTGATAGAAACATTCTACATCATAACTAGAAAAATATAAACAATTTATTTTATTTTTTTTTAATTTAACTGTTTACTATTTATAAAAAAGTGGTATAATTAGCTTATGTTAGAAATTTAAATGATATTGATCGAATACACAATATTCCCACATTGTAACAACAATGTTACTTTTATTAAGGGGTATTGTTTTATTGCGATTAAGTAGGAGTGTGCCATGGGTAGAATACGAAGCATGACTGGATATGGGAAAGGCGAGCATAACGACGGCAAAAAAAATATTATTGCAGAAATAAAAACTATTAATAATAGATATAGCGATATAAATATTAAAGCACCTAAACACTTAAGACCTTATGAAGAAAATATAAGAAAAATTATCAAAAATCAAGTTTCAAGAGGCAGAGTAGATGTTTTCTTTAATATTGAATACATTAAAGAATCTGAAACGGTAATTACAGCAGACTTGAATTTGGCTAAACAGTATAAAAATGCAATTTTAGCTATTAAAGAAGAACTTAACTTAAATGATGAACCTAGACTAGATACTATAATTAAATTTCAAGATGTATTGATGGCAAAAGATGTATCAGCTGATGAGGATGAATTGAAAAAATGTGTTGATTGCGCTGTTGAAATGGCTTTAAACAAACTTTTGCTCATGAGAGAAAATGAAGGAAAACAGTTAAAAGATGACATATTAATCGGTATTGATAAAATGATGGTTTCAGTACAAGAGATAAAAATATTTTCTTCTAAGTTAGTTTATGAGTATAAAGAAAGATTAGAGGCTAAAATAACTGAACTTCTTGGAAATAAATATGAACTTGATGAAAACAGATTATATAATGAAATAGTTTTTTATTCAGATAAGAGTGATATTAATGAAGAATTGATTAGACTGGAATCTCATATTTCACAACTAAAAGATACTTTATTTGAAGGTGGGGCAGTAGGGCGTAAGATTGATTTTATAATTCAAGAAGCTAATAGAGAAATAAATACAATAGGCTCGAAGATAGGTAATATTGAAATTACTAAAGTTGTAATTGAAGTTAAGAATATTCTTGAAAAAATAAGAGAACAAGTACAAAATATAGAATAATAAGTTTGATATTTTGTTTAGTATTTAACGAGGTAGGTATGTATTAATGGTAAACAACATAGTTAATATAGGTTTTGGAAATATAGCTCTTGCTAATAGAATTATAGCAATATTAAGTCCTGAATCTGCGCCTGTAAAGAGAAGCATACTTGATGCAAGAGAAAAAGGTAAATTAATCGATGCTACTTATGGTAGAAAAACAAGAGCTGTAATATTTACTGATAGTGATCATGTAATTTTGTCTGCAGTACAACCAGAGACAATGTCTCAAAGGTTCGATACTGTTAAAAAATAAATAATTTTAAATGCATAGGAGGATCAAAATGCAAAATATTTCAATAGATGAACTGCTTACGATGGTTAATAGCAGGTATTCATTAGTAACTGTGGTTTCTAAAAGAGCAAGAGAGATAATTGCAGGTGAAGAACCACTTGTTTACACAAGAACTACTAAACCAGTTGCGATTGCAATTGAAGAATTTTTTGATGAAAAAGTAAAACCAATTTACCCTGAGATTGAGTAGCTTGATTTGACATCAGGCTTTTTCTCTTTTTATGGAAGCGAGGTGTGTTTAAGTGTATTCTAAATTTGCACAAGTCATTATTAATAATAATTCAAAAAGTACTGATACTACTTATACATATGCTATTCCTAATGAACTGCTTGAAGATGCTGAAATAGGGAAAAGAGCTAAAGTATCTTTTTCTAAAGGAAATAAGGCTATAGATGCACTTATTGTGTCTATATCTAATGATACAGACGTTCCAATTGAAAAAATCAAACCTATTTTAGAGGTAATCGATAAGGAAGTGATCGTCAAAAAAGAACTAATTAAATTAGCTTCTTGGATTAGAGATAGGTATATTTGCAAATATTCTGATGCAATTAGATTAATGGTTCCTTCTCAAATTAAATTTGATGATGAAAAGAAAAATGAGATTAAAAAAGAAAAATTGATTTTTTTGATTGATTCAAATAAATCTATAGATGATTTTGAATTTATTAAAGGAAAGAAACAGATTGAAGTAATAGAATATTTATTATCAAGAAATTGTAAAGTACCTCTTAAACATGTAATTTCTGAATTTAATGTAAGTGATTCAACGATTAAAACACTCGTTGCTAAGGAAATTGTCGGAATAGAAGAGGAATTATATCTACTGGAAGAAGATAGCAACTTTAATAAACAAATTAATTTATTGAATGTAGAGCAACAAAGTTGTTATGACGAGATTGTTAATTCAGATGATAAATCATTTTTAATACATGGAGTCACTGGTAGTGGTAAAACAGAAGTTTATATTAATTTGATTGAGTATTATAGACAGATCGGGAAACAGTCGATTATGTTGATTCCAGAAATTTCTTTAACTAATCAGACTGTTAAAAGGTTTAAAAAAAGCTTTGGTGAAAATAAAATTGCTGTTTTTCATAGTAAACTTTCTACAAAACAAAGGTTTATCGAATGGAAAAAGGTTAAAGATAAGAAAGTCGATGTAGTTATAGGTGCACGATCTGCGCTTTTTGCTCCGATTGAAAATCTTGGTATTATAATAGTAGATGAAGAACATGAAGAAAGTTATAAATCTTCTACTTCACCTAAATATGATGCCGTTGAAACTGCTATTAAACGAGCTTATACAGAAAATTCAAAAGTAGTACTAGGTTCTGCTACTCCATCTTTAAAGACGTATAGTATGGTAAAAAGTGGACATATTAAACTTTGTGAAATTAAAAATAGAGCAATAGGTGCAATTTTACCTAATATTCATATAGTAGATATGAAAAACGAGGTAGAAAGTGGAAATAACACTGTATTAAGTGTGCCACTCTACAAAAGTATTAGAAAATCTTTAAAAAATAAAGAGCAAGTAATTTTATTTGTAAACAGAAGAGGTTATTCAAATTTTATTTCATGTAAAAAATGTGGATATGTTGTAAAGTGTGACAATTGTGATGTTTCAATGACTTATCACATAAGCAGTAATAGGCTTAAATGTCATTATTGTGGAAAATCAAAACAAATATTTGAAAAATGTCCACAGTGTGACAGTGAAAAAATCGTACAATTTGGTTTTGGTACTCAGCAAGCTGAAGAAATGATTAGTGAAATTTTTAAAGACCATAATGTAGCTAGAATGGATATAGATTCTATGTCATCAAAAGATAGTTATGAGCTGATATATGAAGATTTTTCTAAAGGGAAAATTGATATTTTAATTGGAACCCAAATGTTAGCAAAAGGGCTTGATTTCCCTAATGTAACTACTGTCGGTGTATTGTCGGCAGATTCATTGATAAATTTGCCATTTTACAATTCAGGAGAAAAGACTTTTCAACTGCTGATTCAAGTTAGTGGAAGAGCAGGTAGGAGTAAAAAAACAGGAAATGTTTATATTCAAACATATGAACCTGAGAATTTTATTATTAACGCAGCAAGAAAAAGCAATTTTAATGAATTTATTGAAGAAGAATACAAACTTAGAAAAGAATTTGTGTATCCACCTAGTGTTTGCATTATTAATGTTTGTATGATATCTAATAAAGAAGAATATTTAAGAAAAATAGCGTATGAAAAATATGAAAATTTCAAAGAAAAGGTAAATGTATTGACTGAAAGCAAGGGATTGTTATTATATAGTCCTACACCACATTCTATATATAAAGTAAACAATCAATACAGAATTAATCTTTTTATGAAAGTTTCTTTAAAATATATAAACGCTTTAAAAAAAATAATACGAGAGATTTATATGGAAAAAGATATTAAGGATATAAAAATAAGTATAAATATTGATACAGAAAATGTTTAAAGTTTAACTAAAAATTTAATTATAATTATTTACAATTTTGGAGGATTAATATGGCACTTAGAAATATAAGAGTTGAAGGTGACGAAATATTAAGAAAAAAAAGCAGAATAGTTGATAAAATAGATGATAAGATATTAATAATTTTGGATGATATGGTAGAGACGATGTACAGTAAAGAGGGAATTGGTTTAGCAGCACCTCAAATTGGAATATTAAAAAGATTAGTTGTTATTGATATTGATGGCGACGGAGTTGATGTATATAAAATGATTAATCCTGAGATTATTGATTCAAAAGGCAGTCAAATTGATGAAGAAGGTTGTCTAAGCGTTCCAGAAGAAAGAGGCGCTGTTGAACGTCCAACTGATTTAACTTTGAAGTACACCAATATATTGGGAGATGAAGTTATAATTGAAGCTAGTGACCTTTTTGCACGTTGCATTTGTCATGAACTTGATCATTTGGATGGAACTTTATTTATTGATAAAATAATTGATTAAAAGTTGGTGATAAAATGAATATAATTTTTATGGGAACACCAGAATTTTCTGTTCCTTCACTTGAAGCATTGGTTGGTGCAGGGCATAATATTCAGTTAGTTGTAACTCAACCTGATAAGCCTTTTGGTAGAGGTAAAAAAATTAAAAAATCAGAAGTAAAAGAAAAGGCTGAACTTTTAAGCTTAAATATTTTTCAACCTACTAAGATTAAAGATGACGAAGCTGTAGCTGTTTTAAAAGAATTAAAACCAGATCTGATTGTTGTAATAGCTTATGGGCAAATTTTAAGCAAAGAAATATTAGATATCCCTAAATATGGCTGTATCAATGTTCATGCATCTTTGTTGCCAAAATTGCGAGGTGCTGCTCCAATAAATTGGGGTATAATCAATGGTGATAGCTTAGGCGGTATTACTACTATGCTTATGGATGTCGGCTTAGACACGGGAGATATGCTGTTGAAAAAAGAAGTTGCGATAGAAAATGAGTTTACTGCCAAAGACTTGCATGACAAATTGAAAATTGTTGGGGCGGATTTATTGTTAGAAACTGTTGATTTAGCAGCTAAAGATAGACTTAATAAAATTAAGCAAATCGATGAAGATTCTACTTATGCTCCTATGCTAAATAAAGAGGTTGCGCGCATAGATTGGAATGAAAAATCGAAAAATATTTATAATAAAATCAGAGGATTAAACCCTGATCAAGTAGCGTTTTTTAGTTTTGAAGGTAATAATATAAAAATATATAAATCTTCGTTTATAGAAAAAAAAGTTGAATTTACTCCAGGTACTGTTGTGGAAGTAGACAATAGTGGAATTTGCGTAAGTACTGCAGATGGTATAGTTGTTTTGGAGGAAATACAATTTCCAGGAAAGAACAAGATGAAAGTTGTAGATTTTTTAAGGGGTAATCGATTCCCCAAAAATATAATATTATAGGAGGAAATTATGTTTTATTTTGATTGGACATATTTGATATTGCTACCTGCAATTTTATTTACTGCTTATGCTCAGGCACAAGTTAAGAGCGCATATAGTAAATACAGTAATGTTAGAGCTTTTAAGGGCCTTACAGGATATGAAGTTGCTAGCAGAATTTTGAGACAAAACGGTATTACAGATGTAAGTATAGAAAAAGTTGGAGGAACTCTTTCGGATCATTTTGATCCAAGAAATAAAGTACTTAGGCTGTCTGAGGCTGTGTATAACGGCACGGATGTCGCTGCAGCAGGCATTGCAGCACATGAGGTTGGCCATGCAATACAACATAACCAAGGTTATGCTCCACTTGTGTTTAGAAATTTGATTGTGCCAGTAGCAGGTATTGGATCTAAGTTTTCGTGGATATTATTTTTCATAGGTATTTTAGTTAGTAATGAATTTTTACTAAATTTTGGTATTCTTTTGTTTTCAGCTGTAGTTATTTTTCAAGCTGCTACATTACCAGTTGAGTTTGACGCGAGCAATCGAGCTATGGTTCAACTCACAAACGCGGGGCTAATAATTGAAGATGAAAGAAGTTCAGTTAAAAAAGTTTTAAATGCCGCTGCTCTAACTTATGTAGCGGCGTTGTTGACTTCTGTTTTACAATTGGTAAGATTATTGGCAATAGCAAACAGGTATAGAGACAGGCGGTGAAAATTCTGAAAGATAATTATAGAAGTGTTGCGATAGAATCACTAAAAAAAATATTTATAAATAATTCATATTCAAATATAGTAATTAATAATGACAGTAAGCTATTAGACGAAAAATTTCATAAAATTTATAGAAAATGTGTGCTTGGTGTTGTTGAAAAAATATTTTTTTTAGATTTTGTTATAAACAAATTTTCTTCTACTAAAACTAAAAAGTTGCAAAACGAAGTATTATTTACAATGAGATTGGCTGTTTATCAGATTTTCTTTTTAGACAATTCAAAAGAGTTTTTAGTAGTAAATGAAAGTGTAGAACATATAAAAAAGAAGATTGATATTAGAGCTTCAAAATTTGTTAATGCTGTTTTAAGAAATATTATAAGAAATAAGCAAATTGTTTTAGAAGAAATTAAAACTTTAGATAGAGAAGAATACCTCTCTATTACTTATTCATACCCAATTTGGATGATTAAAAGGTTTATTTCTGAATTTGGTGAAGATAATATTGAAAGAATACTTGATGAGAATAATAAAGAGCCTAAGTTCAATATAAGAGTTAATACTGAAAAAATTTCTAGAGAAGATTTAAAATCTAGACTAGAAAAAAAAGGCGTAGTAGTCACTGTATGTAAGTTTGCAGACAAGGGATTAATACTTGAAAATATTGAAAAATTTGAAGATTGGGAAGAATATAAGCATGGATTTTTTTCTATACAAAGTGAAAGCTCTATGCTGGTAGGCCAAATTTTAAATCCTAAAAAAAATAGTAAAATTATTGATGTATGTGCAGCTCCAGGTGGTAAAACAACAGATGCATCACAAAGACTTGAAGGAACAGGTGAAATTTTTGCTAGGGATTTACACAGAAGTAAGATTAGCCTAATTAAAAACGAAGCTAATAGATTAGGTTTATCAAATGTAAAAACTATGGTTCATGATGCAACAATCTTAGATGAAAAAAACATCGGACAGTTTGATTATTGTATTGTAGACGCTCCTTGTTCAGGGTTTGGAATTATTAAAAGAAAACCTGAAATTAAATATAATAAATCTGTTGATGATAGTGACAAACTCTTCGAAATACAAACTAAAATTCTTCAAACTTCTTCTGAGTATTTAAAAGTAGGTGGAGAATTAGTATATGCAACTTGTACGATTGTTAAGAAAGAAAATTTGGATGTTATAGAATATTTTCTAAAAAATAATAATGATTTTAAACTCGTAGATATTAGCAAAGAGACACATGATTATTTTGAAACTTCTAAATTAGGGTATATAGAGATTTTTTCACATATACATGAAATAGATGGTTTTTTTGTTGCAAAATTAATAAAAGTTGTGGTATAATTGCATTGCTAAATATTAATGTTGTTTTTGATATGTCATACAACTTTATAAGGGAATAAAAAATTTATGATTAAAATTGATAATTTAACGATTAATGAACTTAAAGAACAAATAATCGATATTGGAGAACCTGCATTTAGAGCAAAACAAATTTTTGACTGGGTTCATGAAAAGAATATTTTTTCTATAAATGAAATGACAAATATCTCAGTTAAAACTAAAGAAAAAATAGAGAGTAAATTTAAATTTACAATACTTGATGTCTTTAAACGTTTTGATTCTAAACTAGATGAGACAAAAAAATATTTGTTTTTACTAGAAGACAATAATATTATTGAATCAGTGTTTTTAAAATACAAACATGGTAATACACTTTGTATATCATCTCAAGTCGGATGTAAAATGGGGTGTATATTTTGTGCGTCTGCTAAGAATGGGTTTGTTAGGAACCTTAGCACTGCTGAAATGCTAGGACAAATCTACAGAGTGCAAAAGGATACTGGTGAAAGAATTAGTAATGTAGTGATTATGGGATCCGGGGAGCCACTAGAAAATTTTGAAAATCTTGTTAAGTTTTTTGAAATTATAAATGATGAAAACGGACAAAATATAAGTTTAAGAAAAATAACAATGTCTACTTGTGGTATTGTACCTAAAATTTATGATCTTGCCGAATTGGATTTGCCAATTACGCTTGCAATTTCCCTTCATTCTGCAATACAAATGAAGAGAGAAGAAATCATGCCTATTGCAAAAAAATATACATTAGAAGAATTAAAAAAAGCCTGTATAGATTATGTTAATAAAACTAACAAGCGACTTACATTTGAATATATTTTGATTGATGGTTTTAATGATGGCATTGAAGATGCAAAAGTTCTGAGTAAATTTTTAAAAGGTATGTTATGTAATGTAAACTTAATTTATTACAACTCTATTAAAGAATTGGATAATAAACCTTCTAAGGCTGTCAACATCGAAAAATTCAAACGAATTTTGACAGATGACAATGTCTATGTAACTGTTAGAAGAGAGTTAGGAAGCGATATTAACGCAGCTTGCGGACAATTAAGAAATGATTATCTTACAAAGCGAGGATAGATATGAGAGTATATTATGGAACTGATAATGGTAAAATAAGAGTTAATAATGAGGATAATTTTGTAGTTAAA
This sequence comes from uncultured Clostridia bacterium, assembly GCA_964371035.1. Classification (GTDB taxonomy): domain Bacteria; phylum Bacillota; class Clostridia; order Tissierellales; family Sedimentibacteraceae; genus UBA1535. The sequence continues at coordinate 133,833 of CAYJLG010000001.1, read as the reverse complement.
GATGCTGAAGATTTTTTATTATGTGTAATTGCAGATGGTATGGGTGGGCATAATGCAGGAGAAATTGCAAGTAAGCTTGCAGTTGAAACTATTAATAGTTGTTTTTCTGATTTGTTGGTTCAAGATGAAATTAAAATACCAAAATTCATAATCGAGAGCTTAAGTTATGCAAATACTGTTATTCATAACAAAGCTTCTATGGAATCCGATTTTTTAGGCATGGGATGTACATTAATTATTGTTGTTATAGACAAAAAAGAGATGACAGCTTATGTTGGAAATGTTGGAGACAGCAGAGCGTATTTGATAAAAGATAATAATATTAGGCAGATTACAGAAGATCATACAGTAGCCCGCGAGTTGTATCGAAAAGGTGAAATTTCTGATGCTCAAGAAAAAACTCATTCAGAGAGACATGTGTTGACTAGAGCTCTTGGAGCTGAAGCAAACGTATCTGTCGATATCTTTGAAGTCGAGTTTAAGTATGATGACAAAATTTTACTTTGCTCTGATGGTTTATCAAATTTAATATCAGAAAATGATATGCTTTATTATATAAATAGATTTGGAAAAGATTGTGTATATAAATTGATAGAATTAGCAAATGAAAATGGAGGCACTGACAATATAACTGTCATTGTTGCAGATTCTTCAAATAGAGGTGAAAATTAATGATCGGTAAAGTTTTAGGAAACAGATATGAAATAGTTGAAAAAATTGGTGGCGGAGGTATGTCCGTTGTTTATAAAGCAAAATGTAATGTGTTGAATAGATATGTTAGTATTAAAATACTTAGAAGTGAGCTCATTTCTGATGATGATTTTGTAGAAAAATTCAAACAAGAATCTCTTTCTGCAGCTAGTCTTAATCATCCAAATATCGTAAATATTTATGATACTGGAATTGAGGATAATATATATTATATTGTTATGGAATATGTCAAAGGTCAAACTTTAAAAGAATATATTTCTAAAAAAGGCAATTTGAGCGAGGATGAAGCGCTTAAAATTTCTATTCAAGTTGCTGAAGGTCTAAAGCATGCTCATGCTAATAATGTTATTCATAGAGATATAAAACCTCAAAACATTATGATAACAGAGGAGGGTATTGCTAAAGTTGCTGATTTTGGCATTGCAAGAGCAGCAAGCACTTCAACAATAATTAACACATCAAATGTAATTGGTTCTGTACATTATTTTTCACCAGAACAAGCTAGAGGAGGGTATACAGATGCAAAATCTGATATATACTCTTTAGGTGTCGTTATGTATGAAATGTTAACTGGTGTTGTGCCTTATAATGCAGATAATCATATTTCAGTTGCAATGATGCATATTCAAGAAGAAATAGTACCACCTTCAAAAAAACTAAGTTATATAACAGTATCAGAAGGATTTGAAGAAATTGTGTTAAAGTGCATGGAAAAGCGACAAAGTTATAGATATCAAAATTGTACAGATTTACTATCTGATTTGAAGAAACTAAAACCAGGTGCTGCCAATGATGTAATTAATAGTAATTATTTATCTGAAATTGATTCTCCAACTATTGTTATTCCCAAAATAGAAGTGTCTTCATCTACTAAGAACTCTGATAAAAAAGATAATGTTGGAAATGAAAATATAAAACCTAGCGAAAATAGTACAGCTAAAAATAATGGTAAAACAAAATTTGAAGATAAAAATTTGGAAGATGATAAAGATGAAAAATCGTCAGCTTTTGATAGTTTTTTTGGAATTGACAAAGCTGATGAAAGTAAAACCATTGATAAGGAAGAAAGCAAGAATTTAACAAATGGATTTCTTGATGTTTTCAAAAACAAAGGGATATTGACAGATATTATTTTCTATAAAAATAAATATTTAAGTATATCAGCAGCTGTAATTGCGCTAATTATAGCTAGTATTATTGGATTTAACTCTTTACAGGCTATGTTGTATGTGCCTGAAATAATAGTTCCAAATGTTGTTGGTGAAAATGTAAATGATGGAAGAGAAATAGTTCAAGCGACAGATACAGGGATGCTATTTAGTGTTAAAGGTGAATTTTATAATGAAGAATATCCTAAAGGCGTAATTTATGAACAAAACGTTGCTGCTGGAGAACTTGTAAAAGAAAATTTTGTACTTGAAGTTTTAGTTAGCAAAGGAATTCAGCAGATAGAAGTACCTGAAATTACAGGTTTGTTTAATATTGAAGCAACTACAAAGCTTAATGATTATGATTTAATTATTGGTCAAGTCGATTCAGTTTACAATGAAGATGTAGATGCAGGTAAGATTATTAGTCAAGAACCTGAAGCTGGTAGTATGGTAGAAAAAGATACTGTAATTAATTATGTAATTAGTAAAGGGCCTGAAATTACTTATGTTGCAGTGCCAAATCTTGTAGGTAAAACTCAGGAAGAAGCAGAGCAAGCTATTTTATATGCAGGCTTAAGCGTAGGCAGAATTACTGAAGACTATGATGAAGAACACGAAATAGGCATTGTAATTAGGCAATCATATGGCTGGGGAGTAGAAGTAGAAGAGTATTCTTATGTAGGTTTTGTAGTTAACACTCTAGAAGAGGAAGAAACTACTGACGGAGATCCTAATGACTCTATAGTTGATGGCGAAGATACATCAACTTCGGACGAAAATAGTGAAACTGGTTCTACTGAAGAAGGTGACCAAACTGGTGAAAATACTGATTCTACTGGAGAAGGCGATCAAGAGAGTGAAGATGCAGGATCTAATGAATCTAGTGAAACTGATTCAACAGAAGATTCAATAGTTACAGAAGCTTCAGTTGAAATTAGCGTCCCTTTACCTAGTGATGTTGATGAAGCTGTTATAAGTGTATTTAGAGTCACATCTTCAGGTGAAGAAAAAGTGTTTGAAGAGACAGTAAGAATATCTGGAGGAGCTACTTCACACTTAGTTACAGTTACTGGCTCAGGCACGCAAGAATTTTCTGTTTATGTTGATGGTACCCATAAAGGTAATACAGAAATAAAATTTAATTAGGAGGCAATTTTGAATCTAGTATTTCAAAATTTGACTATTATATGGTTTACGGTACTATAATTAGAGGTGTCGGTGGAAATTATTATGTTGATAGTGAAAATGGTTTAATAGAATGTAGAGCGAGAGGTCTTTTTAGAAACCAAAACATAAAACCTTTAGTAGGGGATAAAGTTTATTTTCGTATTACTGAAGAAGACGAAAAGAGTGGATTTATTGAAAAAATTGAGAAACGTAAAAATGAAATGAAGAGACCACCTGTTTCTAATGTAGATCAAATATTAATAGTTTTTGCAGCTACAAATCCTGAGCCTAGTTTTTTGCTTCTCGATATGTTGTTGGTAGCTTCTGAAATGAATAATTTAGAACCTATTATTTGTTTTAATAAAATAGATCTAATAGATAAAGAATTTATTGATAAATATAAAAAAATATATGAAAGCATCGGATATAAAATTGTTTTTACCTCTGCTGATAAAAAGGTGCATTTAGAGGAAGTTGTTAGTGTTTTGAAAGATAAAACAACTTTGTTTTCTGGACCATCAGGTGTAGGCAAATCTTCATTGATGAATGCAGTTGAAACTAATTTTAAACTTAAAACTGGTACTGTAAGTGAAAAACTGAAAAGGGGTAAGCATACTACGAGACATGCAGAAATTTATAAATTGAGTTTTGGTGGATTTGTTGTTGATACTCCAGGTTTTAGTTCTTTTGATATTAATGAGGTCAATTATGAAGATTTAACTAAATATTATCCTGAAATTTTGAAATATTCAGAAGATTGTAAATTTAGGAATTGTGCGCATGTTAAAGAACCTGGATGTGCAGTAAAAGAAGCTTTAAACGATGGATTTATTAGCAATTTAAGATATGATAACTATTTAAGATTACTTGAAGAGTTAAAATCAAAAAAACAATATTAAGGTAGGAGAATTTATGATAAAATTATCGCCGTCTATACTGTCATCGGATTTTTCGAGACTAGGGGAGGATATTAAAAAAATTGAACTTGGTGGTGCAGATTTTGTACACATAGATGTTATGGATGGCATGTTTGTACCTAATATAACATTTGGACCACCAGTAATAAAATGTATAAGAAAATTAACAGATATGACATTTGATACGCATCTTATGATAAAAAATGCCGATTTGTTTATAGAAGATTTTTATAAGGCGGGTTCTGATATAATAACTGTGCATCAAGAAGCTTGTACACATTTACACAGAACTATTCAAAAGATTAAATCTTTAGGTATCAAAGCAGGTGTTGCCTTAAATCCTGCAACTCCAGTTTCGCTGATAAAAGATATAATCGAAGACATTGATATGGTTTTACTAATGTCTGTAAATCCTGGATTTGGTGGACAAAGTTTGATTTATAATGTTAAAGACAAATTTGCTGATTTGAAAGAATTGCTTTATAAGAAGAATCTAAATATTGATATTCAAATAGATGGTGGTGTCACGCTTGATAATATTAATGAAGTGCTTTCTTGGGGGGCTAATGTTATTGTTGCTGGATCTGCTGTTTATGGAGCCGAAGATGTTGTAAAAAGAACGCAAGAATTTAAACAAATAATGAAAGATTTTAAGGCATGAGAGCTGTAATTATTTCTGGTGGCAATTTTTTAAATAAGGAAAAATTTTTCGCCGAATATAATAGCGATGATTTTGTTGTTTGCGCTGACAGTGGACTAGAATTTGCACATTTTTTAAAAATCAAACCTGATTTAATTGTTGGAGATTTAGATTCTGTTGATATGGAAGTAGTTAAACTATATAATAATATTGAAATTGTGAAATTTCCAGCAGAAAAAAACTACACTGATACTGAATTAGCTATTGAAGAAGCTATAAAAAGAGGTTTTAGAGATTTAATACTATTGTGTGCAACTGGTAGTAGATTAGATCATACTTTAGCTAATATATTTCTTGTAAAAAAATATTATCAGATGGGTGTACATATAGATATAATTGATGATAACAATGTTGTAAAAATAATAACAGGAAATTATTCTGTGAAAAATATAAGTAATGCATATGTATCTTTACTGCCGTTAGATGAAGAAATTTATGGGCTTTCATTAGAAGGGTTTAAATATAATGTTGATGAAATAGATGTGAAATCGGGATCGACGTTATGTATTAGTAATGAAATATTGAATGACGTAGGCACTGTTAAGATTAATAAAGGATTTGCTCTTTTGTTTGTTTCTAATGACTAATAAAGATTTTTTCAAAAAAATACTTGCATTCATTATTAGTAGAGAGTATAATAAAAAAAATGAATATTTAACTGTGATAGGAAGAAGTAATATGTAAAACAAGTCAAAGAGAGACGAGGAGGGTGAAAACTCGTTACTATGATGCATATGAATAACATCCTTGAGTTTCTGACCGAACATTAGTATTAGTAGGCTCAGACGCATTTAAAGCGTTATTTTTATTAAGTGAACTTTTACTTTTTAGTAAAAGTTAATTTGGGTGGTACCGCGTGAGTAACTCTTTCGTCCCTTTAGGATGAAGGAGTTTTTTTATGTTAAATTATTTAAGAACAGGAGAAGATTATGAAAGTTTTAGAGATTAAAAAACTATATTCAGACTATGAAAATTTGAATGGAAAAGAAGTTAAGTTAAATGGTTGGATAAGAACAATTAGAGATTCAAAGAGTTTTGGATTCATAGAGTTAAATGATGGAACATTTTTTAAGAATATTCAGATAGTATTTGAAGATAATTTAAAAAATTTCGAAGATATTAAAAAGTTTTCAACGGGAAGTGGAATTTCTGTAATAGGAGTTTTGGCTGTTACCCCAGATTCTAAACAACCTTTTGAAGTAAAGGCTACAAAAATATTGTTAGAAGCTGCTTCTGATAGTGATTTTCCACTTCAAAAGAAAAAACACAGTTTTGAATACTTAAGAACTATTGCACATTTAAGACCGAGAAGCAATACTTTTTCGGCGGTATTTAGAGTGCGTTCTTTAGCAGCATATGCGATACATAAATTTTTTAATGAGAGAGGGTTTGTTTATGTGCATACTCCGATAATCACAGCTAGTGATTGTGAAGGTGCAGGAGAGATGTTTAAGGTTACAACTTTAGATCTTGAAAATCATGAAAAAATCGACGGAATTGCAGATTATTCAAAAGATTTCTTTGGTAAAGCGGCTAGCTTAACTGTAAGTGGCCAATTAGAAGCAGAAGTTTTTGCTGCAGCATTTAAAAATGTTTATACTTTTGGACCTACGTTTAGAGCTGAAAATTCAAATACTACTAGGCATGCTTCTGAATTTTGGATGATAGAGCCTGAAATATCTTTTGCAGATTTGAATGATGATATGGATTTGGCAGAAGATATGGTTAAATATATAATTAACTATGTAATAGAGAATGCACCAGAAGAAATGGCATTTTTCAATAGCTTTATCGATAAAGGTTTGTTAGATAGATTAGAAAATGTAGTTAGTTCAGAATTTGGAAGAATTTCTTATTCTGAAGCTATTGATATTTTGAAGAAAAACAATGATAACTTTGAATATAAAGTTGAGTGGGGTATAGATATACAAACAGAACACGAGAGATATTTAGCAGAACAAATTTTTAAAAAACCTGTGTTTGTAAAAGACTATCCTAAAGATATCAAAGCATTTTATATGAGAATGAATGACGATGAAAAAACAGTTGCTGCAATAGATTTGTTAGTACCTGGAATAGGTGAGTTGATAGGTGGTTCTCAAAGAGAAGAAAGACATGACAAGCTTATTAAAAGAATGCAAGAGATGGATATTCCTGCTGAAGAAATGTGGTGGTATCTAGAGTTGAGAAAATACGGTGGAGTAAAACATGCAGGATACGGGTTAGGTTTTGAGAGAATGATTATGTATTTGACTGGTATGTCAAACATTAGAGACGTTATTCCATTTCCTAGAACTCCAAAATCAATAGAATTTTAATGACTCAAAACTACCATTACATTAGATGATGTTTGTTACATAATAAAAGCTATATCATTATAAATTTGCGATATAGCTTTTTTATTTTTCATATATTTAATTTTTTTAATTATATTGTGTAGATATTTTTTATAATCATATAATTAATCACGCGGTATTTTCTCGCTTTTGATTGTTTTAACAAATGATGCACAAACTGCAAACATTATTACTATAAATGGAAAAGCGGCTGCTAATGAAATTGTTTGTAGCGGTTTTAATCCTCCTGCCATTAAAAGACCAACAGCCATAACAGATTGAATTACTCCCCAAAGAATCTTCTTGTTGTTAGGAGGGTTGATATCACCTTTTGATGTCAACATCGACAATACATAAACTCCAGAATTTGCTGAAGTAATAAAGAAAGCACAAAGTGAAATTATTGCAACAATCGAAAGTATAAATCCAAGTGGGTATTGTTGTAATATAATAAATAATCCTGTTTCAGGTGAAGCTATAATAGCTTGTAATTGTTCCATTGGTAAAAGTCCATTAGCGGCAACGTGTATACCAAGATTGCCAAAAACAGAACCCCATAAAGCTGCTGCTAAAGTTGGTACTAATACAACTCCTAAAATAAATTGTTGGATAGTACGACCTTTTGAAATACGAGCTATAAATACTCCAACAAAAGGTCCCCAAGCTATAAACCATGCCCAATAGAAAACTCTCCAACCACCAAGCCAAGAATTGCTTTCTAGTGAATTTATACTCATAGCATCTGTTATAAAATAGTTAATATATTCACCAACACTATTTACTAAACTATTTAATATTTGTAATTGAGGTCCGACTAAGAAGCATACAAATAATAAACCTATAGCAACAAATAAATTTGTGTCTGAAATTATCTTGATGCCTTTATCTATTCCTGATACTGCAGAACCGATGTATATGATAGAAACTATGACTACAATCATGATTTGAATAGGGATATTGATAGGAACACCAAATAGGAAATTTAACCCTGCATTGATTTGTAAAGTTCCTAATCCAAGTGAAGTAACGACTCCTGCTGCTGTTGCAAATACAGCTAAGATATCTACAACTTTGCCTAACCAACCATCCATTACTTTCTCACCGAAAAGTGGCTCTAAAAGTACGCTAACAAGTCCTTTTTTATCTTTTCTATACATAAAATACGCTAGAGAAAGACCAATTACAGCGTATGTAGCCCATGGCAAAATGCCCCAATGAGCTATAAAAGAACGTATAGCAAAATTAGCAGCTTCTTGAGAACCGCTTTCTAAAGCTCCTGGAGGAGATAAGAAATGAGTTAACGGTTCTGCAACTCCAAAGAAAACTAATCCTACACCCATTCCACAACCAAATAATAAACCAAACCAAGTTATATTACTGTATTCAGGTACTGAATCATCGCCACCTAATTTTACATTTTTGTATTTCCCAAAAGCAGCGTATACAACAAATACAAAGAACACCATTGCTGCTATAAGAAATAACCAGCCAAAATCATTAGTTAAAATAGAAAAAGTAATATTTGCTACTTCAGTAAAATTCTCATTGAATGCTACTGACCAAATTGCCATAATTGTAATAATTATTAGTGAAAATAAAAATACTGTATTGTTTTTTAATCCTTTATTCATAATAAGTCATTCCTTTTACATTATATTTTTTATATTGATACTCTAAAAATAGTTTGCTCTTTAACGTCTGTAGCAAGTGCTTCTAAAGCTACTTTTGTTCTGTGATAACGAAGTTTCCACTGTTCTTCTTTTGAAGTAGAAGGATCTCCAAGAGGATATGGAATCGAGATAGTTGGAACAATTTTGTTTGCACCAACAGTTTTTGCTACAGGTACTAAATTACACATTTGTACAATAGGGATTCCTGTTTTTTCAATTTCTTTTACCATCGTCGCACCGCAACGAGTACAAGTGCCTCAGGTCGTTACAAGAATTACACCGTCAACGTTATCTTCTTGTAAATATGGAATAATTTCTTTCGCCATCTTTCCAGCTTCTGCTTGGCTTGTTCCTGTACCAACTGTAGAGTAAAAATAAGGATGTAAGGTACTAAAAATTCCTTCTTTTTCCATAGCTCTTAAAACATCTAAAGGTACTACAACATTAGGATCGGCGTCGGCTGCTGTGGGATCATAGCCTGCATGTATAGTCTTATATTCACCTGAAACAAATCTATCCATCTTAGAAATATCATATCTTCCCCACCTAGTAGCTGAAGCAGATTGAATTCTATCTGGGTTATCAACTGGTACTATACCACCTGAACTAACAATAGCGATTTTTGCACTTTTGAGAGATTTGATAGGAGGGGCGACAGCTACTCTTTCTGATAATTTCATTGGCAATTCAGTTTTGAATGGTTGTCCAGATATTTTTTTAAGAAGCATATCCATCATTCTTTCAGAAGCTGGTATGTTGTTTTCCATCCAAATTTGTTTTCTAGTTCCACTGCTAAAATAACCTTCTTCGTCAGCACTCTCTAATTCTATGCCATCTAGCATTTTGTTAGCAACAACAACCATTTTTGCAACATCTCCACGCATTTTTGCTGCACTATTTCCACCTTGCATTATAGTAAGTTCTTTATTAAACATTTCTGCTCCAGGATTTTCAACATTCATAGATGTCAATACAGGTACGTTGAATTTTTCTTTAACTGCTTTACAGATAGTACCGCATGCGACACCATAACGTCCAGCTTGAAAAGCGGGACCTGCGATAAAAATATCTATTTCTTTTCCGTCAAGCATAGTAAAAATTGTATTTATCGCGTCCTCAGTGTTACTACCCATGTAATTATCTCCACAAATAATTGTATGAGTTATTTCAGCATTTATGCTTTTAGCAAATTCACTTGCAGGACCTACTAAGCCTTCTCTAATTTCAGGTTCAAAATCGGCTTTATCTTCGCCACCTATTTGACCAAAAAACTGATTTAAATATAAAATAGCTTTTTTCATACTTATTCTCCTTAATATTCTTTTACAGATTTTGGAGACCATCCACAAACTCTGTCACCGCAAAACATAGCGTTAGTTTCCATTATTATTGAACCATCAGGTCTAACTGAAGATCCAAGCAACTCATCGTTTGCCCAACCTCCTGATAATCCGTCTCTCATAAGAGATTCAATATCACCTAAAACAGTTTCCATTGGAGCGAGTTCTACAAGGGCTGAAACGTTTCCGCAAGAGATTATTGCATCGCACTTTGTGTCTAAAGTTACTAGTGGTTGAGATTTTCCATCTCTACCAGTACACTCATTAGTCATCCCAACAGTTTTAACTCCTGCATCTTCAAGTGCTACTATACAAGATATAAAATCAGCATCAGTATTTCCATATCCTTCTTCTGTTACAATTGCTGCATCAGCACCTAAAGATTTTGCTAGTTGTGCTGCAAAAGCCGCAGAGCGTTCTTTTTGATCTAGTGCAACATTCAAATTAGATAAAATAACACCTAGGAAGTTAATTGTTTTACCATGTTCTCTATGCAATACACGAAGGTTAGGTAAGTTTTGGAAATCATAAGTAGACCATTTTGAAGAAGAACACATAAAGCTACCACCGATTAATGCACCATCAAAGATTTCATTTGGTTGAATGAAAGTAGGGAGCAATCTGCTCGTATCCCAGCCATAGATTAAATCATTAAAAGCAGAATCTTCCATTTGTGATTGTACTTGCATAATATAGACGACAGATGGGAGATTGTTAGTTTCAACATCTCTTTTTAATAGGGGTGAAAATTCAAAAATTTCAGTATCATCTGGTGTTAAAGTTTTAACACACTCAGCTATAAATTGAGCAAATTTATGAGTAATTTCTCTGAGTGCCTCATTTTTCTTTTGTTGTTCTCTTTTTTCAAAGTCTTCATTTGTATCAGCCACTATTACAATGTTATTTAGCTCTCCGAAAAGAGTATGTTTTTGGCCAACACCACTCATATCAACGAGGCCATCTTGATAACCACCCCAATATTTACCAACTGCTAATATGCTGCAATTTTTTAGTGCATGTATAACACCAGTTCCAGCAATTTCAAAATCGCCATTATATCCTGGAAATAAACATCTTCCATCTGGTCTAATTCGCGGTTCTACAGCTTCTTTTACAGGGCAAATTCTAATTTTATCACCTGGTTTTGCAATATGCAGTTCAATTTCAGTAATTCTTTCGTCAGTTTTAATGAAATCGATTGCTTCTTGTTTGTTGATTGTAAGCAATCCATTAATAAAAGATAGTTTTTCTCCAAAAACAATATCTTTTACATGAAAATTTCCAATTTCTAAACGCATTAGTACCTCCTACTTTTTGATAAACGCGCTTACTAAGCGTGCTTATTAATGTGATAATTATAACAACAAGCGTGCTTGCTGTCAAGTTGTTTATAAAAAATATTGCAATTAAATATAAATTATGCTATATTTTGATTGTAAGTTTTGAAAAAATATTTAATGGTAGGTTATTCAAATGTTAGAAAATCAATCTAAACCTTTAACTAAAGTTGAAAAAAAAATGCAAACAATGCGTAGATTTATAAATACTACACGACAGATTCTTGATGAAGAAGGGATAGAAGGTGTATCTATACGCAAGATAGCTCTAGCTTCTGGATATCATAATTCAACGTTATATGTTCACTTTAAAGATCTTGATGAATTAATTATGCTTGCATCAATGAAATATTTTCATCGTTATTCAGAGGCATTAAGTGTACAGAGTGCCAAAGAAGTATCTCCTTTAGAAAATTTTTTTACTGTATGGGAATTGTTTTTTGACACGTTATTAGAAAAACCAAATATTCTATATAATTTTTTCTTTGGACCTAAAAGCACTAACTTAAATGATGTGAGCAATAAATATTACGACGTTTTTCCAGAAGAGTTGCAAGAACTTTCTCCAGTCATACATTCTATGTATTTTGGTCAAAATGTATTAGATAGAAATACTCATATACAGATGTCTTTGTTAGGACATGGCACACCAGTAAATGAAAAAAATATGCACTTTTTGAGTGAGCTTTCAGTAAGCTATTGCAAGTATCAATTAGAAAAAAAAGTTGCAAATCCAAATTATGACTCAGATATTTTAAGATCTGAATTCATGTATATGTTGCAGTATTTATTTAATCCTAGTAATGATAATTGATTAAATTGAATACTAAAAATAATATTTTTTAATTTTTTAAAGCTGTATTTAGCATGAATGCTAAGCACAGCTTTATTTGTATTAATCGGGAATAAAACAAAAAACGGAAAATAAACACGTTTATAAAATAATATTGTTGACAAAATAAATTCATTGTGTTATTTTTTATGAGTAGCTACTTGTTTTCATTGATTAAATTAAATGTAAACTTTTTCTTATGAAAGGATGAAATTGAAAAATGAGATTGGAAATAGGAAATTTTCACGTAAAAGAAATCGTATTTGGGAATGAATTATCATTTTTAAAAGGTGTTTTAACTATCAACAAAGATGAAGCGATAAGTTTTATCAAAAAAGATGAAAGAATAACGGACGTTGAACTTCACATAGCGAAGCCAGGTGATGAAATTAGAATTTGCCCTGTAAAAGAAGCTATAGAGCCTAGAATAAGACCAGATGGTAGAAGTATCTTCCCTGGATATACAGGTAAATTGACTTCAGCTGGATCTGGAACTGTCCATGCGCTAAAAAACTGTAGCGTGTTAGTAGTAGGAAAACACTGGGGTGGGTTTCAAGATGGTTTAGTAGATATGAGTGGTGAAGGGCAGAAATATACTCTTTTTGGAGAATTGAATAATATAGTTTTAGTTGCAGATACAAATGAAGATTTTGAAAAAAGAGAACAACAAAAGAAAAATGACGCACTTAGAAGAGCAGGGCATAAACTAGCAGAATATGTAGCTCAATGTGTTAAAGATCTTAAACCAGAAGAGGTTGAAATTTTTGAATTACCAGCTATTTCTAAAACTGCGGATGAATTGAAAAAACTTCCTTCTGTAGTTTACGTAATGCAACTTCAGTCACAAATGGAAGAACAAGGTTATAATGACCTTTTATATGGATGGGATACTAATCATATGGTTCCTACACTTATGCAACCTACAGAAATTTTTGATGGTGCTGTAATATCTGGTAGTTTTATGCCAGTTTCATCAAAATGGTCGACTTATGATTTTCAAAATTGTCCTAATATTAAGGCATTATATAAAGAACATGGTAAAACCTTAAATTTTTTAGGTGTTATTTTATCTAATTTAAATGTTGCATTAGAACAAAAAGAACGTTCTGCACAATTTGTAGCTCAAATTGCTAAGACACTAGGTGCTGATGGTGCTGTTCTTGCAGAAGAAGGATATGGAAATCCAGATGCAGACTTTATAGCTTGTTATGTTGCGTTAGAAGATATTGGAGTTAAAACTGTAGGAGTTACAAATGAGTGTACAGGCAGAGATGGTCAGTCACAACCTCTAGTGACTTTAGATGAAAAATGCAATGCTATAGTATCTTGTGGAAATGTTTCAGAGTTAATTGAACTTCCACCTATGAAAACAGTATTAGGTGAATTGGAAGCTTTAGCAAGAGACGGATTGTCAGGAGGTTGGGCAAACGATGAATTGCTTGGACCTTCAGTGAAACCTGACGGTTCAATAATAATGGAAAACAATGCTATGTTCTGCGGAGATAGAGTTTGTGGTTGGTCAACAAAAACTATGAGAGAATTTTAGGAGTGAAGAGAAATGAAAAAAGCTATTTTATATATTAATCAATTTTTCGGACAGATAGGTGGAGAAGAAAAAGCTGACTTTCAGCCAGAAATCAGAGATGGATTAGTCGGTCCAGCATTAGAATTTGCAAAGCATTTAAATGCAGAAATAACTCATACAATAATCTGTGGCGATAATTTCATGGGTAGTAATACAGACGAAGCTGTAAGTAAAATACTATCTATGCTAGAGAATAAAACACCAGATATATTTATAGCAGGTCCTGCTTTCCAAGCTGGAAGATATGGAGTTGCGTGTGGTACCATTTGTAAAGCAGTAAAAGAAAAATTAAACATTCCAGTTGTGACTTCTATGAACATAGAAAATCCAGGAGTAGAAATGTTTAAAAAAGACATGTACATATTACAAGGCGGAAATAGTGCTGGAAAAATGAAAGCCGATGTAAAAGAAATGACTTTGATAGCAAACAAATTGCTAAATAATGAAGAAATTGGAAGTGCAAATTGCGAAGGGTACTTTGGAAGAGGTATTAGGCGTCAAGTGTGGACAGAAAACAATAAGCCTGCGACTGAACGTATAATCGATATGCTGTTAAAAAAATTGACAGGCGAGGAATTTGTAACAGAATTGCCAATAAAAATGTCTGAAAGAGTTGAAATCGCAAATCCATTATCAAAATTATCTTCTGCAAATATAGCGATAATCAATACAGGTGGAATAGTTCCTATAGAAAATCCAGATAGAATTCAATCAGCTTCAGCTACTCGTTGGGGAAGATATAGTATAGAAGGTATGAATAAGCTTGAAGCAGGAAAATATAAAACTATTCATGCAGGTTTTGATCCAGCTGCAGCAGATGCAGATCCAAATGTTATAGTACCTATAGATGTTTTAAGAGATATGGAGAAAGATGGTACATACGGAAGTTTGCATCAGTATTTTTACTCAACAGTAGGAACAGGTACTACTCAAGCAGAGGCACAACGCATGGCGATTGAGATGATTCCTTATTTAGAGCAAGACAATGTAGACGGAGTGATAATGGTATCAACCTGAGGCACTTGTACTCGTTGCGGCGCATCGATAGTAAAAGAAATTGAAAAAGCTGGATTTCCAATTGTACAAATGTGCAACTTAGTTCCTGTAGCCAAAACGGTAGGAGCTAATAAAATTGTTCCCACAATTTCTATACCTTATCCATTAGGAGATCCATCTACATCAAAAGAAGAACAATACAAATTAAGATATCATAGAGTAAAGGTGGCACTTGAAGCTCTTACAATAGATATTAAAGAACAGACTGTATTTCCTGTTGAAATATAACAGTCATAAAAACTCACTAATTAACTTAAGTGAGTTTTTTTAATAAAAACAAAAATGTTGCAATAATAATTTAAGTTATGATACAATAGCGATTGATGATAGTACGATAAAATTATTTAAAAAGGAGGGCACATGTCAAATTTATCACCTAATAAAGAAATACAAAGAAAAAGAATGATAATATACTTTGTAAATGCTGTGGATGAAATTTCTCAAGATGAAGGCAAAACAGCTTTAACAGCCAGGCGAGTGGCAGATAAAGCTGGGTATAATGTAGCGACGTTGTATAATTATTTTAGCAATTTCAATCACTTGTTACTTTTTGCATCAATTAGATGCCTTAATTCATATGCTGAAGATCTAGCGACTAAATTAAAAGGAGTAACAGATCCTATTCAGAAGTATTTACAAGTGTGGGAATGTTTTTCTTGGCATTCATATAGCAATCCTGAAAAATATCATGAAATATTTTTTGGAGAATTTGATGTTGATACTGTAAACGAGTCTATACGATTGTATTATGATGTTTTTCCGGAAGTTATGACAGATGAAATAAAAGAATTTGTTCCGATGTTAAAATCTAGTAATATATTTGAAAGAGATTACTTGATTTTACAAAATATTTCTCAAAAAACAGGTAAGATTACTAATGATGAAGTACATGAAATCAACGAAATAAATTGTCTATTATATCAGAGTTTATTATATAGACACATGAATAAAACAATTTCTGAAACACCCGAAGAAACTGTGAAAAAAACATTGTATTATATAAAAAAAATATTAAAGAGTTATGGAATTTAATCTTTGGAATAAAGATTAATTGTAAGAGATAGGAGCTACATCACGAAATCATTGTGATATAGCTCCTTATTTTATAGATTTTTTAGTATTGTTAGATGAGCTTGTTAATTATTTTTATCTCTATTGATTGATTTCAATTTAAAAATTGAAACTAAGTCATCCAATGATCTAGCTTGGTAAGATAATTCTTCACTCGCTGCAGCACTTTCTTCACTAGTCGCTGAATTTGTTTGAACTACAGAAGAAATCTGCTCGATACCTTCTTTTAGTTGTAAAATATAGCTAGTTTGTTCTTCTGTTGCCACAAGTATCTTTGACACTAATTCTGTAGAATTTCTAGATGCAGTAACAGATGTTAATAATTCATTTGCAGTGCTATTAGCTAATTCGACACCATCATGAATAGAGCTAATTGAATTTTGTATCAAAGTAGCAGTACTTTGAGCTGCATCTGCTGATTTACTTGCTAGATTTCTTACTTCATCAGCAACTACAGCAAAACCCTTTCCAGCAGAACCTGCACGAGCTGCTTCAACCGCAGCATTTAAAGCGAGTATATTTGTTTGGAATGCAATGTCTTCTATAGTTTTAATAATTTTTTCAATTTGTTTAGATTGTTCATCTATATTAGCCATTGAAGTCATTAAATCTTGCATTTTTGTATTGCAATTTAGCAATGAGTTACTTGCTTCTTGAGACATTTGTCCAGATTTTTTAGCATTCTTTTCACTTTCAACAATATACTCAGATATCTCACTTATCATAGCTGATAATTCTTGCACTGCACTTGCTTGCTGTACTGCACCTTGAGACAATGAAATAGCCCCTGAAGAGACCATATTTGAACCAGAAGACACTTCCTCAGATGTAACTTTTATCTCTAACATTGTGTTGCTAATTTTATCTATGATTCTCTCAAAAGAGTCTTTTATTGTATACAAGTCTCCAACGTATAATTCAGATCCTGAAACTTCTAATATAAAATTACCTTCGCCCATTTCTTGAAGTAAATGACTAATTTCATTTACTAAACTACTTAAAGTACTAGACATAGAGTTAAAGCTATTTGCTAAATGACCTATTTCATCATTAGAGTTTATTTCTACAGCAATATCAAAATTACCAGCTGAAATAGTGTTCGACATTTCAACAATTTTATTAAGAGGTTTTAAAAATATTTTTGTTAGTAAAACAATAATAATCACTAAAACAATTAGCGAAATGGCAGAAATAATTCCTAAAATTATCTGTAACTCAACTACATCTGAATTTAAATCACTTGAAACGATTCCATTTTGAGTCCACCAAGTAGTACTACCAAGACTAATCGGGTTATAATAAATAGTGTTTCCAAAAACTTCCATATCAAATAATTCACCAGCTTCTAAATTTTGTTTAAATACATCTAATAGTCCAGAACCATCAAAATGACTAAAATAGGACGTATTGTTCATAGTTTCATCATCATTGATATCACCTGCAACAGAATCCATTATATAATTACCTTTTTCATCGAAAATAGACACAAATAAACTTGGATAGTCATCGTGTTCGGTAATTATATTATGAAATGATGAAGCATCTATATCGGTGGTAACTACAGCAATTTTAATACCGTCAAATTCAATTGGTGTAGAGACTGTAACTATCAAATGATCTTCATAATACCAAGGGTTAGAGACAAAAGTTTCAGATGTTTCAAATGGGATTTTATAATAGTCTTCGTTTCTAAAATCCTTATCATATGCAACATCATAGCTTTGAAGCATTGCGTTTTGATCATCAACATATATTGCATAATCTTTTATAGAAGTGTGAAAAGCATAAGGTTCAAACATGATTCCTATGCCTTCAATTGTGTCAGAATTCCTATTTGCAGACCACATTGTATTTAAAAAATAATTTTCAGCATTAAACGAAGAAAGCGGTAATTCAATATTATTGTAGATGTTGCTATTTACCATGAATTGTTGTGCTTGAATTGATTCGTAACTCGAATTTCTATTTGAATTGGTTAGTACATCAATGAAGTCATTGTATTGCTTAGTCATATACTCTACAATGTCTTGATTTACAGAAGCGGCTTCATCAATCATCTGTTGTATTGTCTGAGCATTTGAAAATGCTAATAAATTAAATTCATTGTTTGTTTTTTTTGTAATGATACTTTGTGCAATTTGACTAGTTGTAATTATTAATACTGCAAATACTAGAAATAATGAAATTGCAACCGAAAAAGATATCTTGGTTGAAAGCTTAAAATCTCTAAAGTTTTTCATGATTTTCTCCTTTGATATTATACAAGTTACTAAGTTTATTTTTTACTTGATAACATGATACTATAGAACAATATAATTGTCAATCCAATAACTAAAATCTTGGACAATAAAAATAATAAAATATTACTATTCGCAGTTAGCTAAAACTTCAATGAAAAAAATTTTAAAAAACTATTGACAAGCACTAAAATTTAATATAAAATCTCACTGTTAAGTAATTTGCTTTACAGTAGGTGGAAATATGTCAGAAAAAAATTTGAAATTTAGCATTCTATTTGATTACTATAAAAATTTATTAAAAAAAAATCAAGCTGAAGTTATTGAGCTATACTATAATCAGGATTTTAGTTTAAGTGAAATAGCTGAAGAACTTAACATTTCAAGAGCAGGGATACATGATACATTAAAAAGAGCTGAGAAAAATTTGATTGAATTTGAAGACAAATTATTTTTGAGTTTAAAATCTGAAAAAAACATAAAATCTGCTGAAAAAATAATTGAAATTGCTAATAATATTACTTCTGATTCGTTAAGTTCAGAAATAGAGATAATTATTAGAGAAGCTGAATCAATTTTGAATGAAGGGTAGGAAAGTAAACAGATGTTTGATAATTTATCGGAAAAACTTCAAAATGCAATGAAAGCTTTGAAGGGAAAAGGAAAACTTTCCGAAAAAGATATAGACGCTGCAATGAAAGAAGTTAAGCTTTCACTTTTAGAAGCAGATGTAAATTTTAAAGTAGTTAAAAATTTTATTAATAAAGTAAAAGAGCGAGCTTTGGGACATGAGGTTATGGATAGCCTTACGCCAGGTCAACAAGTAATTAAAATTGTGCATGAGGAATTGAAAGATATAATGGGCACGCAAGAGGCAAAAATAAATTTCAATTCAAATGGTATTACTTATATTATGATGTGTGGTCTTCAAGGTGCAGGTAAAACTACTACTACTGGAAAACTGGCTTATAAGATGAAAAAAGATGGTAAAAGACCACTTTTAGTTGCTTGTGATATCTATAGACCTGCTGCCGTAAAACAGCTTCAGGTAGTAGGAGCAGGTATTGATGTTCCAGTCTTTGAAATGGGAACTGATACTAATCCTGTTGTCATTGCAAAAGAAGCTATGATTCATGCCAATAAACACAATAATGATGTTGTAATAATAGATACAGCAGGTAGATTACATATTGATGAGGAATTGATGGGAGAATTAGTTGATGTAAAATCTATAGTTAATCCTCAAGAAATTTTACTCGTATTAGATGCAATGACTGGTCAAGAAGCTGTAAAAGTAGCGGACACATTTAATAGCTATCTTGATGTTTCAGGTGTCATATTGTCTAAAATAGATGGTGATGCAAGAGGCGGAGCTGCTCTTTCTATAAAAAATGTTGTAGATAAACCCATTAAGTTTGTAACGGTGGGTGAGAAGTATGATCAGTTAGAGGTGTTCCATCCAGATAGAATGGCTTCAAGAATTCTTGGAATGGGAGATATATTATCAATAATAGATAAGGCTCAGGCTGCTTTTGACGAAAAACAAGCCTTAGAACTTCAAAAGAAAATTAAAAATCAAGAATTTGATTTAAATGATTTTCTAGATCAACTTCAACAAATGAAAAAAATGGGACCGTTAGAAGATTTATTAGCTATGGTTCCAGGAGTTAACTCAAAACAATTAAAAGGGTTAAAAGTTGATGAAAAAGAGATGAAACAGACGGAAGCAATTGTTCAATCTATGACTAAAAAAGAAAGAGCTAATCCTACATTAATTAATGGTAGTAGAAGAAAAAGGATTGCAGCAGGTAGTGGAACATCTGTACAACAAGTAAATAGACTCTTAAAACAATTCGGAGATATGAAAAAAATGATGAAACAGTTTGGAGCTATGGAAAAATCAATGAAAAAAAGAGGCGGTAGTAAATTTAAATTACCGTTTTAGAGACAAATGTCTCTAATTAGTTTTGTGACTAAGGATAAATTCCTTTATCAATAAATATATAATTATCAGGAGGTAAAATTAATGGCAGTTAAAATTAGACTTAAAAGAATGGGTTCAAAGAAAAAACCTTTTTACAGAATAGTCGTTGCAGATTCTCGTTCTCCAAGAGACGGACGTTTTATTGAAGAAATAGGTTACTATAATCCAGTTGTTGAGCCTAAGGTTGTTAAAATCGATGATGAAAAAGCAATCAAGTGGTTAAACAATGGTGCGAAACCAACAGATACTGTAGGCATGTTATTCAAAAATAACGGCGTTTATGACAAAAAAGAAGATAACAAGTAATATGGAGGAATATGATGGGTGAGTTAGTAGAATTTCTTGCGAAGTCATTGGTAGACAACCCCGATTTGGTTGAAGTAAAAGAAGTTGAGGGCAGTCAATCTCTAATCATCGAACTTAGCGTAGCTCCCGAAGATATGGGTAAAGTTATAGGCAAACAAGGTCGAATAGCTAAGGCTATCAGAACTGTAGTAAAGGCAGCTGCTACTAAAGAAAATAAAAGAGTGATTGTTGAAATCATTCAATAGTAAATTTATTGTTTTAAGAAAGATTTGATTATATCAAGTCTTTTTTTATTTATTAAAAAAATACAATTGATATTATTTTTGAATAATGATAAAATACATAAAACTGATAGCTTAAGAGGTAATTTATGGATAATAAAATACGAGTAGGAAAAATTGTAAATACTCATGGAGTTAAAGGCACTGTAAAAATTTTACCATTAACTGATGATTTGGAAAGATTTGAAGAATTAGAATATGTTTTTACTGAAATTGATAACAAAAAGCGTTTTTTTACGAATATACGCTTTAATAAAGGTATGGTTTTTGTTGATTTAGACAGTGTTAAAGATATGAATGAAGCGTTAAAGCTTAAAGAATCATATATTTACATCAAAGAAGATCAACTAAAAACTCTTCCTGAAGACACTTTTTATATATATGAATTAGAAGGATTAGAAGTATTTTCAACTGAAGGAGAACTTATAGGAATAATAGATCAAGTTTTCCAAACAGGTGCTAATGACGTATATGAAGTAAAAAACAAAGCTAAAACTTGTTATATACCAGCAATAAAAGATGTAGTAAAAGAAATAGATATAAAATCAAATAAAATGATTATTAATGTCATAGAAGGATTGTTCGAATGAAAATAGATATTATAACACTTTTTCCAGAACTGATTAATCTATATGCAGAAAATGGGATTATTGGTAGAGGAGTATCAAATGGATTACTTAATATTAATTATGTAAACTTAAGAGAATTTTCTGAAAACAAGCATAGAAAAGTTGATGACTATCCTTATGGGGGAGGGCCAGGTATGCTCTTAAAACCAGAGCCATTATACAATGCAATAAATAGCGTAATTAAAGATGATAGCTATGTAGTATACTTATCTCCAAAAGGTAACGTGTTCAATCAAAATAAAGCAAAAGAATTTTCTTCTTTTAGTCATTTAATTTTAATCGCTGGGCATTATGAAGGAATAGACCAAAGAATTATTGATATGTTTGTAGATGAAGAAATTTCTTTAGGTGATTATGTGCTTACTAGTGGAGAATTACCTGCTCTTATAATTGCTGATGCTGTAGGTAGATTAATACCAGGAGTTTTAGGGAGTGAAGAATCAATAGCTGAAGAATCCCATACAGGAGATTATCTTGAATATCCTCATTATACTAGACCTGAAGATTTTATGGGACATAAAGTTCCAGAGATTTTAATTTCAGGAAATCATAAAAAAATTGAGGCTTGGCGAGAGTTAAAATCACTAGAGTTAACTAGAGATAGGCGCCAAGATAAATTGACAAACTACAGCGAAAGTGAATTAAACATAACGATAGAAAAATTAAATAAAATTATTAATAAAAAATAGTGTTTTAGTGGAGAAATATGAGCGGATACAGTTTTTTTGATTATATGTTAATGAGTATTTTTTTTGTTGCATCAACCATTTCAGTCGGTTTAATTTTTTTGATCGGCTATATTTTGGTTAATAAAATTGCACTAAAAAAAAACATTTCTTTTTTAGATATCAATGTTGTTAAAAAAGCTGTTTTTACATCATATTTATTTATGGTGTTATATATAACTATTTTTAGCCGAATATCGTTAATAGGGTCTGATAATGCCTCTTACAATTTAGAATTATTTACTTCATATAGTAAAATATTTAAAAATTTCTATCCGTCTGTATGGATAGACATAGTCTTAAATATAGTAATGTTTATTCCTTTAGGCGTAATGTTGACGACTTTTTGGAAGAAATTTAGAAAGTTTTTTTTGCCTACTATACTAGGTTTTATGTTAAGTTTTATGATTGAGAGTATACAATTTGTATCGGGTATCGGAGCGTTTGATTTAGATGATCTTTTTAACAACACATTAGGAACTTTGCTAGGTTTTTTTATAGCTATGAGCTTGTTAAGTGTATTTTCAAAAACTACTCATAAACTTAGAAAAATCATTTTGTATTTGATTCCGCTTTTTATTGTAATAATATTTTTCTATGCTATTTATTTAGGTGTATTTTATTGATTATCAGTCGATTTTTGATGTTCTCTTCTGCGCTATACAACTTCCCAATTGGAGTACCAGCGACAGATTTTATTTTTTTCCTTTGGGGTACATGTGTTAACTGTGAATAGTAACATGTTAAAAGAAAAAATACAAATAAATAAAAAAAAGTATTGCAATACATAATTTAAAATGCTATAATCTTTAGGAAGTATACGAGCGGTCCTCTGTGACTTGATTTGCACGAACGCTAAATTTTATAGGAGGTATACTAATGGATATAATAAGATCAATAGAACAAGAGCAGTTACAAAATGAAGTTGCTGACTTTAATGTAGGTGATACAGTAAAAGTTCACTACAGAATCAAAGAAGGTAACAGAGAGAGAGTTCAAATTTTCGAAGGCGTTGTAATCAAAAGACAAGGTGGAAGCAACAGAGAAACTTTCACAGTTAGAAAAATTGCTTATGGCGTTGGAGTTGAAAGAACTATTCCAGTTCATTCACCAAAAATCGAAAAAATTGAAGTTATCAGAAAAGGTAAAATTAGACGTGCTAAATTGTTCTATCTTAGAGAGAGAACAGGTAAAGCTGCTAAAGTTAAAGAAAAAAGAACATATTAAAAAAATAAGAGCGTATGCTCTTATTTTTTTAATATTATTTATAATAAGCAAAGTTTTAAAACTATTAAAAACATGGGTATAACAACTATTAAACTTGTTACACCCATATATTTATTTAAAAATTATTTCATTAATATTTTCATTCATTTTTTCTATAACTGCTAAAGATTCAACTCTATATCCTTTGTCTTGCAGCATTTGAGCTCCACCTTGATAACTTTTTTCTATTGCAAAACCAAGTCCTACGACATTTCCGTGAGCTGAATTAACTAATTCGCATAATCCTAGAGCAGCATTTCCATTTGCTAAAAAATCATCTATAATTAGAATGTTTTCATCAAAATCAATAAATTTACTTTCAACTATAACCTCATATGATTTTTTACGAGTATGAGAAAAGATTTCTGCTGAAAGCATTGCACCATCTAAGTTAACAGACATAGATTTTTTTGCAAATACAACAGGTACATCAAAATGTTGTGCAACGATTACTGCGATTCCAATACCAGATGATTCCAAAGTAAGAATTTTGTCTATTTTAACATTTTTGAATCTATCTTTAAACTCTTTTCCCATCTCATTAAATAATTTAATATCCATTTGATGGTTTAAAAAGGTACTTACGTTTAAAATTCCGCCATCTTTAACTAATCCGTCTTTTTTAATTCTGTCTATCAAAGCTTTCATCAATATACCTCTACCTACTTGAAATTTTATTAAGTGTATTATATTTAAATTGTAGGTGTATGTCAACAAGAAAATACCTATTTATTAAAAAAATAATAGAGGTATGTAGACAAGTGCATATCTCTTAAAGGCCATTTAAGAAACTATCTTGTTTTGTAATTATTATTTCAAGATTTCCATTTCTGCACCTTAATTCATCTATCAAATCTTTTTCAGAGCCTATATCTTTTAACTCAATTTCATAACTTAGTTTAAACAAGCTTCCCATGTTTGCTGTTTTGGCAAGCAATAAATCTGTATTTTTTGTGTACTTTTCAAATAAATCATTAAAAACATCCGTATAGTTTAAATTTTCAGGGATGGTTATATGCAATATTCTTATATTATTTTTTGGAGATCCGAAATCGGATGAATTAAGTATCATTGCAAATAAAGATGCAATTATGGCAAATAAAACTGAAAATCCAATATATCCCATACCTATAGTAAGACCTGTACACATAGCAGTAAAAAGGGCACTTATCTCTTTTGAAGTTCCTGGTACTGAACGAAATCTGACAAGGCTAAATGCTCCTGCAACCGCAACACCTGCACCGACATTTCCGTTTACCATCATAATTACAATCGCTATAGTCATAGGCAAAACTGCTAAACTGATCACAAATCCTTTTGTACATTTAGTTTTGTAAGAATACATTTTTGACATTATAAGTCCTAATATAATTGCTGTTATAACGCAGATAAAAAAATCTGAAATCGTGATGTTCATAGTTTGAGTTGGATTGAATAATCCTAAAAATAAAGAATCAAGCATAAGAAACCCTCCTAAAATTATTTATAATTTTTGGTAAAATATATGAAGTATATGCACTACCATATTTAGAAAAAGAACTACTGTATATATTATTGTCATTAAAAAAATTAATCAACCAAAAAGGTAATCCCTGCACAGTTTTGACTTCAAGTAAAACAAACTCATCATCTAAAACAGTAATATCATTATTGCTACTATATAAAGAAACTTCTGAATCTCTCATTTTGATATTAAAATCAAAAGTCATTCTAAATTCTGAATCATCAGGACAATAAAAGGCTTCTCTATCATATGAAATATATACCTTCGGCATTAACATATCATCATAATGTTTAACAAAATAGTCGATTTCTTTATGTATCTGTGAAGATTCGATATGA
Source organism: uncultured Clostridia bacterium (assembly GCA_964371035.1). GTDB lineage: Bacteria > Bacillota > Clostridia > Tissierellales > Sedimentibacteraceae > UBA1535. The sequence goes on along the minus strand of CAYJLG010000001.1, from coordinate 108,690 downwards.
TTTTTATCAGGTATATCAGAAGCTTCATCTTGTTTGTTTGCCATTACTCTTCTTTTATAAACAACACCTTTAAATTTCTTTTTAAGCTCGATAAAAGTAGGGCTTTCGTCCGTAGGGTCTCCATAAACTCTAAGTCTCAATTTTTCTTTGTATTGAGGTTTTTCAAGCG
>CAYJLG010000001.1:80228-108511 GCA_964371035.1 uncultured Clostridia bacterium | reverse complement strand
TATCTGATAACTCTGTAATCCTCTGTATCAAAATAAATATTTGAAATTTTGTGTCTTCCATAGGAATCAAGTTTCATGTAGTTTTCCATATATACACATAAATCTAAATATTGTTGCTTAGTAAGTTTGTATTTAAGTTCATACCTTTTAAATACTGTTTGTACTGACATTTTTTTATCTCCTCTCGTTTTTAAATAATGAATGTAATATATTAATGCATAAGTAAGAGGTTTTATTGCAACATTATAAAAAAAATTAACATTATCTTAACTTTTTCTTAACACAAACTTTGTAACATCTGAAAAATACACATTATTTGTCTGAAAAATTTTTACAATTTACAAGTAATTTATAATGTGCTATAATTAGCAATCGTAATAATATGTATAAATATAATTTAAAGTTAAGAGGTAACGCATGAGCATGAATATAAATTGGTATCCTGGGCATATGAAGAAGACTAAAGATTTACTAAAAGAGAACTTAAAACTAGTAGATTTTGTAATCGAGCTTATTGATGCAAGGATTCCTAAGAGTAGTAAAAATCCAGATTTTGATGAATTATTTTCTCATAAGAAAAGAGTTTTAGTTCTTAATAAATATGATTTGGCAAATCCTAACTTAAACAAAGCATGGGAGAAACATTATAAAGATTTAGGTTATTATACTGTTTTATATAATTCTACTAATAATAAAGAACTAAAGAAGGTTGAAGCAGTGATAGAGGAAGCAACTGCTGATATCATTGAAAGGTATAGAAAAAAAGGAATACAAAACAAAGTAGTTAAAACTATGATAGTTGGAGTTCCAAATGTCGGAAAATCAACACTTATTAATTCTATTGCAAAAAGAAAAAGTGCTAAAACTGGTAATATGCCAGGAGTAACAAAAGGAAAGCAGTGGATAAAATTGCCGAAAAATATCGATTTGTTAGATACTCCAGGGATTTTGTGGCCTAAATTTATTGATGAAGAAGGCGCATTAAATTTAGCCTTTACAGGGTCAATAAAAGAAGAAGTTTTGCAAATTGAAGAGATTGCATATAGTTTTGTAGAAAGGTTAGCAAAAATTGATAAAAAAGCTTTGGTAAACAGATACGGAATTGAACTTTCAGATGTTACTATTGAAAATATCGATAATATTGCTCGAAAAAAAGGTTGTATTCTAAACAAGAATGAGGTTAATTACGAACGTGTAAGTAGAATGATTTTAGGTGATTTTCAAGATGGTAAATTAGGTAGAATTACACTTGAAAAACCTGAATAAGAATTTATATATTCCATTTAGTTGGGCATAGTGATGACTAATATGGACCGATTTTAAATTACAATTTAAAGACAATTATAAAACAGGTGAAATTATGCTTCAAATAGAAAATGAAATTTTTGAAAAAGGATTTAAAAATATAGCTTGTATTGATGAAGTCGGTAGAGGATGTTTAGCTGGCAACGTAATTGCTTGCGCCGTTATAATGCCTAAAGGTGTACAGATAGATGGTGTTACTGATTCTAAAAAATTGACTGCAAAAAAAAGAGATATGTTGTTTGATGAAATTAAAGAAATGGCAATAGCAATCGGAATAGGCTCTGTAGATTGCAAAGAAATAGATGAAATTAACATTAAAAACGCAACAAAAAAAGCTATGAAGATGGCAATTGAAAACCTAAAAACTAAAGAAGGTAATAAAATATCACCTGATTATTTACTAATTGACGCAGAGAAATTAGATTTGGATTTACCGCAATCAAACATAATAAAAGGTGATGAAAAATGCCACGGAATAGGTGCTGCATCTATAATTGCAAAAGTTACAAGAGATAGAGAAATGGACGAGTTAGATTTAAAATATCCTGAATATAAATTCAAAAAAAACAAAGGATATGGCACTAAAGATCACAGAGAAGCTTTGTTAAATTACGGACCGATCGAAATACACAGAATGACGTTTTTAAAGAAAATACTTAATAGTGATGAACAACTTTCAATAATCTGATTGTAGGTGAGGTATGTATAAAGGGAATAAGGGGTATGTTTTTGAAGAGGTAGCAAGAAGATATTTGATTAAAAACGGCTATAAAATTTTAGACGTTAATTTTTTATGCAAATTTGGCGAAATAGATGTGATAGCACAAAAAGACGACATTCTTGCGTTTATAGAAGTAAAAGGAAGAAAAAACTTAGATTTTGGGTATCCTAGAGAATATGTGACTGCACACAAGATTAAAAAAATTATTATGGCAGCAAAGTTTTACATTTTAAAGCATAAACTTGATGATATAGCAATTAGGTTTGATGTGATTGAAATTATTTTAGATATTAGAGAAGTTAATCATATTGAAAATGCCTTTGAGTCTTTTTAGAAATAATAAACAATTAAGCATTGCATATTTTTATAATTCGAAGTATAATAATCATAGGGTTTATAATTGAATAGGGGGGGAATTATGTTATCAAAAGTCAAAGCCTGTGTTCTTCAAGGGATAGAAGGATGCATGGTCGAAGTTGAGACGGATTTGTCTAATGGTCTGCCAGGGTTTAATATCGTAGGTTTGGCAGATACCGCTATTAAAGAAGCAAAAGAAAGAGTCAGAGCTTCAATCAAAAATAGCGGATTTAAATTTCCAGTAAGTAAAATAACAGTCAATTTAGCGCCTGCAAACTTGAAAAAAGAAGGCAGTCAAATGGATTTGCCTATAGCTGTAGGTGTTCTTTGTGCTGCTAAAATTATTAAAAAGGAATTAGATAGTGTTTGTTTTTTAGGTGAATTGTCTTTAGACGGCAATATTTTGCCTGTAGTAGGTGCATTACCTTTAGTAATTAGTATACGAAATAACAAAGTTAAAAAGGTCGTCATACCTTATGATAATAGAGAAGAATGCGGAGTTGTAGACAATTTGGAAATAATTCCTGTAAAGACACTATGTGATTTAGTTGATTATTTGAACGATGAATTTCACATTGAACAATATAAAACAAAATATGATTCGTGCAATCTTGATACTGAAAACGAAGATGATTTTTCAGAAATTAAGGGACAGACAGCTCTTAAAAGAGCGGTAGAAATTGCTGCCGCAGGCGGACATAATCTTTTGATGCTTGGACCTCCAGGTTCAGGTAAAACCATGATTGCTAAAAGAATACCTAGTATTTTGCCTGATTTAACCTTTGATGAATCTTTAGATGTGACAAAAATTTATAGCATATGTGGTGAAAAATTGCCAGTAGGGTTGATTAAAAAAAGACCCTTTAGAAGTCCTCACCACACTGTTTCAAGAGCAGCATTAGCAGGCGGTGGCCGTATGTCTAAACCAGGTGAGGTATCTATGTCACATTTTGGAGTATTATTTTTAGATGAGATGCCAGAATTTTCTAAAAGTGTTTTAGAAGTTTTGAGACAACCGATGGAAGATGGAACTATTTCTATATCCAGAGCGAATAATTCATATACATATCCAGCCAAATTTATGTTGATTGGATCTATGAATCCTTGTCCTTGTGGTTTTTTAGGCGATCCAAAGCATGATTGTTCTTGTGGTCAAGCTCAGATAGATAAATATTTGAATAAAATCAGTGGCCCTCTTTTAGATAGAATGGATATACAAATTGAAGTTTCACCAGTAAAATACGATGAATTAAATAGTGTCAGTCATGAAGAAACTTCGGCTGAAATAAAAAACAGAGTAATATTTGCAAGACAAATCCAATCTGATAGATACAAAGGTTTAAATGTGTACACAAATGCCCAATTATCAGCTAGACATGTAGCAAAGTATTGTAAAATAAAAAATGATTCAGAAATATTGTTAAAGGCTGCTTTTGACAACTTAGGACTCAGTGCAAGAGCTTATAATAAAATTTTAAAAGTTGCAAGAACTATTGCTGACTTAGAAGGTAGTGATGATATTTTACAGATGCATGTAGCTGAAGCTATTCAATACAGGACTTTAGATAGAAAGTATTGGAGGTGACATAGGTGAACATAGATGAAAGATTGATTGTTTCTTGGCTTAGTGATTCGATAAATGCCAATGTCAATACATATAGCTATCTATTAGAATATTTTGATGATTTACAGGAAATATGGGATTGTATAAATGAAGAGCGTGAAAACTTATCTTTTTTAAAACCTGCTGTAATAGATAGGTTGATTACTCGGAAAGATTATTTTGAAAATAAATTTAGAGATGATGCCTATAAACAAAACATTAAAGTTTTAATTCAATCTGATGTGGATTATCCTGAAAAACTAAAAAACATTAAAGATGCACCATATATTTTGTACTACAAGGGTGATGTATCTTGTTTGAACATGTTGTCTGTTGCAATAGTCGGATCTAGAAAAGCAACTTCGTATGGCAAATATTATGCAGAAAAATTTGCTAGAGAATTATCTTCGTATGGTATTTGCATAGCAAGTGGATTAGCACTTGGAATAGATGCTATAGCACATAAAAGTGCAATTGCATCAAATGGAAAAACTATAGGTGTTATTGCAACAGGAATAGATATGACGTATCCTGCAAAAAATGAAAATATTTATAGAGACATAGAGGAAAAATATGGAGTAATTGTTTCTGAGTATCCTTTAGGAACCCACCCAATTCCATATAATTTTCCTCATAGAAATAGAATAATTAGCGCACTTAGTTCTGGAGTACTAGTAGTAGAAGCACAAGAAAAAAGTGGAACATTGATAACAGCAGGGCACGCAGCTAATCAAGGCAGAGATGTCTTCGCACTTCCTGGTAACATAAACAGTCTATACAGTGCTGGCACCAATAGACTGATACGTGATGGTGCCAAACTTGTCATGCATGTAGATGATATATTAGATGAAATAGGTGAATTTAAAAATTTCACAGAAAAAACAAAAAAGATAAAAATTAACTATGACAATCTAAGTTCAACCGAAAAGTGCATAATCGAATCTTTAAAAGAAAATGAAAAATCTTTAGACGAGTTATCTTATGAAATCAACATAGGTATAGGTGAAATTTTAAGCAACTTGACTATATTAGAAATGAAAGGGTTTGTTAGACAAATCGCAGGTAAGAAGTTTATGATCATATAAATATTAAAATTTTTTCTTGCAAAATTTAATAACATGTTATATCCTACAATTTGTAGGTAAAAAATAAATGCAATAGTTTTAATATAGATTGGAGATATGCATGGATAAAAAAAAGTTGGTAATTGTCGAATCACCCGCTAAAGCGAAGACAATAGGCAAATTTTTGGGTAGTGGGTATGTAGTAAAAGCTTCTGTAGGTCATGTGAGGGATCTTCCCAAAAGCAAGCTTGGCATAGATACAGAAAACAACTTCGAACCTCAATATATTACTATAAGAGGCAAGGGTGATGTAATAAAAGAACTTAAAAAGGAAAGCAAAAAGGCGAAACAAGTATTTTTAGCGACTGACCCTGACCGCGAAGGGGAGGCTATATCTTGGCATTTGTCTAAATTGCTTGATTTAGATAATAATGAATTAAATCGTATCGAATTTAATGAAATTACTAAAGATGCAATAAAAAAAGCTGCAAAAAACCCAAGAAAGATAGACACAGATTTAGTTGATGCTCAACAAGCTAGGCGAATTCTAGATAGATTGGTAGGGTACAACATTAGTCCGCTTCTTTGGAGAAAGATTGAAAAAGGCCTAAGTGCAGGTAGAGTTCAATCTGTAGCTCTAAAGTTGATTTGTGATAGGGAAAGAGAAATTAGTAATTTCGTTTCAGAGGAATATTGGACTTTAGACGTAGAGCTTACTGATAAGAAGAAAAAGTTTGAAGCAGCATATTTTGGGATTGAAGAAAAAGGAAAGATTAAGAAGGTAAAACTTAAAAATCAAGCCGAGACGGATGCTGTTTTAAGTGAAATAGATAAAGAAAAATTGCCAGTTTCTAAAGTAGAGAAAAAAAGAACTTTGAAAAAAGCATATCCACCGTTTACTACTAGTAGCTTGCAACAAGAAGCAAATAAAAAATTGAATTTTTCATCTAAAAAAACTATGATGATTGCTCAACAGTTATATGAAGGAATCAACATCAAAGGTGAAGGAAGCGTAGGTTTAGTTACTTATATTAGAACAGATTCATTCAGAATATCTGATGAAGCAAGAGCAAATGTTAAAGATTTCATTGAAAATAACATTGGGAAAAAGTATTATTCAAAGAATGATTTTAGCAAAAAAAATAAATCTGATTCTCAAGATGCACATGAAGCTATTAGACCTACTTATATTTTTAAGGATCCTGAATCAATAAAAGATTCTTTAACTAATGATCAGTTTAAATTGTACAATTTGATATGGAGACGATTTACAGCGTCTCAAATGTCTGATGCTGAATTTGATACTACTACTATAGTATTTAATAGTAATAATCACATTTTCAAATCTTCTGGTAGCATTATGCAGTTTGAAGGATACAAGAAAATATATACTTATAGCGATGGTTCGAAAGATGTAATGCTCCCAAATATTAATGAAGGTGATCTGATTGAAATTAGCAAGATTTTACCTGAAAAACATTTTACTAAACCACCAGCTAGGTATACAGAAGCTACATTGATTAAAACTATGGAAGTTATGGGAATAGGCAGACCGAGTACCTATGCACCTACTATTATTACTATTACTAATAGAGAATATGTAGTCAAGGATAAAGGTTCACTTATGCCTACTGAGATGGGTCTGACTGTTGATGAAATGGTAGTTAAGTATTTTAATAATGTAGTTAATGATAAATTTACTGCTCAACTTGAGAATCGTCTTGATGATGTTGCTAATGGTAAGATTGACTGGCACGATGTAATTACCGATTTTTATGTAGAATTTAAAACTCTTTTAGATATTGCAGATAATGAAATAGAAAAAATTGAAATTCCAGATGAAGTTAGTGAAGAAGAGTGTCCTGAATGTAAAGCATTCATGGTTGTTAAAAAAGGTAGATTTGGTAAATTTTTAGCATGTCCTAATTATCCAGAATGTAAAACAACTAAGAAGATTAACCAAACTGAAACTGCAGAATTGACAGATATTGATTGTGAAGTTTGCGGAGAAAAAATGCTAAAAAGAAAAGGTAGATATGGCGAATTTTTAGCTTGTTCCAAATATCCAAGTTGTAAAAACACAAAACAAATATTACAAAAGGTAGATGCAACTTGTCCGAAGTGCAATAAAGACATAGTAGTGAAATTTACTAAAAAAGGAAGAAAATTTTTTGGATGTGAAGGATATCCAGATTGTGATTTTATATCTTGGCATCAACCTACTAATGAAAAGTGTGAAAATTGTGGGAATGATTTAGTGAAAAAAGGCGAAGAATTGACTTGTTTGAAGTGTGAAAAGGAAAACAAGAGAAAATAATCGTTACTACTCACAGTCGAATTATGGTGTTAATAAAGGAAAAAATAATAAAATATGGAAGCCTTATGGAGATTGGATTAAGTTGTGTGATAGTTTTATGAGCGTTTTAGTCATCTTTGGCTTAGCCCCCAAAATATACTGCGTTATGACTTTGCGAATAAAACTGAACCATACAACTTCCCAATTGTAGTACCAGCGACAAATTTTATTTTTTTCCTTTGGGTACATATGTTAACTGTGGATAGTAACTAGTCAGAAAAAAATTAATTTTTTTACAAAAAATGTATTGATATAATGATTTTATTATGATATAATTCTTGAGGTAATAATCACGGCATTTGATTTATGATAGGTGTGCTTCTGAGTGAAGTCTTGAGTAAATATGAAGATGTCGGATGTTAAACAAAAGGAGGAATTTAAAATGGCGATAGTAAGTATGAAAAAACTATTAGAAGCCGGTGTTCATTTTGGACATCAAACTAGAAGATGGAACCCTAAGATGGCTGAATACATCTTCACAGAAAGAAATGGAATTTATATTATCGACTTGCAAAAGACAAGCGATAAAGTTGACGAAGCATATGCTTTCGTTAAGGATGTAGTTGCAAATGGAGGAGAAGTTCTGTTTGTAGGTACAAAAAAGCAAGCTCAAGAAGCTACTAAATCAGAAGCTTTAAGATGTGGAATGCACTTTGTAAGCCAAAGATGGTTAGGTGGTATGCTAACAAACTACAAAACTATTAAAGCTAGAATTAACAGATTGCATGAACTTACTAAAATGGAAGAAGATGGAACTTTTGATTTACTTCCAAAGAAAGAAGTTATTAAATTAAGACATGAAGCTGAAAGACTTGAAAAATTCTTAGGTGGAATCAAAAACATGGAAAATGTTCCAGGAGTTTTGTTTGTAGTTGATCCTAGAAAAGAAAAAATAGCTGTTCAAGAAGCTAAAATCTTAGGTATCCCTGTAGTGTCTATAGTTGATACTAACTGTGATCCTGATGAAGTTGATTTAGTAATCCCAGGTAATGACGATGCTATAAGAGCTGTTAAATTGTTAACTGCAACAATTGCTGATGCTGTTATCGAAGGTAAACAAGGTGAGCAACTTACAGATGTACCAACTGAAGAATTTGAAGATGTTTCAGAAGAAACTGTTGAAGAAAACGAAGAAGTTGTTGAAGAAACTCAAGAACAAGAATAATACACTAAATTACTAATAATACGTAATAGAAATTAAATATTAAGCGTTAAAAAAGTAAGGATTAAGGGAATTCTCCTTATTACCTTACTTTTTTTAAATAAGGAGGAAATTAAAATGGCAAATATTACTGCTTCTATGGTAAAAGAATTAAGAGAAACGACAAATGCAGGTATGATGGATTGTAAAAAAGCATTAGCTGAATGTGATGGTGACATGGCTAAAGCTATAGATTTTTTAAGAGAAAAAGGACTTGCTCAGGCTGCTAAAAAATCAGGTAGAATTGCTGCTGAAGGTATAGCTTCAATAGCTGTTGCTGAAGATGGAAAAAAAGGTGCTGTAGTAGAAGTTAACTCTGAGACAGACTTTGTTGCTAAAAACGAAGAATTCAAAGAATTTGTTAGCAATACAGCTAAGATAGTAGTTGAAAACAATTTTGCAGATGTAGAAGAGTTAAAGGCTGCTTCATACTTAGGACAAGCAGAAACAGTACAAGAGGTATTGACTGCTAAAATCGCTAAAATAGGCGAAAACATGAATGTAAGAAGATTTGATACTATAGAAGTAAATAGCGGAGCAGTAGTTGGATATATTCACGGTGCTGGAAAGATTGCTGTTATAGTTGGTCTTGAGTCTGATGCTTGTGCATGCGAGTTAGAGGAACTTGGAAAAGATTTAGCTATGCAAGTTGCAGCTATGAATCCTAAATATATCACTAGAGATGATGTTGATCAAGAATATATTGCTCATGAGAGAGAAATATTAATGGCTCAAGCATTAAATGAAGGAAAGCCTCAAAACATAGTTGAAAAAATGGTTGAAGGTAGATTACAAAAAGAATTGAAAGAAATTTGTTTAGTTGAACAAGTTTTCGTTAAAGATTCAGATATAACAGTTGGCAAATTGATTGAAAATATTTCTAAGAAATTAGGTAAAGATATTAAAATTGCTGATGTTAAGAGATTTGAAGTTGGCGAAGGAATTGAAAAAAAATCAGAAAATTTTGCAGAAGAAGTTGCTAAACAATTAAATATGTAATATTATATAATGGAGAACTATTATTTGGTTCTCCATTAATTAAATATGTACAAAGGAGGAAGTATGAACTGTAAATATAAAAGAATTTTATTGAAAATTAGCGGAGAAGCACTCTCAGGAAACAAAGGGCATGGAGTAGATGAAAGCACAATTATGTCTATTGCAAAAGAAGTTAAAAAAGTTAGTGAAATGGGAACACAAGTTGCTATAGTAGTTGGCGGTGGAAACTTCTGGAGAGGTGCGTCTGCAAAAGATATGGATCGAACTACTTCTGATTATATGGGGATGTTGGGAACAATAATAAATGGGTTAGCTTTTCAAACTCATTTAGAAAAAATAGGTGTTGAAACAGTTGTGCAGACATCTATAGAGATGAAACAGATAGCTGAACTATATATTAGACGAAAAGCTGTTAGACATCTAGATTCAAATAAAGTAGTAATTTTTGCAGGTGGTACAGGAAACCCTTATTTTTCTACTGACACTACTGCGGCTTTAAGAGCCGCGGAAGTTAATGCAGATATAATTTTATTAGCAAAAAACGGTGTTGATGGAGTTTATTCTGAAGATCCAAAGAAAAACCCTGATGCAAAGAAATATGATGAATTAACTTATATTGATGTTTTAAATCAAGGTTTAAAAATCATGGATTCTACTGCAACATCTTTATGTATGGATAATAAGATACCAATTTTAGTATTTGGTATTGAAGACCCAAATAATATAAATAGAATAGTTTCAGGTGAAAATATCGGAACTATAATCAAGGAGGTATAGTAATGTATAAACAAGAATTAGTAAAACATGAAGAACAAATGCAAAAATCAATCAATTTTTTGAAAGAAGAACTTGGTACGATAAGAGCAGGACGAGCAAATCCTAAACTTCTTGATAAGATTCAAGTTAGCTACTATGGAACAATGACTCCTATTAATCAAATGGCTAATATTTCAGCTCCTGAACCTAGAGCTTTAATTATTCAGCCATATGATAGTACAACGATTAAAGATATTGAAAAAGCTATTCAAGCTTCTGACTTAGGTATTAATCCGTCTAATGATGGAAAAATAATTAGATTGATGATTCCTCAACTTACTGAAGAAAGAAGAAAAGAACTTGTAAAAGTTATTAAAAAGGAAATTGAAAGTGCTAAAGTAGCTGTTAGAAATATAAGAAGAGATTTTATTGATATTGTTAAAAAACTCGAGAAAAACAGCGAAATTACTAAAGATGATTTGAAAAAGGCAGAAGAAGAAGGCCAAAAGCTAACAGATAAATTTTCTAAAATGATTGATGATCTATATAAAGAAAAAGAAAAAGAAATTTTAGAGGTTTAACATGAATGAAGTAGTAGGTTGTAAACTTTTAGATTCTTTAAGTTTTTTGCAAGATAATTATGATAAAATCATTAAGGTTGAAAAAATTATAGGAACTAATTCAAAGTTTAACAATTTAACTGAACCTTATGTTGTTATGGTTAAAGTTTTTGATGAATATGTTAAATTAACTATTTCATATTATTAAAATTTTAACTATTAGAATATATTTAGTAAAGTAATAATTGAAAAGTGAGATAATTTTTATTTTTCACTTTTCAATTTATTTAATTAGAGGTAAGTATGAACATAAAAAATATTATGTCAAATAACAAAGTGCCTACTCATGTTGCTATTATTATGGATGGAAACAGAAGATGGGCTAAATCTCGAAATCTACCTACTGCTATGGGACATAGAGAAGGTGTAAAGAGATTGATTGAACTTGTCGAATCTGCACCAAAATTAGGAATTCAAAGCTTAACAGTATATGCCTTTTCTACTGAAAATTGGGGTAGGGAAAAAAAGGAAGTAGACGTCTTAATGGATTTACTTTCAGAATATATGATTAAAGAACTTGATAGGGTAGCAAGTAATGGAATAAAGATCAATTTGCTTGGTAATATTGATGCTTTACCTATAAAAGTTAAAAAAGGTATTGAAAATGCTTTACAGGTTACTAAGGACAATACTAAATTTAATTTAAATATTGCTCTTAGCTATGGTGGAAGAAGCGAAATTATTAGTGCAGTTAAAAACGTGCTAAATGACATTGAAAATAATAAAATTAACATAGATGATTTATCGGAAGATAAGTTTAAAGATTATTTATTTACTAAAAATTTGCCTGATCCAGATTTTCTCATCAGAACTGGTGGCGAAACTAGAATCAGCAATTTTTTGTTGTATCAGATGGCTTATACTGAATTTTATTTTACAGATTTAATGTGGCCAGATTTTAAGTATGAACATTTTTTAAATGCTATTGAAGAATTTAGTAATAGAAAAAGAAGATTTGGAAAACAATAGGTGGTGATAATATGCGTGCCAGAATTTTAACAGGTTTGTTTTGGGGATTATTTATTGCAATAGTTACATATGTAGGTGGACTTTTTTTCGATTTTATTTACTTCGGCATTATTTGTATCGGAGTGTATGAATTATCAAAGGTATTAAATAATGGTATTAAGTTTTCTTACGAATCTAATTTAAACTTTTTATTGACGCTTGCAATTATATTTTCGAAATATTTTATAGAATTTGATTCTGTCGTTTTAACTTTGATTGTTTATTTGTCGATAACATTTATTTTATTTGTGATTGACTCTAAATTTTCAATTTTAAGGCTTTCTCACACAATTTTAATAGGCCTTTATGTTGTTGTTATGATGTATCACATGACACTTCTTAATAACACTCCATATGTTTGGCTTGTATATTTTATGGCTTTTGGAACAGACACTTTTGCTTATTTCGCAGGAGTATTATTTGGAAAACATAAATTATGTCCAACAATTAGTCCTAAAAAAACTGTTGAAGGTGCTGTAGGTGGAATATTAGGATGTGTAATTATAACTATGATATTCTTCTTTTTCTTAGATATAAATATTAGTTTTAAAATTATCTTTTTTAGTATTTTTGTTTCAATATTTTCTATGTTTGGTGATCTTGTTGCTTCAAAAATCAAAAGAGAGTACAATATTAAAGATTATGGCAATTTTTTAAGAGGTCATGGTGGCATATTAGATAGATTTGATAGTGTTTTATTTGTAGCACCTTTAGTCTATTATTTCATTTATTTTATTATTTAATCGGAGGAATTATTTTGATAACATTTATTGCATCGATTTTTGTTTTTTCGCTTGTAGTATTAGTACACGAATACGGTCACTATAAAGCGGCAAAGAGTGTTGGAATTCAAGTAGATGAATTTGCGATAGGTATGGGACCGTTAGTCTATAAAAAAGAAAAAAATGGAACTCTTTATACTATTAGGCTATTGCCTATAGGTGGATTTGTCAAGATGGTTGGTGAAGAAGAAGATGTCGATAGTCCAAATAGTTACAATAACAAGACTGTTTGGCAAAGAGCCAAAGTTATTTTTTCTGGCCCTTTGATGAACTTTATCCTAGCTTTAGTTATTTATATTATAATGTCAGTCGTTTATGGAACTCCTGGAACGACTATCGGTTTTTTGGATGAAGTTTCTCCTTTATATGATGCAGGTATAAGAGAAGGCGATAAAATCACCGAAGTAAATGGCAATAATGTTTATATAAGAGATGATCTTGTGACTGAAGTGACTCAAGTTGAAGCGCCGTATTCAGTTACGATTGAACGTGAAAACGGAGAAATTGAAACTATTGAAAATATTCCACAATACTATAGATACATAATAGGAATTTATCCCTTCGATACGGAAGATACTTCTACTTCTAAGATTAAACCTAGCGATAACACTAATCCTGCTTATAAATCTGGAATTAGAGAAGGTGATATAATTACTGAAATTAATGGTGTAAGTATATCAACTTATGATGAAGTTACTGAAAATATTTTGTCATCGGAAGGTAATGATATTGATATAACAGTTGATAGAGATGGCGAGTTGATTGATTTTGTAGTTACGCCACAAAAATCTTTAACGTTAGGATTTGATACTACAGTTGAAAAATCTGTTGTAACAGCTGTGGTTTCTTCTGTATATAAGACAGGTTATTATATCTCTGTAATGTTTGATTTTATAGGTAGTATATTTACTGGTGGAGTCACTACAGATGATGTTGGTGGACCTGTTATGGTTATCAGTATGATTGGTCAACAGGCTAGTTTGGGATTGTATCCATTGTTAAATTTATTGGCATTCATTAGTGTTAATTTAGGTTTTATGAATTTATTGCCTATACCTGCACTTGATGGCAGTAAGTTGATGTTTTTAGCTTTAGAAAAAATTAGAGGCAAAAAAATATCTGCTGAAAAAGAAGGTATGGTTCATCTTGTTGGATTTGCCGTTCTTATGGCATTTATGCTATTTATAACTTACAATGATATTATGAGATTTTTTAGGTAGGTAAAACTTATGTCTAAACAAGTAAGATATGGAAACTTATTTGTAGGTGGAAATAATAAAATCACAGTTCAATCAATGCTTAATACTAAGCTTTCTGATATAGATAAAACTATTGAGCAAATTAAATTATTAGAATTAAATGGCTGTGATATCATCAGAGCATCAATTGATAACGAAGAAGATGCAAGAGCAATTAAAATAATAAAGTCGCATACTGAAATGCCATTTGTAGCAGATATACAATTTGACTATAAAATGGCTATTTTGTCTGCACAATCAGGTGCTGATGCAATTAGAATCAACCCTGGATATATAGGTTCTGATGAAAATGTAAAAAAAGTAGTAGAGGCGTGTAGAGAAAAAGAATTACCTATAAGAATAGGTGTCAATTCTGGTTCAGTAAAAAAAGCCTTTATTGACAAATATGGTGGTGTAAACAAATTTTCTTTAGTTGAAAGCGCTTTAGAACAAGTAAAAATATTAGAAAAACATAATTATCATAATATATTGATCTCAATTAAAGCATCAGATGTAAAACTTACATATGATGCTAATATAGAATTAAGCAAAAAAGTTGACTATCCTATTCATCTTGGTATAACTGAATCAGGTTCAGATGAAGATGGATTAATTAAATCTTCTTCAGGCTTAGGAGCGCTCTTGTTAATGGGAATTGGCGATACTATTAGAGTTTCATTGACTGAAGATCCTGTAAAAGAGGTAATAGTTGGTAGAAAGCTATTACAATATCTTGGAATTCGACCATATGGTATAGACTTTGTGTCTTGCCCGACTTGTGGTAGAACTAATGTCGACTTAATAAGTATTGTTAAAGAAATAAAAAATAGCTTATCTGATGTAAAAAAAGATATAAAAGTAGCTATAATGGGATGTGCGGTGAACGGTCCAGGAGAAGCAAAAGAGGCGGATATAGGTATTGCCTCTGGAAATAAAGAAGCAATTTTATTTAAAAAAGGTGTAATAATTACAAAAATCAAGGAAAATGAAATAGTCAACGTATTAAAAGCAGAAATTGAAAAATTGTAGGGGAGGATTTATGTTTGATTTTAAAAGATTTAATGGTTTTTCAACTGTTGATGTCATAAATATCGAAGTAAATAAAATTACAAAAGAAGTACTGTTTTTTTTAACCTCAAAATGCCCTATCAAATTTTCTGATATTGATGAAGCAAAAATTCAAATTGAAAAAAAGTATAGTAACGCGGTTTTAATTGACTTTGACATTACATATGAATTAGATCAAAGTAATGCTGATTTTACAGGCTTGTTTCTAGAGAACGTTAAATATATTTTAAAAAAAGAAACTTCTATTTTTAATAACTTTTGTAAAATTGAATTTAACAATAATATTATATTAATCAAAGTTCCAAATAATTTAATGCAAACAAAGATACAGTCTTTAAACTTTATATCAAAGATTAAAGAACTGTTTTTTAATATGTATAAATTAGAGATAGCAGTTGAGTTTTTAATAGAAAAAATAGATATTGTAAATAAAAATGAAGAATTGTTTAAAAAAGAAACTGAAAAAATAGCTACTAATGCTTCTGATAATACTAACAATAATGCACCCAAAAAATCGGAAGCGCAAATATTTAAATCCGATAAAGCTAATGAAAGATATAAACCTAGAGTTAAAGATGAAGCGAAATTTGATATCTTACCTATAAGCAAAATATCAGAATTAGATAGTAACTCAGGAGAAGTGCATATATCAGGAACTGTAATTTCTTGTGAGAGAAGGGATTTGAAGAGCGGTACTGTATTGTTAACTTTTTCTGTTACAGACTATACTGATACTATAAATGTTAAATATTTTTGTCCTAAGGATTCACAACCTGAAGAATTAGCTAAAATGAAATCAATGTCGATTATAGGATTTGCAGAGAATGATAATTTTATGAAAGAATTGGTAGTAATGGGACGTGTGTTCAAAGAGGTGGAATCTAAAGTAGTATCAAAGCGAATTGATAATGCGCCTGTAAAGAGGGTAGAACTCCACTTGCATACTTGTATGAGCGCTATGGATGGTATAAATAAGTTTGGTGATTATGCAAAACTTGCTAAATCTTGGGGGCATAAAGCCATGGCTATTACAGATCATGGAGTAGTGCAGGGATATCCTGAGGCCATGTCTAGTGCAACTGATGATTTTAAAGTAATCTATGGTATGGAAGGCTATTTGATTGATGATGGTTCGTCACTTTCATATAAGTGTGAAGGTAAAGATTTGAATTCTCAAGTAGTAGTTTTTGATATAGAGACTACAGGTTTTAGTGCTAAGTATGACGATATAATAGAAATTGGCGCTGTAAAGATAAAAAATCGTGAAGTTATAGATACTTTTAATACATTTGTATATACATCAAGGAAATTGCCTTCTAAGATAATTGAACTGACAAGTATAACTGATGATATGCTTTTAGGTGCGCCTTCTATAAAAGAGGCTTTAACGGAATTTAAAAATTTTGTAGGGGAAGATTCTATTTTAGTTGCACATAATGCAGGTTTTGATACTAAATTTATTAAGGCTAAGAATATTGAAAATTTTGGTGAAAAATATGATATGCCTGTAATAGATACATTGGAATTGTCTAAAGCATTGATTAAGGGTATCAAAAATTATAAGTTAAATACTTTGACGAAAAAATTTAATATAGTGCTTGAAAATCATCATAGAGCTGTAGATGATGCAAAAGCTACAGCAATGCTTTTGATGGAACTTTACAAAATGCTTGATAAACAAGAAATAACATCTTTTAACGATCTTAATGAACAATTAATGAAAAATATAGATATGACTAAAAAACCTACTTATCATATAAATATATTAGTTAAAAATTTAGAAGGGTTAAAAAAGCTATATCAGTTAGTTTCTAAGGCTCATTTAGATTTGTTTTATAAAAAACCACGTATCTTGAAGTCTGATTTGAACTCAATGAGAGAAGGATTGATAATAGGTACTGCTTGTGAAGCTGGAGAGCTTTACAAGGCTGTTTTAGATGGAGAGGCTGATGAAAAAATAGAAAAAATTGTTGAATTTTATGATTTTTTAGAAATTCAACCGTTAGAAAACAATGAATTTTTGGTTAGAAATGAAAGGGTAAAATCTTTCGAGGATCTTAAGGATATCAATAGAAAGATTGTTGAACTAGGAGAAAAATTTAATAAATTAGTTGTGGCTACAGGTGATGTGCATTTTCTAAATAAAGAAGATGAATTGTATAGAAAGATACTTTTATCTGGGTTAGGCTTCGGAGATGCAGAAGAACAAGCACCACTTTATCTTAAGACCACAAATGAAATGTTAAGTGACTTTGATTATTTAGGAACTGAAAAGGCATATGAAGTCGTAGTTACAAATACTAACTTGATTGCAGATTCTATAGAACAGATTCTTCCTATACCAAAAGGAACATTTCCTCCAATTATTGAAGGTGCTGATGAAGAATTCAGAAGAATTAGTTATGAAAAGGCTAGAAGTATTTATGGCGAAAATCTTCCAGAAATTGTTGAAGCAAGGCTAGAAAGAGAGCTTAACTCTATCATAGGTAATGGTTATGCTGTAATGTACATGATTTCTCAAAAGTTAGTAAAAAAATCTAATGATGATGGTTATATTGTTGGCTCTAGAGGATCTGTCGGATCTTCTTTCGCGGCTACTATGAGTGGTATATCAGAAGTTAACCCTTTGGAACCTCATTATATTTGTCCAAATTGTAAATTTTCAGAATTTTTTACTAACGGTGAATACGGTTCAGGTGTTGATTTGCCTGATAAAAATTGCCCTAAATGTGATGCAAAGTTAAAAAAAGATGGACATGAAATACCTTTTGAAGTTTTTTTAGGGTTTGAAGGCGATAAAGAACCAGATATTGATCTTAACTTTGCTGGCGAAGAACAGGGTGTTGCAATGAAGCACACAGAAGAATTGTTTGGGAAAGGCAAAGTGTTTAGAGCTGGAACTATAGGCACTATTGCCGATAAGACTGCATTTGGATTTGTTAAAAAATATTTTGATGAAAAAGATGTGATTAAAAGAAATGCAGAAATTAATCGAATTGTAGCAGGTTGTTTAGGTGTTAAAAGAACCTCAGGTCAGCATCCAGGTGGTGTTATGGTAGTGCCTGAAAATAAGGATATTCACGACTTTACGCCAGTTCAATATCCAGCTAATAAAAAAGAATCTGGATCTATTACTACACACTTTGACTATCATTCGATTTCTGGTCGTATATTGAAACTAGATTTGTTGGGACATGATACCCCGTCTATAATAAGAATGTTAGAAGATTTTACTGGGGTGAAAAATGAAGATATACCTTTAGATGATAAAGATACTATGACTTTATTTTTGAGCCCTGATATATTAGGTATAACTAAAAGTGATATTAATTGTGATACTGGAACTTTAGCAATTCCTGAATTTGGAACAGCATTTGTTAGAAAAATGCTTGTAGATACAAAGCCACAGACTTTTTCAGATCTATTGCGTATAAGTGGACTTTCTCATGGAACTGATGTATGGGTTGGAAATGCACAAGATTTGATTTTAAATGGAACTTGTACTATAAGTGAAGTTATATCAACTAGAGATGACATTATGACTTATTTGATTTTTAAGGGAGTAGATAAAAAACACTCGTTTGAAATAATGGAAAAAGTTAGAAAAGGTAAAGGCTTAAAACTTGAAGATGTAGAAGCGATGGAAGCTCAAGGTGTTCCACAGTGGTATATAGATTCATGTAATACTATTAAATATATGTTTCCTAAGGCTCATGCAGTCGCATATGTAATGATGTCTGTAAAAATTGCATATTTTAAGGTGCATTATCCTGAAGCTTTTTATGCTTCATATTTCACGATGAAAGCTGCAGATTTTGATGCTCAAATCATAGCAAATGGAATTGAAAGTATTGAAAATGCTATGAAAGAAATAGAAGAAAAAGGAAATGATAAATCGACTAAAGAAAAGGATATGTTCACAGTCTTAGAAGTTGCAAGGGAAATGTATAAAAGAGGCTATAAATGTTCAAAAGTAGATTTATATAAATCTGATGATACTAGATTCCAAATATATGAAGGTGGTATATTACCACCTCTTATAGGGCTTCAAGGACTAGGAGTAACAGCTGCAGAAAGCATAAAAGCAGAGCGTGTAAAGGGTGAGTTTATATCTATGGAAGATATAACTAAACGTACAAAGGGAGTAACTAAAGCAGTTATAGAAGTATTGGAAAAACATGGCTGCGTTAAAGATATGGATAAAACAAATCAAATGACGCTTTTTAATTTATAGATGTTATTAAATTTTTTTTAAAAAAACTATTGACAGGGTAAAACATTAGTGCTATCCTTAAAAAAAACTCGTAGGAGAACTTATTATGTTAAACTTTTTAGTAGTCAGCATTATAATACTCATTAACATTGTCATTATTATTGACAGTGCTAATTTGCGTTATGCTGATTCTGAGGTAAACATATGATAGTTTAAATACGGTGATACGTGTATAACTTTCTAATGATTTTAAACCCCACAGCAAAACGCTGTGGGGTTTTTTTATGATTTACTAGATGTAGCTTTTAAATAATATTACAAAAGAAAGGAATGGTTGCCATGCTAACTGTCGATAAAGTTTACAACGCAAAACAAGTTCTCAAAAATATAATTAGAAGGACGGATTTAATTCAAGCGAATAAAATCTTATGTAGCAACAATATATATATTAAGACTGAAAATCTTCAAGTTACAGGTTCTTTTAAAGTAAGAGGATCAGCATATAAAATAGAACAACTTACAAGAAATGAGAAAAATCGTGGTATTATTGCTTGCTCTGCTGGTAATCATTCACAAGGGGTTGCGTTAGCTGCAAGACAAAATATGGTAAATGCAACTATATTTATTCCAAAATCAGCTCCTATTTCTAAGATTGAAGCAACAAAAAAATTGGGAGCTAAAGTAATACTAATTGATGGGACATATGATGATGCATATGAAGCAGCGCTTATGTATAGAGAAAAAACTAATATGACTCTTATACATCCTTTTGATGATGTAGATGTTATTGCAGGCCAAGGAACTATAGGCTTAGAATTATTAGAAGATTTTCATAATTTAGAAGCTGTAGTGCTCCCCGTTGGGGGAGGCGGATTGGCTGCAGGAGCAGCATATATTATTAAAACTTTAAATCCAAATTGCAGAGTGTATGGCGTTCAAGCGAAAAATGCCTCAGCTATGTATGATTCATTGAATGAAGGCAAAATAGTTAAGCTTGAGTCTGTTAGCACAATAGCAGATGGAATAGCAGTAAAAGCACCTGGAGAATTGACATATAAATTATGTAAACAATATCTAGATGGAATGATAACAGTATCTGAAGATGAAATTGCAAGTGCTATATTGACTCTAATGGAAAATCAAAAGCTGATAGCAGAAGGAGCAGGAGCCGCAAGCGTTGCTGCAGTTATGCATAATAAACTTCCGATAGAAGACAAAAATGTAGCTTGCATAGTATCTGGTGGAAATATAGATATGAGTAGCTTAAGTAAATTAATTTTTAAATCAGTATCATTCGCAATTTGAAAATATTAAAAGGAGCATTATATGAAAGGTACAGAAATTTTAATTGAAACTTTAATTGATATAGGAGTTAAGACTGTTTTTGGATATCCAGGAGGAACAGTTATAGATATATATGATGAATTATATAAAAATAAACATAGAATTGAGCATATAATTACAGCTCATGAACAGGGTGCTACGCATGCAGCGGATGGATATGCAAGGAGCACAGGCAAAGTAGGTGTTGCTATTGCAACTTCAGGACCCGGTGCAACCAATACAGTTACAGGTATAGCAACAGCATATCTTGATTCTGTGCCAATGGTAGTGATAACGGGCAATGTTCCAGGAGCTCTATTGGGAAAAGACAGTTTTCAAGAAGTTGATATCGTAGGAATAACAATGCCGATAGTTAAGCATAATTATGTTGTAAAAGATATTAAAAAGCTAGAACAGGTAGTTAGAGAAGCTTTTTATATTGCAGCAGAGGGTAGACCAGGACCTGTATTGATAGATTTGCCAAAAGATATTCAAAATGCACAATTTGAATATAGCGGTTTAAAAAACGAAACAAAATTAGCACAAATTTATGAGGAAGTAGATATTGATAAGGCAATTAAAATTGTTAATGAATCAAAAAGGCCTTTTATATATGCTGGTGGAGGCGTTATAGTGGCACAGGCAAGTAATGAAGTGTTAGAGCTTTCAAAGAAAATATCTGCTCCTATAGGGCTTAGTATGATGGGGCTATCTGCAATCCCTAATTCTTATGAACTTAATTTTGGTATGACAGGTATGCATGGAAAATATGCTTCTTCAAAAACAAAGTCTCAATCTGATTTAATAATTGCAATAGGTGTTAGATTTAGCGATAGAGCTACAGGAAATAAAAATATTTACTGCAGTGAAAGAAAGATTATACATATAGATATAGACCTTGCAGAGATAAATAAAAATATAACACCTGATGTGTCAATTTGTAAAGATATGAAATTAGTTTTAAATGAACTTATTGACAATGTTGAAACTATCGATAGAAGTAAATGGATAGAGACTACTATGAAAAATAAAGAAGAATGTTATTTAAGACAAGGAGAAACAGAAGATTTTACACCTCAAAATATTATAGAAAAGATCAATTCGTTTTGTAAAGATGATACTGTAATAGTAACAGACGTAGGACAACACCAAATGTGGACTGCTCAGTACTACAAGTTTGAAACACCTAGAACTTTTCTTACTTCAGGTGGATTAGGAACTATGGGATATGGCATGGGTGCTTTGATTGGTGCAAGTATAGGTAAAAAAAGAGAAAAAGCTGTTCTTATTACGGGAGATGGAAGTTTTGGAATGAATCTAAATGAATTAGCTACTGTAGTAAAAGAAAAGTTACCGATAGTAATTATTATTCTAAACAACGGAGTTTTAGGGATGGTTAGACAGTGGCAGAGTGTATTTTATGAAAACAGGCATTCTGAAACCACTCTAAATAGACAAACAGATTTTGTGAAATTAGCTGATGCGTTTGGACTTAAAGGATTTAGGGCAAGTACATTGACTGAATTAAATGAAATTTTAAATGAAAGTTTTAATTCAAAAAATCCAATTTTGATTGATTGTATAATTGATAAAGATGATAAAGTACTACCAATGATACCACCTGGAGGCTCAATAAAAGATATTATTACTAACTAATTTAAAAATATTGATAATTAACAAACGGAGGATATTAGAATGAAAAACAGTTTCACAGTAGGCGTTTTAGCTGATAATAATTTTAGTGTATTGCCAAGAGTTACAAATTTATTTTCAAAAAGAGGATTTAGTATTCAAAGTATTAATGCAAATTTAACTGAAAATTCAGATGTATCTGATATAACTATAGTTGCACTTGGAGATTTGCAAACTAAAGAGCAAATTATTAAACAATTAAACAAACTTATAGATGTAAAAGAAGTTAGGATGATCAGTTGATTTATACAAAAATAACAGTTATTAAAAATTAAAATGAATTTTAATTTTATTTAGATCTAAAATAGTATCAATTTACTATATATAAAATATCATAAATTTAAAGGAGAATGAAAAAATGTTTTACGAAAAAGATTGTAATTTAGAATTATTAAAAGGAAAAAAAGTTGCTATAATAGGTTATGGAAGTCAAGGACATGCTCATGCCTTAAATTTAAAAGAGAGTGGAGTAGACGTAATAGTTGGTCTTTATGAAGGTTCAAAATCAGCTGTAGAAGCTAAATCAAAAGGATTGACGGTTATGAATTCTGATGAAGCTACAAAAAATGCAGACATAGTTATGCTATTAGTAAATGACGAAAAAATGGCTGATATTTATTATACAAATGTTGCTCCAAATTTAACTGAAGGCATGACTTTATGCTTTGCACATGGATTTAATGTGCACTATAATCAGATATCTCCACCTTCAAATGTTGATGTTATTATGATTGCTCCAAAAGGCCCTGGTCATACTGTAAGATATCAATATGAAGAAGGCAAAGGCGTACCTTGTTTGATAGCCGTGTATCAAGATTTTTCTGGAAATGCTAAAAATACAGCTTTAGCTTATGCAATGGGTATAGGTGGAGCAAGAGCAGGTATATTGGAAACAACTTTTAAAGAAGAGACAGAAACGGACTTATTTGGAGAACAAGCTGTGCTTTGTGGAGGTGTTACTGCACTTATGAAAGCAGGGTTTGAAACTTTGGTAGAAGCTGGATATCAACCTGAAAGTGCTTATTTTGAATGTGTACACGAAATGAAATTAATTATAGATATGGTAGTTAAAGGTGGTTTTTCTTTGATGAGATATTCTGTAAGCGATACTGCTGAATATGGAGATTACTCTGTTGGAAATAGAATCATAACTGAAGAAACTAAAAAGGAAATGAAAAAAGTATTATCAGAAGTTCAAGATGGAACTTTTGCTAAAAACTGGATACTAGAAAATAAGGCTAACAGAGCATCTTTCCTAGCAAAAAGAAGAATGGAAAGCGAGCATCAAGTAGAAAAAGTAGGTGCTATATTAAGAGATGAAATGATTTGGAATAAAGGAGATAGATAATGAATAGCGACGCATTAAAAGAAGGTTGCCAAAACTCACCTAAACGTTCATTGTTAAAGGCTTTAGGTTATTCATCATCGCAGTTAAAAAAACCTTTTATAGGCATAGTAAATTCATTTAATGAGATAGTTCCTGGACATATACATTTAAATACTATTTCAAGAGCTGTTAAAGACGGTGTGTTAGCTGCGGGTGGAACTCCTATGGAGTTTAATACTATAGGAGTATGTGATGGACTTGCCATGGGACACGATGGTATGAGATATTCTTTATCTTCTCGAGAAGTGATTGCTGATAGTATAGAATGTATGGTTAGAGCACATAAATTCGATGGATTAGTGTTTATTCCGAATTGTGACAAGATAGTACCAGGTATGCTTATGGCTGCAGCAAGGCTGAATTTACCTTCTATATTTATATCGGGGGGACCAATGCTGTCTCTTGATGGAAAAGATTTAAATTCTTCCTTTGAATCTGTAGGAGCATTTATAGCTGAGAAAATAGATGCTGTTGAGTTAGAAGAAGTAGAAGATAATGCTTGTCCTACTTGCGGTTCTTGTTCAGGAATGTTTACTGCTAATTCAATGAATTGCTTAACTGAAGCTATCGGTATGGCATTTAATGGAAATGGCACTGTACCTGCAGTGTATTCTAAGAGAATTAGAATGGCAAAAGATGCGGGTGAACAAATTATGTCTTTGGTTCAAAATGATATAAAACCTTTAGATATAATGACAGAAAAAGCATTCAGAAATGCTTTGGTAACAGATATGGCATTGGGATGTTCTACAAATTCTGTACTTCACCTTTTGGCTATAGCACATGAAGCTGATATCGCTTTAGAACTTAATTTAATAAATGAAATTAGTGAAATAACCCCTAATCTTTGCAAATTAGCACCAGCAGGCAAGCACCATATGCAAGATTTAGATAATGCAGGAGGAGTGTATGCAGTTATTAAAGAATTATCTTCTATTGGTTTGATTGATGAAAGTGTAATGACTGTAACGGGAAAAACTTTAGGTAAAAATATTTCTTTTATTAAAAATCATGATAAAGAGGTAATAAGACCTGCAAATGCACCATATTCAAAAACGGGTGGATTGGCAGTATTGTTTGGCAATTTAGCTCCAGATGGCAGTATAGTTAAAAGAAGTGCCGTTGCAAGTGAGATGCTAAAATATACTGGTATTGCAAAAGTTTTTAACTGTGAAGAGGATGCAGTAGAAGCTATTTATTTTAATAAAATTTCAAAAGGTGATGTAGTAGTAATCAGATATGAAGGACCAAAAGGCGGACCTGGAATGAGAGAAATGCTAACTCCAACTTCTGCTATAGCAGGTATGAGTCTAGATAAGGATGTGGCGTTAATAACTGATGGCAGATTTTCTGGAGCTACTAGAGGTGCAGCAATAGGACATATTTCACCTGAAGCTGCTGCAGGCGGAGTTATTGCTTATATTAAAGATGGCGATAAAATTAGTATAGATATATCAAATTATAGCTTAGAACTAATAGTATCTGATGAAGAGTTACTACTAAGAAAACGTGAGATGAAGATACTTGAGAAAACTAATTTGACTGGTTATATTAAAAGATATGCCAAAAATGTATCTAGTGCAGATAAAGGTGCCGTAATCAAATAATTGTTACTAAGTTACTATTCACAGTTAACATATATACCCCAAAGGAAAAAAATAAAATCTGTCGCTGTTACTCCAATTGGGAAGTTGTATGTGAGTAGTAACGTTACTAAATATAATTGTAAAAAAAATTGAAATTTTGTTTGATTTTTGCTACTTGATATGATATAATAAAAAAATAATGAGATTTTGACGCAAAAGAGTGGGGAAAACCCACTCTTTCTACTTATGTAAAATAGTATGATGAAGGAGGTAGCGATGAATAAAGATCAAATTATTAAAACTTCTACTACTTTAGTCGAAAAAATAATTGCAAACACTGAATACGAACTAATAGATATCGAATACGTTAAAGAAGGTCCTTTTATGTATTTACGAATTTATCTTGATAAAGATGGAGGAATTACCTTAGATGATTGTTCTTTTGTAAGCAAAGAATTTAATAGACAGATTGATGAAATTAATTTTATAGAAGAGCAATACTTTTTAGAAGTTTCTTCGCCAGGTGTAGACAGAGCGTTTAAAAAAGAATCGGATTTTATAAAAAATATTAATAATGAAGTTGAAGTAAAGCTATATTCACCGATTGAAGGTTCTAAGCAATTACAGGGAATACTGCTAGAAAAAAATCAAGATACACTAGTGTTGGAATTAAACGATGCTAAACTTGAAATTGATTTGAAAAATATTTCTAAAATTAATAAAGCTGTTGAATTGTTTTAATGGAGGTAGAGATGAGCAAAGATATTATTAGGGCATTAAATGAATTAAATAAAGAAAAAGGAATTTCACCTGATATTGTTATAGAGGCTATAATAGCCGCACTTGAATCAGGATATAAAAAAAACTATAGTAAAGCAAACAATTTTTCGGTAGAAGCAGATGAAGCTTCTGGAGAATTTAAACTTTTTGCTGACAAAGAAATTGTTGAAATCGTTGAAGAACCTCAATTAGAGATATCTCTAACTGATGCTCGAGAATTAAGTTCTAATCTTGAAGTTGGTGACGTTGTGAAGATCGAAATAAAGCCAGAAAAAGATTTTGGAAGAATTGCTGCACAAACAGCTAGACAAGTAATCCTACAAAAAATTAGAGAAGCTGAGAGAGAATCTATATTTAGCGAGTTTGAAGGAAGAGAAAGTGATTTAATTGATGGAGTAGTTCAAAGAATTAGCAAAGGTAATATTTATATTGATATGGGTAAAATAGAAGGTGTGATAACTCAATCTGAACAACTACCTGGAGAAATGTATGAACAAGGAGATAGATTAAAGGCAGTAATTTTAGAAGTTAAAAATTCTGGAAAAGGTGCTAATATTTTACTTTCACGAACTCACCCAAATTTGATTAAAAGATTATTTGAACTTGAAGTTCCTGAAATATATGATGGAGTATTAGAAATATTCAGTATTTCAAGAGAAGCTGGTTCTAGAACTAAAATAGCAATACATTCTAATGATCCGAATGTTGATTCTGTTGGCTCTTGTGTAGGTAATAAGGGAATGCGTGTAAAAGCTATTATCGATGAAATTCATGGTGAGAAGATTGATATAGTTGTTTATAATGAAAATCCTGAAGTTTTCATTGCTAACAGTTTAGGTCCAGCAAAAATAGTTAGTGTAACTGCTAATGAAAGTGAAAGATCTGCAACTGCAGTAGTTCCAGACAATCAGCTTTCACTTGCCATTGGTAAAGAAGGGCAAAATGCAAGATTAGCTGCAAAATTGACTGGATGGAAAATTGATATAATTAGTGAAACTCAATATCAACAAAGGCTATGTAATTCTGAAGAACAAATAGATCAAGAAAACATTGATGACTCGGAGGAATAATGAATCAAAGAAAAATTCCTTTAAGAAAATGTTTAGGTTGTCAAATTAGTTTTCCAAAAAAAGAATTATGTAGAATAGTTAAATGCAAAACTGATGAAGATATTGAAATTGTAAAATTTGACTCAACAGGAAAACTTAATGGAAGAGGAGCGTATTTGTGTAAAAATACAGAATGCTTTGAAAAAGCAGTGAAAGCTAAACGTCTCCCTAGAGCATTGGAAACTCAAATTCCAAATGAAATATTTGAAGAGATTAAAGCGGAGATTTCAAAGTATGAATAAGTTTTATAATATGTTGGGGCTAGGTAGAAAAGCAGGAAAAGTAGTTTATGGATATGATGCTACTGTTTCTTTAATAAAAAGTGATACAGATAATATACTTGTTGTGTTAGCAAGTGATGCATCCGAAAAGACTAAAAAAAATATACTTTTTGAATGTAATAAATATAATCGTGATTTTATTGAATATGGAGAAAAAAACGCGTACGGAAAAATTTTAAGAAAAGATGAAGTTGTAGTATTGACTGTCACAGATAAAAACATGATATCATATTTAAAAAATAACACATAAATTCGGAGGTGACTGCATGAGAATATATGAATTAGCAAAAGAGCTGAATATGAACAGCAAAGAATTAAAAGAAATTATTGAAAAAGAGTTTAAAATAGAAGTTAACTCTCATATGAGTTCAATTAGTGATTTGGAAACTTTGAGAGTTAAGAAGTTTTTTAATGCAACAGTTTCAAAAGGCTCAGATAAAGAACAAAAACCAGTACAAAATGACAATAAATTAGCTACGCCTGAAAATAAATCTAACGTTTCAAATAAAACTACTTCAACTAGTACTGAAAAAACACCATTAGCTTCAAATACTGCAGCTAAAACAGATACGGATAAACAAACTAATCCAAACACACCTAATAATAATTACAGAAATAACAACTCTGGTTCTGGATATAATAATAACAATAATTATAGAAACAATAACGCTGGAGAAGGTAATAACAACTACAGAAACAATAACTCTGGTGGTTACAATAATGCTGGTGGAAATAGCAACTATAGAAACAACAATAACACTGGTGGAAACAACAATTATAGAAACAATAACAACACTGGAGAAGGTAACAACAACTACAGAAACAATAACTCTG
>CAYJLG010000001.1:0-80128 GCA_964371035.1 uncultured Clostridia bacterium | reverse complement strand
ATAATTCTGGTGGCTACAATAATACCGGTGGAAATAACAACTTTAGAAACAATAATAATACTGGCGGCAATAATAACTTTAGAAATAATAATAATAATAATGCTGGCGGCAATAATAACTTTAGAAACAATAATACTGGTGGAAATAACAACTTTAGAAATAATAACACTGGTGGAAACAATAACTTTAAAGGAAATTCTTCATTTAAAACAGACACTGCCGAACCATTAGTAATGGATTTTGGTAGCAAGCCTACTAACAATAAAGTTAACAATAAGTTTAATAAAACTAATACTTCTAATAATACTCCTGCAAAGAAAGGTTCTAATAAGAGTACCGGCAAGAATTTATTAGATAGAAACATGAATGAAGGAAAATATAAAAAATCATCTGGCCCTAAAAAGCCGGTTGAACAAAAAATAAAAAATATAGAGATCGAAGAAGTTATAGTAGTTAGAGATTTAGCAGACATGATGGGTGTAGCAGTTAATCAAGTTATTTCTAAGCTTATTATGCTTGGTATGATGGTAAATATGAACCAAGAGATTGATTTTGATACTGCTAGCTTAATAGCTGAAGAATTCAATGCAAAAATATCTAAAAAAATAGTTATAGACGAACTTCAAGTGATTGAAGAAGAACTTGAAAAAGAAATTGTTGAATTGGACGAAGATTTACTTGAAAGACCTCCAATCGTTACTGTTATGGGTCACGTAGATCATGGTAAGACATCATTGTTAGATGCAATAAGAAATACTATGGAAATTACTAAAGAAGCAGGTGGAATAACTCAACATATTGGAGCATCACTTGCTGAAATTAATGGTAAGAAGATTACTTTCTTAGATACTCCTGGACATGAGGCGTTTACTTCGATGAGAGCTCGTGGTGCTAAGATAACTGATATTGCAATCCTTGTAGTAGCTGCAGACGACGGTGTTATGCCACAGACGATTGAGGCTATTAATCACGCCAAAGCAGCTGAAGTTCCTATTATTGTAGCAGTCAATAAAATTGATAAAGAAGGCGCGAATATTGATAGAGTAAAGCAAGAACTTGCTGAGCATAATATATTGTCTGAAGATTGGGGTGGAGAAACTATTTTTGTTCCAGTTTCTGCAAAAAAACAATTAGGAATAGAAGATCTATTAGAAATGATATTATTAGTTGCTGAAGTTCAAGAATTAAGAGCTAATCCTAACAGAGAAGCAAGAGGTACTATTGTAGAGGCAAAATTAGATAAAAGCAGAGGTGCTGTTGCTACTGTTTTAGTTCAAAAAGGAACTTTGAAAAAAGGTGACACTGTATTGGTTGGTTCAACATACGGTAAAATTAGAGCTATGTTTAATAGTGTTGGTAAGAAAATCAATACTGCAGGACCTTCTATACCTGTTGAAATTTTAGGTCTTTCGGAAACTCCTTTAGCAGGAGATATTTTGATGGTAATGGACTCAGAAAAAGATATTAAATCTATTGCTGAGAAAAGAAAGCAAAGACAGAGAAAAGAGAACATGAATGCTAGCTCGAAAGTGTCTCTTGATGATCTATATAGCCAGATACAAATGGGAGAAGTTAAAGATTTAAATATTATTTTGAAAGCTGATGTTAGAGGTTCTATCGAAGCTATTAAACAATCGCTTGAAAAGTTAAGTATAAAAGAAGTTAAGGTTAAAATCATTCATGGTGGAGTTGGTGGAATTAACGAAAATGATATAAATCTTGCGTCAGCTTCAAATGCGATAGTTATAGGATTTAACGTTAGACCATCTATACAAGCAACAGAACTTGCTAAACGCGAAAGTGTTGATGTTAGAACGTATAATATAATCTATAATGCGATTGAAGATATTAAGCAAGCTATAACTGGTATGCTTGATCCTGAATTTAAAGAAGTTGTTTTAGGTAGAGCTGAAGTAAGAGCTACATTTAAAGTTCCTAATATCGGAGTAGTTGCAGGTGTATATATACTTAATGGTAAAGTTACAAGAAAATCAAAAATTAGGATTTTAAGAGACGATATAGTTATCCATGAAGGTGAAATTGCTTCATTAAAAAGATTTAAAGATGACGCTGCTGAACTTAACACAGGCTTTGAAGGTGGAATTGGCGTTGAGAAATTTAATGACATTAAAGAAAGTGATATAATTGAAGCATATATCATGGAAGAAATTAAAAGAAAAATTTAATATATGATTAAGTTAGGAATAGCAATTATTTTAGATCAATAATATTAATTTGATTTATGCATAATTGTTAGTTACTACTCACAGTCGAATTATGGTGTTAATAAGGAAAAAATAATAAAATATGGAAGCCTTATGGAGATTGGATTAAGTTGTGTGATAGTTTTATGAGCGTTTTAGTCATCTTTGGCTTAGCCCCCAAAATATACTGCGTTATGACTTTGCGAATAAAACTACCACATACAACTTCCCAATTGAAGTACCAGCGACAGATTTTATTTTTTTCCTTTGGGGTACATATGTTAACTGTGAATAGTAACAATTCTTATCCTTTGCTTATGATGTATTTATGGAAGTGAGTTGATAAGTATGTCTGTTAAAAGAAATAACAGATTAAATGGAGAAATGAGAAAAATCATTTCTGACATAATAAAAAGAGATGTTAAAGATCCTAGAATATCTGATATGCTTAGTATTTCAGATATTAACATCACTGAAGATTTAAAAACTGCTAAAGTTTATGTTTCTATTTACGGCGAAAGTGATCCTACGATAGAAGCATTAAACAAAGCTAAAGGCTTTATAAGAAGAGAATTAAGTAAAAAAATGAAAATCAGAACTGTTCCTGAATTATTTTTTGAAAAAGATTTTTCGATTGAAAATGGAATTTATATTGGAAATTTAATTGATGAAGTTATAAAACAAGACAGTGGTGTGAAAAATGAGCAAGATATCGAAGAGTAAAGTTTATGAATTATTTGAATATATTAAAAATGCCGATAAAATTTGTTTAGTTGGGCACATTTCACCTGATGGTGATTGTATTGGCTCTGTAATGGCCTTATATGATTATGTTAAAAACAATCTAAAAAAAGATGTTTGTGTTGCATTTGATGGAGACATACCATTCAACTATACTTATTATTTGTCAAATGCAATAGAATTTTCTGGTTCAAATACAGAAGAATTTGATTTAACTATTGTATTAGACTGTGGAGATGATGATAGACTAGGAATAAACAAGTGTGTTGTTTTAAATGCCAAAAAAACAATATGCATAGATCATCATAAAACAAATACTGGCTTTGCTGATTTAAATATTGTTTACCCAGAAATTAGTTCTACAGGAGAATTGTTATATGAAATTTTGGCCATAGGTAATGTGGATATTACACTGTTTATGGCTGACTGTTTATATGTAGCGATAGTAACTGATACTGGTAACTTCATATATTCTTCGACATCGTCAAATACACATATCGTTGCTGCTAAACTATTGGAACTAGGCATTGATACTACTAGCATCACAAATAGGTTGTATGCTTCTACGCCTGTTGATGTAATGAAAGCTTATATTGAATGTATTTCTTCTATTAACTTTTATTATGATAACAAATTTGCTTTGTCAAAAATAACACAAGATATAGTTAAAAGAAATGACATAAGACTAAATGATATTCAAGGTGTAGTAGAATTTATGAGAGAAATCAACGAAGTTGAAATATCTTGTGTGTTAAAAGAGTATAGTTCAAATAGTACTAAGGTAAGTTTGAGATCTAAAAACAAGTTTGATGTTTCTGAAATAGCTCAAAAATTAGGTGGTGGCGGTCATAAACGAGCTGCTGGATTTCAATTAGAAATGAGTTTGGATGAAGCTGAATCAAAATTAATTGAAATTTTGAATGATTGTTTCAATTAATATATTATTGAATGGAAGTTTTTTATGAATGGCATATTAAATATACTAAAACCTACAGGTATGAGTTCACATGATGTTGTGAGCTTTGTTAGAAGAACTCTAGGATTAAAAAAGGTTGGACATGCAGGTACATTAGATCCTAATGTTTCTGGTGTGCTTCCCATTTGTGTTGGAAAAGCAACTAAAATTAGTGATATTCTCATCAATTCAGATAAAGAATATTTATGTGAATTAAGATTAGGTAAAAGCACTGATACTCAAGATTCTTATGGAACTACGATAGAAGAATTAACAAACTTTAATATTGATTGTGATTATTTGATTTCTGTCATAAACTCTTTTGTTGGATGTATCAAACAGATACCTCCTGCATATTCTGCAGTTAAATTTAATGGAAAAAAGCTATATGAATATGCTAGACAAGACATCTTTATTGAAAAAGAAGCTAGAGAAGCTCATATTAAAAGCTTAGATATCATTAAAATTTCAGATAATAGTGTGCTATTTAAAGTTAAATGTTCAAAAGGAACTTATATGCGAACGTTATGCCATGATATCGGCATAAAATTAGGAATACCATCACACATGGGGATTCTTATAAGAACAGAAGCAAAAGGTCTGAAAATTGAAGATGCTATTACTTTAGAAGATTTGAAATCTTCTGTTTTATTGGGTAATATTAAAAATGTTTTTATTCCTATAGACGTAGTGGTTCCTATGAAAAAGATTATTATTGATGAAATACATTATGAAAAACTTTTAGTAGGAAACGAAGTATTATATCTTTCAGATGAAGAGCTTCCAGAAAAATTTTATATTTATTGTAAAGATATGATAATTGGGACTGGTCATGAAATCTTTGATTTTAACAAATCATCACATTTAAAAAAGAATATGGTTCTTAATGGCACAACACATGTTGTAAAGATTGACACTATGCTAGTTACAACTCTTAGCGATAAAAAATAAACTTATATACGGGTGAAAAGATGTCTTTATACACTAACTCTTGTATTGCAATAGGAAATTTTGATGGTATCCATATTGGGCACGATACTTTGATTAGAGAAATGATCGAAATTAGTAAGTTTTCAGATTTAAATAGTATGATTCTAACTTTTAATTTCACAGATACTTCGGTTAAGAAAAACTCAGCCAATACAAACTATATAATGAGTTTTGATAAAAAAATGGAATTGCTTAGAAAATATAATGTTTGTAATGTATGTTGCATTGATTTAGATGAAGTTGTTTCAAAGTATACTCCGTTAGAGTTTATTGAAAAAATTTTAGTTGAAAAATATGATGTTAAACATGTTGTAGTTGGATATAACTTTAGGTTTGGAAGATATGCTTTTGGCAATACAGATACTTTGAAAATTCATTCTAAAGAATTTGGTTATAAAGTTAGCATTTTAAACAAAATTAAAGATAATGATGGTGACGACGTAAGTAGTAGCATCATTAGAAACTACATAAAAAAAGGCAATTTTGATAAAGTTAATAACCTTTTAACAAATAATTATACTATATATTACGAAGATCTAATTAAAATTTGTAATAATAAATTTACTGTTAATGAAAATTGCAATTTGACTTTTCCAATAGATGGAGAATATGAAGTTTTAATCAATAATTATAAAACTAATGTATTGATAGAAAATAAAAATAATAGAATTTTTTTAAATTTTCCTAAAGATATAAAAATGACAGAAAATATTGTTTTTTTAAACAATTAGTATTTACAAATGTTTTTTTATGTGTTACAATATCGTGTGAGTTTCCTTAGTCTATGTTTTGCGATACCTCAACGCTTAACATGGGTTATAGGTGAAATAATTTATTTTAATGGAGGACAATTAAATGTCAAGAGGAGCAATAACAAAAGAACAAAAGCAAGCAATAATCGAAGAGTACAGATTGAGCGATAATGATACGGGTTCACCGGAAGTTCAAATAGCTATTCTTACACACAGAATTAACAACTTAACTACACACTTGCAAAGCAACAAAAAAGATCACCACTCAAGAAGAGGATTATTAATGATGGTTGGTCAAAGAAGAGGATTCTTAAACTATTTAAAGAACAATGATATAGAAAGATACAGAAGTATCATATCAAGACTTGGATTAAGAAGATAATCTTTCGAAGCGGGAGTTTCTCCCGCTTTATTTTACATTACTTTAGTTTTATGAAATCACTTAAACTTTTTATTTAGATTATTTATTGTCAGTTTTAATTTTTTTAATCTCTTAATACTAAATTTAAATTTTAATGATATATATTTTATTATAAGAAAAAAATAGGAGGAACAAATGGAAAAGATTTTTAAGTATATGTTAGACGGAAAAGAACTTAAAGTTACTATAGGAAAAATTTCTGAATTAGCAAGAGGTTCGTGTCTTATCCAGTACGGAGATACTGTAATAATGGCAAACGTAGCTGCTTCAGCTTCTCCAAGAGATGGAATAGACTTTTTTCCACTAAGCGTTGATTACGAAGAAAAACTATATGCTGCTGGAAAGATTCCAGGCGGTTTTATTAAAAGAGAAGGTAGACCTTCAGAAAGAGCAATTTTAACTTCAAGGTTAATAGATAGACCAGTAAGACCTTTATTTCCTAAAGGTTATAGAAATGATGTAACTGTTACTGTTACAGTTTTGTCTATGGATATCGATTCTACTCCTGAAATCGCAGGAATGATTGGTTCATCAATTGCATTATCAATTTCTGATTTGCCTTTCTTAGGACCTACAGGTGCGGTTACTGTTGGTTTGATAGATGACAAATTCATACTAAATCCTGATTGTGCACAAAGAGAAGTTACTCAATTACATCTTACTGTAGCAGGTACTAAAGAAGCTATTATGATGGTTGAGGCGGGTGCAAATGAAGTTTCTGAGAGCGTGATGCTTGAAGCTATTATGTTTGCACATGATGAAATCAAAAAAATCTGTGAATTCATCGAACAAATAGTTGAAGAAGTAGGCGTTGAAAAATCTGAATACTCTGCATTTGCTTGTGATCCATCAATTAAAGAAGAAATTATTGAGTTTTCAAAAGACAAAATTAACGAAGCTATAATTGAACCTGATAAACTTACTAGACAAGAAAAAATAGACAGTTTAAAAGCTGAAATTAAAGAAGTATTTATTGAAAAATATCCTGAAAATAAAATGGATATCGACGATGCGTCTTACAAAATTGTTAAAGAAAAAGTTAGAGAAAATATTTTATTAAGAGGCATTAGACCTGATAACAGAGCTATTGATGAAATCAGACCTATCACTTGTGAAGTCGGGTTGTTGCCAAGAACACATGGTTCTGGTCTTTTCACTAGAGGTCAAACTCAAGTTTTGACAGTTACGACATTAGGACCAATAAGTGATGAACAGATTCTTGATGGTTTATCTGAAGAAGAATCAAAAAGATATATGCATCATTATAATTTCCCTTCTTACAGTGTCGGTGAGGCTAGACCTTCTAGAGGACCTGGAAGAAGAGAGATAGGACATGGCGCTTTAGCTGAAAGAGCATTAGTGCCAGTAATTCCTTCAAAAGAGGTATTCCCATACACGATCAGACTTGTATCTGAGGTATTAAGCTCAAATGGCTCTACTTCTCAAGCTAGTGTTTGTGGTTCTACTTTATCACTTATGGATGCTGGTGTTCCAATTAAATCTCCTGTAGCTGGAATTGCAATGGGTCTAGTTAAAGAAGGTGACAATGTTGTAGTTCTTTCTGACATACAAGGAATGGAAGACTTTTTAGGTGATATGGACTTTAAAGTTGCTGGAACTCAAGAAGGTATTACTGCTATTCAAATGGATATTAAAATTAATGGTATTGATAGAAAAATACTCGAACATGCTTTAGAAAGAGCAAGAGTAGGTAGACTTCATATACTTGGAAAAATGGTTGCTTGTATAGATGAACCTCGCGAAGAATTGTCAATGTATGCGCCAAAAATTATTATAATGAAGATTAAACCTGACAAAATACGTGATGTTATTGGATCAGGCGGAAAAGTTATTAATAAAATCATTGATGAAACTGGTGTAAAAATAGATATCGAAGATGATGGTACTGTATTTATAGCAGCTGAAAACCCTGAAAGAGGAAATGCAGCTAAGAAACTTATTGAAAAAATTGTTAAAGAAATTGAAGTAGGCGAAGTTTATTTAGGAAAAGTTGTTAGAATAACTACTTTTGGAGCATTTGTTGAGCTTGAAGATGGCAAAGATGGACTACTTCATATCTCAAAAATTTCTGATAAGAGGATAAAGAAAGTTGAAGATGTGCTTTCTATTGGAGATGAAATCTCTGTTAAAGTTGCAGAAATAGATCAACAAGGTAGAGTCAATCTAGTAAGAACTGACTTAGCTGTAACTCAAGAAGAAAAATAATTTAATCATTCATAATGCAAGCTCTCAAGTTAATATATACAAGAGAGCTTGTCTAGATTTATTTGAAATTCTAATTTATACGCCGATTTACTTTCAATGTGTAGCTGTTTGGAATACACGCTTGAATTAACGGCGTATTTACATTTGGATATTTTACAGGAGGTAAAATGACAAAAAAACATACTTTTAATAACGGACTTAGAGTAGTTACTGAAAAGATTGATTATGTGAAATCAGTTTCATTTGGTATTTGGCTAAATGTAGGTTCTGTTAACGAGAATGAAGAAACAAACGGAATGTCACATTTTATTGAGCATATGTTGTTTAAAGGCACAAATAAAAGAACAGCCAATGAAATTGCTGAAGAAACTGATAATATAGGTGGTCAAATGAATGCATTTACAAGTAAAGAATGCACGTGTTTCTATATTAAAGTTCTAGATGAAAATCTTTTTGAAGCAGTCGATATTTTATCTGATATGTTTTTTAATTCTAATTTTGATGAAGAAGAAATTAAAAAAGAAATCTCTGTTGTTATAGAAGAAATCAAGATGTACGAAGATTCACCCGAAGATGTCGTACATGATAAATTAGCTGAATCTGTGTTTATAAACAGCAATTTAGCTTATCCAATCTTAGGTACAGAAGAAAATTTAACATCATATAATAAAGATAAAATATTAAAATATATGAAACAAAAATACACGCCTGAAAACACTGTTATTTCAGTAGCTGGCAATTTTGATGAAGAATATCTATTTTCTTTATTAAAAGAACGTTATGAAGATTGGAAAATTGAATCTGATAAAGATATAATTGAAGATAGTAGCTTTTCAAGAGAAATAATAGGAGTATATAAAGATATTGAACAATTGCACTTATGCATAGGTACAAAAACTATCGATAGATATAGTGAACTCTATTATCCATTGATGATTATGAATAGTATCTTTGGTGGATCTATGAGTTCAAAACTGTTTCAAGAAGTTAGAGAAAAAAGAGGATTAGTGTATTCTATTTATTCATTTAACTCTAACTATTCTAAGGCAGGATTGTTTGGTATTTATGCGGGTCTAGCATATGAAAATTTGGAAGAAACTGTAGTAACAATATTAAACGAAGCCGAAAACATGAAAAGTGGTAAAATTTCAACTAAAGAATTTAATAGAGCGAAACAACAAATAAAAAGTAATTTCCTATTAGGTTTAGAAAATACTTCAAGCAGAATGTCTTCAATCGGAAGAAGAGAATTGCTTCATAATGAAATACTTACGACAGAAGAAGTTGTTGAAAGGATTAATAAAGTTAAGATCGAAGATGTAATTGAAATAAGCAAGACAATATTTAATAAAGAAAATTTGTCTGCTGTCTTTGCTGGAAACATAAAAAAACATACTGAATTACAGTCTATTTTAGAAAAACTTTTATAATATTCGGAGGTTGTAAAGATGAAAAGAATTGCAAAATTTGAAAAAATATCATTTGAACAATTTAAAAAAGATTGGGAAGATACTTTCGGTGATTTAGATAATATACAAAATATTTATGATGCTATTAAATTGCCTAAAAGAGCTACAAAAGGCTCTGCAGGTTATGATTTTTTTGCTCCTCTAAATATTTCTTTAAAACCAAATAAAACTATAAAAATACCTACTGGTATAAGAGTAAAAATAGAAGAAAATTGGGTTTTAAAAAATTATCCTCGTTCTGGTCTTGGTTTTAAATATAGATTGCAGCTTGACAATACTGTAGGCATTATTGACTCAGACTATTATTATTCATCTAACGAAGGCCATATTATGATTAAAATAACAAATGACTCTAAAAATGAAAAACTTATGATTGTCGAAAGTGGAGTAGGCTTTGCACAAGGCATCTTCATTGAATATGGAATTACAATTGATGACGATGTTACTGAACTTAGAGATGGTGGATTTGGAAGCACCAATAATAAATAGTTTAAATGAAATTTAAACAGAAGCAAGTTTGCATAATAAATATTATGTTAACTTGCTTCTGTTTTGTAATATTTATTTGAATTTGCTTATTTTATGTGCTATAATATTCTGTATGTAATTTATAAAGAAGGGAAAGTTATATGTCAAACATTAAAGACACAAATTCTAGAAAAACAACAACAAAAAGTACTACATCAAAATCATCGGCAAAATCCAACGTGCCTGAAAATAAGGATACAAAAAAAACTACTAGCAAAGCTGTCAAAAATGATGCTAAGAATACAAATACTTCAACAGGTAAAACAACTAATAAACAAATAAAAAACCATAGTAATCCAAATACAAGAGTGTTGCGTAAAGAAATATTAGGTGTTTTATTAATAGCTTTTTCTATTTTTCTTATGTTTGTAGTCAATCAAGATGGACAAATAGGAATAGTGGGCGATTGGATTAAGATTTTATTGATATCTGTTTTTGGTAAAGGTATGTTTTTTTTACCATTTGTTATTTTACTGATAGGTGTACTACAACTATTAAATATAATTATGTATAGTGAAAAAAAACAAATCATTTCAATTTGTGGCATTTTCATCTGTATTTTAATGCTCATGTCTATTCCTGATTTTAATTTGAACATGCATTTTTCTTTTGATCAAGCTTTTAATGAAATGCTTGATTCAACTATGAATTTACCTAAAAATAGTGTTTTAGGTGGGGGGATTTTAGGTAATGTATTAAGCTTTATATTTGTTAAACTAATGGGCATACCAGGTACTTATATCTTAATTTCTGCTGTAATTTTAATTTTTGTCATTATATTTACTAATCAGAGTCTCATTGGTTTTTTTAAATTAATCTTCAAATCTATACGTAAATTTTTCAAATCCGTTTACAACTTTATTTATGTTGAAGTAGATGAAAAACAGGATAATACAGAAAATAAAAAACCTATAAAGCAAAAATTGGCAGCCGATGTTGTAGATGAGAACATTAATGTTTTCGATTACAACAACGAAGTCAATAGTATGAAATCTAATCTTATTACACAATTAAAAATTGATGATATAAAAATAGAAAAAACTAGTAAAAATAATAGAGTATCTAATCAAGATAGTTCCCCTGAGCTTATTATTAACGAATTAGAGCTTAATTCAAAATCTCAATATAACAATACAAGTTCAATAGATTCTGAATATTCTACCAACATAGAGACAAAAAAACCTAAATTGAATAAAATTACTGCTGTAAATTTACCTATTAAAGATGAAAGTATTTTTAATGTAAAAGATCATCATTCAAATATTAGTGAAACAAGTGCAGATATTGTCGATAATACTGTTGAGGCTAAAGCTTTAGAACTTAAGAAACAAGTTAAAGAAGATTTGCCAAGCGATATTATCATTGTTGATAATTCTGAGGAAACTAATATGCCTCCAGTGCAAGAATACATTTTGCCTGATGCTTCCTTGCTTAATGATCCTTCACCTAAAACTACTAGCGTTAAAGAAGATTTGAGAAAAGATGCTGAAAAACTATTGGAAACTTTACAAAATTTTAATATTCAATGTACTATAACTCAAATAAGTAGAGGTCCTTCTATAACTCGATATGAGTTACAACCTGCTCCAGGAATTAAAGTAAGTAGGATTACAGGCTTACAAAATGATATTGCACTTAGTTTAGCAAGTTCTGATATTAGAATGGAGGCACCTATACCTGGGAAAGCAGCAATTGGTATAGAAGTACCAAATAAGGAAAAAACGGCTGTAATGTTCAAAAGCCTAATAGAATCTGAAGAATTTAAAAATTCTAAGACTAAAGTGCCTGTTGCTTTAGGAAAGGACATTGCAGGCAAAAATATTATTGGTAATATTGCTACTATGCCGCATCTTCTCGTAGCAGGAGCTACTGGTGCTGGAAAAAGTGTATGTATCAATACTTTAATTATGAGTATTTTATTTTCTGCAAAGCCAGACGAAGTAAAACTAATACTTATAGATCCAAAGGTTGTTGAATTAAATGTATATAATGGTATACCGCATTTGCTAATACCTGTTGTCACTGATCCAAGAAAAGCTTCTAATGCATTAAATTGGGCTGTTTCAGAAATGACTACTAGATATAAGGTTTTTGCACAAAATAGTGTAAGAGATTTGTTTTCATTTAACGAAAAAATGGTTAAAGATGATAGAGCTCAAGATAAAATGCCTCAAATCGTCATAATTATCGATGAGCTTGCTGATTTGATGCAAGTAGCACCAGGCGAAGTTGAGGAATGTATTACAAGAATTGCTCAGTTAGCAAGAGCATGTGGCATACATCTTGTTATTGCTACTCAAAGGCCATCAGTAGACATCATTACTGGCGTTATTAAGGCAAATATCCCTTCGAGGATTGCTTTTGCTGTTTCTTCGTATATTGATTCTAGAACTATTTTAGATTCAAGCGGAGCTGAAAAATTGTTAGGAAAGGGCGATATGTTATTTCATCCTATTGGTCAACCTAAACCAACGAGAGTGCAAGGCACTTTTATTTCTGATGATGAAATCAAACGAGTTGTTGATTATATTGTTGACCAAAAGATACAACAAAAAGCAAATAGTATTAATGCTGAAATAGAAAAAACGACTGCAAAATCTAATGAAAAGGTAGATGAGCTTCTTGAGCAAGCAATTGAAACGGTAGTCATTGAAGGGCAAGCTTCAGCATCATACTTACAAAGAAGGTTTTCAATAGGATATAATAGGGCTGCTAGACTTATTGACTCTTTAGAAGAAAGAGGTATCATTAGTGGATATGAAGGTAGTAAACCGAGAAAAGTACTTTTAAGTGTAGAAGAGTATGAAGCGATGAAGGAGTAATTTAATGAAAAAAATATATTTGCAATCTTTAGGATGTTCTAAAAATTTAGTGGATTCTGAAAATATGCTTGGACTATTAATTGAAAATGGATATGAAATGACTGAATTTGCCGATTTGGCTGATTATTTAATCATTAATACTTGTTCATTTATTAATGACGCAAAAGAAGAGTCTATAAATTCAATTGTTGAAGCTGCAGGATTAAAAGCACATAATAATATGAATATTATAGTGACAGGCTGTTTATCTCAAAGATATTATGAAGATCTTTTAATTGAAATACCTGAAATTGATATTATGATCGGAACGCACGGATATGAAAAAATACATTTGTTAATTGATGAATTTGAGAGAAAAAATGAGAAAATTGTCTCTGTAGAAATAGATAATTCAATTTGTGAAAATTTACCTAGACATTTGTTGACTCCAAATTATTATGCTTTCTTAAAAATCGCTGAAGGGTGCAGCAATCATTGCACTTATTGTGTAATACCAAAATTAAGAGGTAAATTTAGAAGCAGAAAAAAGGAAAGTATAATTGAAGAAGCTCGCAATTTAGCAGAAAAAGGTGTAAAAGAACTTATCATAATTGCTCAAGATACTAGTAAATATGGTATAGATACATATAATACGAGAAAATTACATGAGATATTAAACGAATTATCTAATATTAATGGTATTGAGTGGATTAGAGTACATTACTTGTATCCTGAAGATTTTTATGATGAATTGATTCAAGAATTTAAATCTAATAGTAAACTCCTAAATTATTTTGATATTCCTATACAACATATTAGTGACAATGTCTTAAAGCGAATGAATAGAAAGACGAATAAACATCAAATTGAAAACTTAATTAATAAACTTCGTTTAGAAATACCTGATGCTGTTATTAGAACTTCGCTCATCACAGGATTTCCAGGAGAAACTCAAGATGATCATAATTTATTGAAAGAATTTTTGTCTACCTATAAATTAGATAGAGTAGGAGTATTTAAGTATTCTAGAGAAGAAAACACGCCAGCCTATAATATGGATAATCAGATAGAAGAAGATATCAAAGAATTTAGGCAAGAAGAACTAATGAAAATACAGCAAGAAATATCATACGAATTGAGTTCTTCAAAGATTGGCAAAAGTTTTAGTGTAATTATAGAAGAAGATGCAGGAGATAATGAATATTTAGGTAGAACATATATGGATTCACCTGATATAGATGGTTCTGTATTTGTAAATTCCGATAAGAAATTAGATGTCGGAAATATATATAAAGTTAACATTGTAGATGCATTAGAATATGATTTGATTGGAGATATAGAAGAATGAAATTAAACTTACCAAACCAACTTACAGTTTTAAGAATGTGCTTAGTACCAATATTTGTAATTTTTTTTCTATTTAGCAGTAACTATGATAGTGTGCTATTGAGATTGATACCTTTAGTTATCTTTGTTTTTGCAGCTCTAACAGATGCCTTTGATGGACATATAGCAAGAAGAGATAATTTAATAACTGATTTTGGAAAATTTATGGATCCTCTTGCTGATAAACTTTTAGTTACATCTGCAATGATTTGTTTTGTCGAATTAGGATACTTAAGTTCTTGGATTGTTATTTTAATTATTGCAAGAGAGTTCATAATATCTGGATTTAGAATGCTTGCTTCTTCAAAAGGTATAACTATAGCAGCAAATATATGGGGCAAAATTAAAACTATATCTCAAATGATTTTAATAATATTGATTTTGTTCGATTTTGCAAATTTCTTTGAAGTGTTTAATTTTCTAATAGGACCGCTTACAGTTATAACGGTTCTGTTAACTATAATTTCAGCGGCATCTTATGTTTATGATAATA
The DNA here is from genome assembly GCA_964371035.1 of uncultured Clostridia bacterium. Taxonomy (GTDB): domain Bacteria; phylum Bacillota; class Clostridia; order Tissierellales; family Sedimentibacteraceae; genus UBA1535. The sequence goes on along the minus strand of CAYJLG010000001.1, from coordinate 65,162 downwards.
AAAAAGTTATAGGAAGTTTTTAATTTAATATTGACAAAACATTAAAATGCATATATAATTAAACAAACAAATGTTCGATAAGGAGAGTATGATATGGAAAAAGAAAAAGCCTTAGAATTGGCGCTGGCAGGAATTGAGAAACAGTTTGGAAAAGGTTCTGTAATGAAATTAGGTGAAGATGCTAAACTTAATATAGAATCTATCTCTACAGGAGCGCTTACTCTTGATTTGGCTATGGGTATTGGTGGAGTTCCTAAAGGAAGAATCGTAGAGATTTATGGACCTGAATCTTCAGGTAAAACTACAGTTGCACTTCATGTAGTTGCAGAAGCACAAAAAAAAGGTGGCATAGCTGCTTTTGTTGATGCTGAGCATGCATTAGATCCAGCATATGCTAAATCATTAGGCGTAGATATTGGAAATCTTATAGTTTCACAACCTGATACCGGTGAACAAGCTCTTGAAATTGCTGAAGCACTAGTAAGAAGTGGGGCTGTAGACGTAGTTGTAGTTGACTCAGTTGCAGCATTAGTTCCTAAAGCTGAAATTGAAGGAGAAATGGGGGATTCTTTTATCGGTTTACAGGCTAGACTTATGTCTCAAGCTTTAAGAAAATTAGCAGGTGCTATAAATAAGTCGAATTGCACTGCAATATTTATTAATCAGTTGCGTGAAAAAATTGGTGTTATGTTTGGTAGCCCAGAAACGACTACTGGTGGACGTGCGCTTAAATTTTATGCTTCAATTAGATTAGATGTTAGAAAAATAGAAGCACTAAAAAAAGGTGATGAAATATACGGTAATAGAACTAAAGTAAAAGTTGTAAAAAATAAAGTTGCACCACCGTTTAAAGTTGCTGAATTTGATATTATCTATGGAAAAGGTATATCTAGAGAAGGTTGTGTATTAGATATGGCTGTAGAAGCGGATATTGTAAACAAAGCAGGTGCTTGGTATTCATATGGTTCTACAAGAATAGGCCAAGGAAGAGAAAATGCTAAAGAATTTTTATCAAGCAATATAGAATTATTAAATGAAATAGATACGTTAGTAAGACAAAAGCATAATTTGATAGAATCTGAAGTTAAGATTGAAGAAACCAAGCTAGAAGACTAATTTTATTTATATATTTGATGTTTTGTATTTAAAAAAATTAAAAATTATATATGCAAATTATAATAGGAGTAATTCGCATGTAACTAAGCTCAAGGTAAGATACCATGTTTTCAGTTACATATGTAAATACTCCTATTTTTATTTAATTTATTAGTTTTTTTTATAAATATTGTTTATAAAATTAATAAAATAATAAAGTTTAAAATATTTTATGTAATAAAAATTATTCAATTCTTGACAATTTAGTAAAAAAATAATACAATATGTATAGGCTTATATACAAGTAAGTACAAAATGTATTTAATATATAAAGATATTGCTATTTATCTAATTGTTAAATAGTAATATAATATTATTTGCAGCTTGAAAAATTAATAGGGAGGTGTATAGAATTGCTCAGTGAAATAATAGTCGGTATTATTGCGATTGCTATAGGAACAGCAATTGGTTTTTTAGTTAGAAAGAATCATTCTGAAAAAGCAATAGGCAGTGCCGAATCAGAAGCAAAGAGGATTATGGATGAATCCATAAAAGATGCAGAAACAAAAAAGAAAGAAATACTTATTGAAGCAAAAGAAGAATCTCACAAATTAAGAAATGAAATAGAGCGTGAGACAAAAGAAAGAAGAGCAGAACTTCAAAAGACAGAAAAAAGGTTGTTTAAAAAAGAAGAAACGCTAGATGCAAAAAGCTTGAACATTGAGAAAAAAGATGAAACTTTACAAAAGAAAATTAAGGAAGTAGAATTAAAACAAGTAAGGCTGGCGGCAATACATGAAAAGCAGAATGAAGAACTTGAGCGGATTTCAGGATTGACGGCAGATGAAGCAAAATCTATATTAATTGACAACATTAAAAGTGAAGCGGAACAGGCAGCAGCAATCATCTATAAAGAAATTGAAAGAGAAGCAAAAGAAAATGCTGAGAAAAAAGCAAGAGAACTCATAACTTATGCAGTTCAAAAATGTTCTGCAGATCATGTTGCAGAAACAACTGTATCCGTAGTTGGCTTACCAAATGATGAAATGAAAGGTAGGATTATCGGTAGAGAAGGTAGAAATATCAGAGCCTTAGAAACTCTTACTGGTATTGATTTAATCATAGATGATACGCCGGAAGCTGTTGTGATTTCAGGTTTTGACCCTGTAAGACGTGAAGTTGCAAGACTTGCACTAGAAAAACTTATATTCGATGGAAGAATACATCCGGCAAGAATAGAAGAAATGGTTGAAAAATCTAAAAAAGAAATCGAACAAAAGATGAAAGAAGATGGTGAACAAGCTACATTTGAAACTAGTGTACATGGTATACATCCTGAACTTATAAAATTATTGGGTAGATTAAGATTTAGAACAAGCTATGGTCAAAACGTTTTAAAGCACTCTATAGAAGTTTCTCATTTAGCAGGAATCATGGCTGCTGAATTAGGCGCAGATGTTAAAATTGCTAAAAGAGCAGGCTTGTTACATGACATTGGCAAGGCAGTAGACCACGAAATGGAAGGATCTCATGTTTCTATAGGCGAAGACTTAGCTAGAAAATATAAAGAAAATAAAGCTATACTACATGCGATTGCAGCGCACCACAATGATGTAGAACCACAAACCATTGAAGCCATATTGGTTCAAGCAGCAGATGCGATATCAGCAGCAAGGCCAGGCGCTAGAAGAGAAACTTTAGAAACTTACATTAAGAGGCTTCAAAAATTAGAAGAAATATCTAACTCATTTGAAGGCGTAGACAAATCATTTGCTATTCAAGCAGGTAGAGAAATTAGAATAATGGTAAAACCTGAGGTTATTAATGATAACTCAATGATCTTGGTTGCAAGAGATATTGTAAAGAGAATCGAAGATGAACTTGAGTATCCAGGACAAATTAAGGTTAATGTTATAAGAGAAACTAAAGCAATAGAATATGCAAAATAGTTAAAAGTAAGCTATTAAATTATGAAACTATAATTTAATAGCTTTTTATAATTCACAGTTGAATGTATGTCAACATGAAAAAATAATAAAATCTGTCGCGCTGGTACTCCAATTGGGAAGTTGTCTGGCACAGAAGAGAACATCAAATCTTTTTGCTCGTTAAACTCACAAAGATTTGGTTCTCCATGCATGTGACCTACCGCCATTTTCATTTAGAAAATGGGGTTAGGGCATGAGTAGTTTTATTCGCAAAGTCATAACGCAGTATATTTTTAGGGCTAAGCCAAAGATGACTAAAACGCTCATAAAACTTCACACAACTTAATCCAATCTCCATAAGGCTTCCATATTTTATTATTTTTCCCTTATTTACACCAGAAATCGACTGTGAATAGTAACCAAAATAAAAATTTAGTAAAACTTTTTTTAAAAAACATATTGACAATTATCTATGTGATGTATATAATGATTTTAAGATAAAAAAGCAAGTCAAATTTTTTTTACTCAACACATAGATAGTTGTCTATGTAATGAAAATATAAATAGAGGTAGTTATGGAAATTTTAAGCAATGGATGGTCATTTTTTCAAGATCAAATACTAGGCATGAAGTGGTTAAATCAATTAGTAGGCGATATACTTACAGCACTAGGATTAGATGTGACAGAAAGATTAGGTGGAAGTATTCAGTTTTTTTTCTATGATGTTATAAAAATTGTAGTTTTACTTTGCAGTTTGATTTTTATAATTTCGTATATTCAAAGTTTTTTCCCACCTGAAAGAAGCAAAAAAATATTAGGTAGATTTAAAGGCTTGGGTGCTAATGCAATGGGAGCATTGTTAGGAACTGTAACACCGTTTTGCTCTTGCTCTTCGATACCATTATTTATTGGATTTACTGGTGCAGGTTTACCGATAGGGGTTACTTTTTCATTTTTAATATCATCTCCTATGGTTGATTTAGGAAGTTTAGTATTATTAATGAGTATATTTGGGACTAAAGTAGCTGTTTTATACGTAATATTTGGATTAATAGTAGCAATAATAGGTGGAATGATCATAGAAAAATTAAAGATGCAAAAGCATGTTGAAGAATTTATATTATCTGCTAGTAGCGTCGATCTAGAATCACCAGAATTGACAGTAAAAGATAGATTAGTCTATTCTAAAGATCAAGTCGTAGAAACATTTAAAAAAGTTTTTCCATATATCTTAGTAGGTGTAGGTATTGGTGCTATTATTCATAACTGGATTCCGCAGTCATGGGTAGAAGCAGCTTTAGGTAGCAACAATCCATTTGGAGTTATACTCGCGACTATAGTAGGCATACCTATGTATGCTGATATTTTTGGAACTATACCTATAGCAGAAGCCTTGTTAATTAAAGGTGCACAGCTAGGTACTATATTATCATTTATGATGGCTGTTACAGCGCTTAGTTTACCATCTATGATAATGTTAAGAAAAGCTATTAAACCTAAACTTTTAGCGCTATTCATAATAATTTGTTTCATTGGTATTGTAAGTGTAGGATATGTGTTCAATGCACTACAACCACTCATAATATAAAACTTAATTTATAGAAAAATTTAGAAATTTAAAGGAGAATTAAAATGGGATTATTTAAATTTGGTAAAAAAGAAGTAAAAGCTTCAAATACTTGAGGCTGTGCTAGCGGTGCGTGTTCACCAGAGAAAGAAACATCAAGTGAAACATCGAAATTTATTGTTTTAGGAGCTTGTTGTAAAAAAAGTTCGCAAACTTTTGAAAATGTAAAAATTGCAGTGTCTGAATTAGGAATATCTGAAGAAGTTATAAATATTGGAGATATGGCAGAAATTGCAAAGTATGGAATAATGCAAACTCCAGCTTTAGTTATAGCTAATAAAGTAGTATCTTATGGTAAGTTAATTAGTGTTGAAGAGGCAAAATCATTAATTCAAAATAACATCTAACAATAAAATAGATAAAAAAATCGTTAAATAATATTTAATAACGATTTTTTTTTATTAAATTATAAAACAACAAACACTTGCGACATATATTTAAAAATGTTATAATTTATTTGAAGAAATAACATATTAAATAATTATATTTTAAATCAAAAAGTGAGGTAAAAATGAATAGAGAAGTTTATGAAAATCCGCTTATATCAAGATATGCCAGCAAAGAAATTAGCCATGTTTTTTCAGATGATAAAAAATTTAGTACTTGGAGAAAGTTATGGGTTGCTTTAGCTGAATCAGAGAAAGAACTAGGATTGAATATTTCTGAGGAGCAAATTGAAGAAATGAAAAACAGTTTACATAATATAGATTATGTTCTGGCAGCTCAAAAAGAAAAAGAATTTAGACATGATGTGATGGCTCATGTGCATACTTTTGGTACAACTTGTCCAAAAGCTATGCCAATAATACATTTAGGTGCGACGAGTGCTTTTGTTGGAGATAATACAGATGTAATTATCATTAAAGAAGCATTGCTTCTAATAAAAAACAAGTTATTAAATTTAATAGATGTTATGTCTAAGTTTTGCTTAGAATATAAAGATTTACCAGCTCTTGGTTTTACTCATTTTCAACCCGCTCAATTAACTACTGTCGGCAAAAGAGCAGGCCTGTGGCTTCAAGATTTATATATGGATTTTGAACAACTAGAGTTTTGTATTAATAATTTGAAACTTAGAGGTGCAAAGGGAACTACGGGCACTCAAGCAAGTTACATGAGTTTATTTGAAAATGATAGTGAAAAAGTTAAAAAATTAGACTGCTTAATTGCTGAAAAAATGGGATTTGATAAATCTTTTTATTTGACAGGTCAAACTTATTCAAGAAAAATGGATTCATTAGTTGCAAATGTTCTTTCGGGAATAGCACAAAGCTTGCATAAGGCAACTAATGATATAAGAATATTGCAAAGCTTAAAAGAACTTGAAGAGCCGTTTGAAAAAAATCAAATTGGATCTTCAGCAATGGCTTATAAAAGAAACCCAATGAGAAGTGAAAGAATAGCATCGCTTGCTAGATTTATAATTTCAAACGCTTCAAATATGGATAATACTGCTGCAACCCAATGGCTTGAAAGGACTTTAGATGATTCTGCTAATAGAAGATTGAGCATACCACAAGGATTTATGGCTTGTGATGCTATTTTAGGCATTGCAATAAATATATTTAGCGGTATGGTAGTAAATGAAAAAGTAATTGAAAAACGTATTATGGAAGAACTTCCGTTCATGGCTACAGAAAATATAATCATGGAATGTGTTAAACGAGGTGGCGACAGACAAGAACTTCATGAGGAAATACGAATATTATCTATGGAAGCCGGAATTCAAGTAAAGAAACATGGCAATTCGAATGACTTAATAGATAGAATGAAAAATAGCGAAAAAATCACATTATCTAACGAAGAAATTGATAGTATATTAGATCCTAAAAATTTCATTGGTCGTGCATCAGAACAAGTTGTAGATTTTTATGAAGATGTTATAAAGGAAATTCTAGAAAAAAACAAATCAGAACTTGGAATTGAAATTGATCTAAAAGTTTAAATATTTATTTAATAAAAAAATATAATCAATCGTTAAATTTAAAAAATTGACGATTGATTTTTTATTTAGCTAAATAATTACGTGATGTAAAATGTTTCAACATTGAAAAAAAGCATTGAAATAACAATATTTGCAATAAATAGGCCCCCTCTTGAAAATATGCCGTCTTTGTCACAAAATTATTATTTTGCGACAAAATAAATTTAAATCTTCTTTCCCTACTACGCTTAAAAATCGATTTTAAGCCACTTGTTTTATTTGCAATGAAGATTCAGTTGATTAAATTATTAAATCGTTTATAATCAATATTAATCATATTTAGATCAAATTTATAAAATAATTGTCTTGTTCGATATATGTTCGATAAATTTTATTAATTTTTGATTTATTTATTGTATATATTTAGATTTTTGATATAATTAATATGAAAATATATTTATTTATAAAATTTCAATTTATATATTAAGGAGTCATATGGAATATAATTATTTTGAGATAGCACCCTCCCCTATGTGTGATTTTTTAGAATATCTAGTTTCTATAAGAGGAAAATCGCCAAGGACTGTCAGAGAATATTTTTTAGATTTAAGAACTTTTCACAGATTTTTATGTTTTAGATATAAGCTTGTAAAGAGCGATACTCCATTTGAAGATGTTGATATTTTTTTAATTGACTTAAGCATTATAAAGAAAGTTAATTTGTTAGATTTGCATGCTTTCATTGCATTTATTGATAAAGACAGAAATAATTCAAATAGAACTAAAGCGCGAAAAGTTGCTTGTTTAAAATCTTTTTACAAATATTTATATTCTACTATGGGGCTAATAGCAGAAGATCCTGCAATCAAGCTTGAGTCACCTAAGTCTAATAAAAGACTACCTGTGCATCTCACTTTAGAACAATCTAAGTATCTATTAAAGTCGATTGAAGGCCAAAACAAAGAAAGAGATTTTGCAATTATCATGATTTTTTTAAATTGTGGTGTTCGATTATCAGAAATAGTAAGTATTAATTTAAACAATTATAAAGATGAAACACTTACAGTTATTGGGAAAGGAAATAAAGAGCGTACAATTTATTTAAACGATGCGTGCATTGCTTCATTACGTGATTATATTAAAATCAGGCCTGATGGTTTAGATGGTCATGAAAATGCTATGTTTTTGAGCAATAGAAAAACTAGGATTTCACAAAGAGCAATTCAACATTTAGTAGAAAAATCGCTCGTAGCAGCTGGATTAGGTAGTAGTAATTTTTCACCTCATAAACTAAGGCATACCGCAGCAACTTTAATGTACCAACACGGTAATGTGGACATTGTCGCTTTACAAGACATATTAGGGCACGAAAGTGTTGCAACTACGCAAATATATACACACATAAACGATGAACGACTTAAAGAAGCAGTAAAAAACAACCCATTGAGTACGTTTATGGATGATGATGATACCAATAAATAATATTAATTATTTATTGGTACTTTTATTATGTCACCTGGATATATATGATTAGTTCCTAAATCATTAATTTCTCTTATTTGATATACCAATTCTTCTATTCTAGTACCATTTGAATGTGCAGAAGCTATTCCCCACAAAGTGTCACCACTATTAACATATATATTTTCATATATAATATTAGACGAAGAAAATGCTTGAGTAAATGAGGATAAAATTAAGAATATAAACATACTTCCAATTAATACAGATGTAAATATAAAAGTTCTAAATCTATTAATGTTTTTTATTTTGTATCTATTAAATATTATCATTTTCAATTCTCCTATCGAATGTTTGTTCGGTTATAAATATATGATAACAGAACAAATGTTCGTTGTCAAGTTTTTTTTCGAACTTTTGTACGAATTATTTTTCAACTTCAAACCAAACAAATGTTTGCTTTTTGATTTGTATTATGTTATACTACTCTTAATAAAATTAATTTACTAATTGGAGGTATTGTTATGGCTTATGAAGAATTAAGTAACATGCAAATTAAAGTTTTAACTTACATTAAAAATGAATTATCTGAAAAAGGATATCCTCCATCGGTTAGAGAAATCTGTAAAGCTACAGGTTTGAGCTCTACTTCTTCAGTTCATGCACATTTGAATACTCTTGAAAAAAAAGGATATATTGTTAAAGGTAACAATAAAATGAGAGCAATTGAAGTCATCGACATTGACAATGCTTATGCTGACTTACCTAAAAAAGAAATTGCACATCTACCAGTTTTAGGAAATGTAGCCGCAGGTTCACCTATATTGGCAGTTGAAAATATCGAAGATTTAATGCCTATTCCTATCGATTTCATAGGAAATTCAGAATCTTTTATTCTAAAAGTTAAAGGCGATAGTATGATTGAAGCAGGAATATTAAATAATGATTATATTATAGTGAACAAACAAAACACTGCTAGAAATGCTGAGATTGTAGTTGCTCTTATTGAAGATTCTGCAACTGTAAAAACTTTTTATAAAGAAAAAGATCATATCAGATTGCAACCTGAAAACAGTACATTGGAACCTATTTTGCTTAAAGAAGTTGAAATAATTGGGGTTGTAAAAGGCGTAATTAGAAAGTATTAGCCAATTATTATTATTTAAAATAATCTTTTAAAAAACAAGGTAGTTAAACTAGAATTAGTTTAATTACCTTGTTTTTTTATGTTAGTTGAAAAATTTTAATACTTGACTACAATCAGCTTAATATTACTTACCTTTTTTATCTTTTATAAGTGGACGTATAAGTTTGTATAAAGCTCCAGTTTTCTCTGTCCCAAACTCCTTAACAAGAGCATTGTTGATGCCTTGCTTTGTTTTGTATTTATTTATTATTAATCCAACTTTGTTAATATCTTCTGTATGCTCGTGTAAAATATTTTCAAGTTCTTCTTTTTGAGTCTTCTTTATTTGCCTAAATAAATTTACACATCGCACCACGTCAATACCTTTTTCGATCCAAAAATTGACTACAAAATTAAAACCTTCATCATTGCTGACAATAGCATAACTTTCCTTATTGTCTTTAGATATTAAATACCCTAAGTAAGATGACAGTTGAAAGTCAAGTGCATTCTTGCCACCTGTTTTAACACCAAAAAATTCTTTAACTGCTTTAGAATTTTCGAGTTTTAAATGGGTAGCTATAGTTATATTACATGATTTTTCAGAATAAAAGACTATAATTTTATCAGTTTCTCCAAGCTCTTCTATACCTACAAAACCATTATTCGATACATTTTCAAAATCAATTAGGAAAACCATAATTGCTCCTTTGTCTATTTAAATATGACTTTTTTAAATTGAAATTACTTTTAATTTACCATTTCTCATAATGAATTCTATCTGGTTCATATCTATCTATGTGCTTAAGTGCATTTTCACTTTTAGGATAACCAACTGCTACAACACTAAAAGGGATTATTTCATCATCTAAATTAAATAATGACTTAATATATTTAATAGTTTCATCAATTGGATATAATCCAAACCAAACAGTTCCTAAATTAAGGTCCGTAGCCTCAACCATTAAATTTTGTGTGCAAGCCGACAAATCTTGTTGAATAAACTCTGGTATCTTTAACTTGCTTTTATTTGTTAAAATAATTATCCCTAATGGTGCATTTTCTAGACAACTACTATATTGATGCATTTTAGATATTTTTTTTAATGTCTCTTTATTTCTTACAACTATAAATTCCCATGGTTGTTGGTTATGCGCTGATGGAGCTTGCATTGCAGCTTTTAAAATTCTCTCTATTTTCTCAGGCTCTACTTCTTGTTCTGTAAAAGAACGTACACTTCTTCTTGTAAAAATTGCATTCATCATAAACTCCTCTTTCAATTAAATTATATTTATTGAAATATATTAATTTAATTGTACATTTTTTTCTTGTAAAAATCAACAAAAATATTATTTCTTGAATATAAATATAATACTAAGGTTTACTACTCACAGTTGACTTTAAATATTTAAGGAAAAAGTAATAAAATATGGAAGCCTTATTCGGAGTACCCGGCACCATATTTCATTATTTTATCTCGTTAACAATCTAATCAACTGTGAATAGTAATTAATAAGGATTAATTTAGTTTTAAATCCAAATTAATCCTTCATTGTAATAGTATATTAATTTTATTTCATTTCAATAAGTTCAATTATTGCTCCATCTTTTCTAATAAAGCATAAATAGCAATCTCCATTATCCATTTTCGGAACTATAACTTTATCTGCTAATCTTACAAATTCATCTATTGAATCTACTTTTGCTGCAACATGAGGCTCATAATGCATCTCTTCAGGGAAAATAGTCCCAGGCATAAACCTAACATATTCAATCGAAAATGGACTCAATTCAGGTGCAGTTACATAAATTTTAGCACCTTCTACGTATACTTCCCCTTCTCTTTCTTGAGTAGTTGGTATTCCAATATGTACAACTTCAAACATGTTAATTCCTCCAATATTAGTAATTATTTTGAATTTTTAATATCTAAAAACAATTCATACGCTTCTTTTGCACTATAATTTTCATGCACAATTTTGCTTACTGCAGTCGCCATACCTAGTGATGATTCTGACTGAAAAATGTTTCTTCCCATATCAACACCCCTAGCACCTTCATTCATAGCTTTATATGCCATTTCTAGCGCAGTTTTTTCATCAGTTTTTTTGCCACCTGCAATTACAATCGGCACAGGGCATGCAGCAGCAACTTTTTCAAATCCTTCGCAGTAATAAGTTTTAATACAGTGTGCTCCAAGTTCTGCAAGAACTCTTGTAGCAAGTAAAAAATATTTGTCATTACGCTCTAACTCTTTTCCTACGGCTGTAACTGCCATAATTGGCATATTATATTTTTCTCCTGCATCAATAGCTCTACAAAGCGTGTCAAGTGAGTTGCCTTCTCCTTTGCTACCTATAAAACATTGTATTGCAAGACAAGAAGCATTTATCCTGAGTGCGTCTTCCATATCTGCACCTAACCCGCTACCTATAGACATATCTTCGAATAATACTGTAGCATCATGAGTAGCTCTTAAGCAAATACCTTTATCCATCGAAGGATCAACACAACTTCTTAGTGCGCCTCTAGTACCCATTAAAACATCAACTGTTGAAACTAGCGGTGGAATTGCAATATCAAGACGCTCAAGTCCTGCAGTTGCACCCATTATATATCCGTGATCAAAAGCCAACATCACAGTATTACCAGTGTCTTTTCTAAATATCTTTGACAATCTATTTTTCATTCCCCAGCCTGTATGATTTAGCCCTTTGGCATGAAAACCTGTCATTACGACTTCTTTGTCAAAGTGATAATCTTTAGCTATTTTATTTCCAATTGCATCTGCCATTTTAATTCTCCATTTCTATTACTTGTTAAAAGCATATGATTTTGCAGGTGTATTCCAATATTTTAAGAATTCATCATCCCATTTAGCAAGATTCAACTGGAAACCTGCTTGTTCTTGAACAGTCAACAAATTACCTGTCATGTTTGCGACAACTTCCATTCCTAAACTTTCTAAATATTCAACACAATCATTAAGCAATATAAATTGCTCCATAAGAGTTGTAGCACCAGATCCATTAATCATTACAAACACTTTATCACCTTTCGATAAAGGAATATCCTTAACTAATGCACCAGCCATTATTGCTATAGTCTCCTTAGAAGTTTTCATCGGTTGGCGACCACCACCACCTTCTCCATGTTGTCCCATGCCTATTTCCATATCATCTTCGCCTAAATCACCAAAAGGTGCTCCATTTGCAGGATGAGTAGCACATCTAGCAGCAACCGCTATAGTAGCCATAGAATCAGCATATCTTTGTGCGATTTCTGCTATTTCTTCTAATGATTTTCCATCTTTAGCCGCTGATGCTGCGATGTGATATAGCGGTATCGCTCCACCCAAACCTCGTCTATCATCAGAGTTAGACCTAGGAGCATTCGAGATATCCTCTTGTGTTACAACTTTAATCACTTTCATTCCAGCCTTATTGCAAAGCTTCATAGTCATGTCACCAGTAAGCATGTCACCTGCATGGTTAAGCACTAACAACAAAACTCCATGTCCTTTATCCGCCATTTTGATAGCTTCAAAAACTAATTGTGGATTCGGTGCAGCAAAAATATCTCCAGGTACTGAAATATCAAGCATTCCATCTCCAACAAACCCAGAAATAGCGGGCTCGTGCCCCGTTCCACCAAAAGACACTACAGTTACTCTATCTGCATCTTTTAATGCCTTAGACACAACAATATTGTTTTCTAAAACTCTTACATGATCAGCTGCAGCTAAAGCATATCCTTTCATTAATTCATTTGTTAAGTTAGCAGGATCATTAATAAATTTTTTCATTTTCATAAAACTACCTCTTTCTTTTATTATTATATTAGTTTAATTCATTACTCATTCCGACAAAAAAATATTTCATTGATACTGCACCTGCATCAGCAGTGCCTATTGTCTGTTCTTTGTAACTTTTTGCTCTGCCAAATTTTGAAACAAAACCTTCGCTTGCCTTTGCTCCATTAATTGCAGCTTCACTTCCATTTTTAATTATATCGCTGAAATCTCCATCTGAATTTTCAATTGCTTCTACAGCAGGGATTAAGGCATCCATCATAGTTTTGTCTCCATATTTAGCCTTTGAAATAATAGATAATTCTTCTAAGCCTTTTTTGAAAATTTGTTTGAATTCTTCGCAAGATAATTTATTTTTAGATGGCGCACCCTCGCTCATTCCTTCTAGTAAAGTACTCCAAAGCGGAACTGCTGACCCTCCATTAATAGACATTACAGTCATAGATAAATCATTTAAAAAATCATTAAAATTAGTATTTTCGTTAACAGTTTGAGTCGTTTGAATTACATTATTCATAACTTTTGACATTGTAATTCCATGATCTGCATCACCAAATTTCGCATCGATAGAAGTAAGTTCATTTTCAGCAGAAATTACTAAATTTGCACCAGATAAAATCATTTTAGAAAAAGTTATAATATCCAACATATTTCCTCCTAAGTTACATATGTAACCAATGATATTTTAATTTACATTTAATTCTAACAAATGCAACAGTAACTGTCAAGCAAAATGTTAGTAATATCAATATTTATAAATTAAAAAAATAAAAAGAGCACAGTCAAAATTTGTTACATTTGTAACTACGCTCTTTTATGTTAAACTATAATTATAAGGTTATAACAAATTGATAATTTTCTCTGCTAAATTACTGCTAAGAATTATACTTGAAAAACAATTTGTACGCAATGCCCCTATTACTGATTCAGGATCAACGGAATTTGAACAAATAGCAACTACATTTTTAATTTTCTTCAATTCTGCTAATTCTATTTGAATTATGTTATCAGCATTAGGTTCTATAAAATTACCCTCTATATCGTAATAATACACTAAAAAACGGCCAACTGCTTTTTCTATTTGCAATCTTTTTCCAAACCTTAGTGAGGTTGCTAAATCAGGAGGTGCATAAAGTGGTGAAATATTTATTAAAGCAACATCTAATTCTTGCCATAACGTCCTTATTTGCATATATGAATCAGATTTTATATACAACTCTTTTTCATCGTTAGACGACAACATAGCAGGTAAATACAAATAGTTAGCTTTTAGACCTAAGTTTTCAGACAGGTTTCTCACGAGTTCATTTGTGTGATAACTTCTAAATGTCGCTTTAAAACCACCTATCAATGGCGAAATATTGCCTTTTAATAAGCTGTTCTTTAACTTATCCGAAGAATCTTCAAACGCTTCTGAAATCATACCAAGAGATGAACCACAACCTATGCCTAAGTTAATTTCATTAGATTTTGAAAGTAACTTTTGAGTAATTTTATAAATTTCTGATTTATAAGTAGCAAAATCATGAATGTTGCAATCAAACATATAAGCGTCTTTCAATCCAAAAGCATCTATTAAATTTTCTGAAAGAGTTTGATTTTTACTTTTTAACTCACTAATTGTTATTTTTACTATTCCTATTTCTCTAGCTTCTGCTAGTAATTTTGAAATCATAGGTCTAGAAACTCCAATGATTTTTGCTATTTCATATTGACTTTTACATTCTTCATAATATAATCTTGCTATAAGAGTAAGTCTTGAAATTTTCTTTTCATCTAACATGATACGTTCTCCTAAAGTTGCTTTTTGATATTATACTGTTAAAACGTTTGTTAGTCAAATTTTTATGATTTAATATCTCGTTTATTACGCTTTATCACCTCTTGGATCATTGCTTTCATTTTCTACCATTAAAACTATGGAACGTTCTTTAGCTGTAGGTCTATGTTTTACTCCTTTTGGTATGCATACACCTTCATGTGTACTTAATTCAAAATTGCCATTTTCACTTTCTATCACTACGTTGCCTTCTAGTACGAAAAATAGTTCATCATCATCTTCGTGAGTATGCATTTCTAATTCACCATTAAATACACCTATACGCATAACTGAAGAATTAACTTTGCAAAGAGTTTGATTAAACCAGTCTTCTTTTCCATCTACTGTATCTTTAACTGTAATTTTTTCTAAATAATTAAATTTCGAATCAAGATTAAAATTCATTTTTTCTATCATTTTCATAAAATTCACCTCAAAATATTATATTTTATACATTGTTTCTAAATTATAAAGCATATTTAATCATAAATCAACATTAAAATTCAATATTGTGTAAAAAGTATTATTTTAAGTTGCTTAAACCATAGTTATTCACAGTTAAATGAAACTTCAATGTTACTACTCACAGTCGATTTCTGGTGTAAACAAGGAAAAAGTAAAAAACTAAAATTTTCATCTTGACAAAGCAATAATTTTTTTGTATAGTATATATAGTTAGCTTTAGCTAATCGTAGTTGTCTATAGGCAACTAATTTTTGCATTTAAAGTTAGCTTGCAACAACTAGCGTTTTACTATTTTATTTTGTTTAATTTTCATGTTGATTTATATTATTTTGGAGGTTGTTATGATTAGCGAAAAATTATTGATAGAACACTGTGCACTTACCTTATCTTCATTAAAAACAGCAAATTTGTTTACTGTAAAATTTAATAGTTTAGAAAATTTAAATTTTAATATTTTAATGTGGAATAATAAGTTTGCATCTAGAGGTATCAAACTAAAATTGTTAAAAACTGATCATAATAATGCGCTTATATATTTGTATAGAGATGCTATGCTTAAAAATGACATGAATAATTTAAAAGCAAAGAAAATACTATCATCATATGGTTATAAAGATTTAAACGTAGATTTATCAATTAAAAAACTTTTAGAGAGACTTAATACATACGATGAATTTCCTCATGAAATAGGTTTATTTTTAGGTTATCCACCAGAGGATGTAGAGGGTTTTATTTGTAACAAAGGACAAAACTGTAATTTATGTAGATACTGGAAAGTATATGGTAACGAAGAAGAAGCATTAATAAAATTTGCTAAGTATGATAAGTGCAAAGCAGTTTATAAGAAATTATGGCTTGAAGGTAGAGATATATTGCAACTAACTGTAGTTGCTTGATATATTAAACAAATATTAATATCAAATAATAAAGGAGAATTTTTTATGAGTAAAGTAGCAGTAGTTTATTGGAGTGGAACTGGAAATACAGAGGTAATGGCAAACTGTATAGCTGAAGGCGCAAAATCTAAAGGTGCAGAAGTTGACGTTATGACTTCAGCAAATTTTACAAAAGATATGGTAGCAAACTATGATTCTATTGCTTTTGGTTGCCCTTCTATGGGAGCAGAAGTATTAGAGGAATCTGAGTTTCAACCTATGTGGGATGACGTGAAAGATTGTCTTGCCGATAAAAATGTACTTTTATTTGGCTCATATGGTTGGGGAGACGGAGAATGGATGAGAAACTGGGAAGATGAAACTACAGCTAAGACATTAGATACGTATATGGCTAACGAATCCCCAGATGATGATGCAAAAGCAGCTTGTACAACACATGGTGAAAAATTAGCTTAAGACAACAGTTTTACAATTTATAATAAACTCAAAAACTTAAGATTATATCTTGAGTTTTTTGAGTTATAATAAGATTATTATTTCATACTTTGTCATTTTATGTTAAAATATAATAAATAATAATATAGTGCTACTCTCTTACATTTTTATAGTTGTTTTAAAAGAATGATAAAGGGTATAAATAAAAAAAGAGTTTTATTGAAATTTTGGAGGATAATATGATAGGAAATATTCTTAATGCAAGCATCATCGCTCTTATTTGTATGAACATAACTAAAAGCGATAAAAAAGTTGCTAATAAAAACATTTCAAAATTACCTGATTTTAAAGGTATAGTAACAGTTAAAAGTGCAATTAAAGGAAGGATGCGACTCAATATTCCAATATTAAAAAATAATGAAGCTTTATGTAATGAATTATATTCTAATCTTGTGAAAATTGATAGTATTAAAGAGATATCTGTAAATTTCATTACTGGATCTTTATTGATTTGTTATGATGAAAATGAGGTTGAACCACATTTATTACAAGCTGCTGCAATTAAATTACTTAATCTAGACGTATTTATAAATGATGATAGTGAAAGTATTATAGGTACAGAAATAAAAGCTTATTTGAAATCATTAAATGAAGCAGTAAAATCTAAAACAGGTTTTTTATTTGATATAAAAACTATAACTGCTATTATTTTATTAATGTTTGGATTGTGTAGGATTTGTCGTGTTCCAAGAATTTTACCTGATGGATATACATTGTGCCGTTGGGGAATAAGACAACTATTATAGCGTGGTGGCCATGATTAATATAGAATTGTTTGCAATAAAAAAATTGTTTAAACCAGAAATAAAATCAGACGTCTCGGGAAGATTAAGAATTAGAGTTAAAAATTATTCTATGATTCCTAAAAATGAAGTAACTATATTTTTACCTTCTGTAATTAATACATTAAAAATGTTAAATGGGATTACTGATGTTCAAGTAAATTCTGAAATTGGAAGTATTTTAATTTTATACAACTCTAAGATTACTGACTCTAAAATTATTATGAATACTATTGAGTTAATAATTTCTACTATATTAGATAGCGTCCCCGATTTAAAGGACCGTAATTTAAAAAATCAAAATGAAATTGAAGCTTATTTTATGGAAATATTGAAAAAATTATCTATTTTCCATAGTTAAAGAGGTACATAAATGAATGAAAACATGTTTTTAAAACCAGTCACGATACATAAAACAAATGGAAGAATTAGATTTAAATATTTAGGTTTAAGATATTTAAAATCAGATTATAATGAAATAGGAAAGAAACTTTGTAACAACCCTTTTATTACAGGAGTTACTTTTAATGCTATAACAGAAACTATATTAATATATCATATTGAAAAAAGACATAGCACTGAAAATTTGATAGATGTTTTGAATTATGTATTAGAACCCTACTCTTTAAAAGCTTATGTTGAAGACAAAACAAAGCAGGCATCTTCTCAATTGAAAAATGTTCAAAATGAAGAAATAGATTCTACTTTAATTTTAAAAAGGTTAGCATTATCTGCATTAACGATAGGTTTAGGCAATACTGTACTAAAAAGTATTATTAATATTGGATTTATACCAGGTACGATTCTTGGAAAATTTACTACTATTCCTTCGCTTGTAGCGCTAGGATTAACTAGCAATTTATATAAATCTGCTTTAAATGGTGTTGTCAAAGATAAGATGTTAAATGCTGATTTTTTAACTGTTACTTCTATATTTGCTAGTATTTTATTAGGTCAAAGTTATTCTGCATTGACTATTGTCATGTTGTCTGATATCGCTGAATATATGACTTCTCATACTATAGAAAGAACAAGAAAATCTATTAAAGATCTATTAAGCTTAGATGAACCTTATGCATGGAAAACTAGCGAAACTGGTGAACTTATTCACTGCCCAATAGAAGAATTAAAAATAGATGATAAAATTGTTATACACACAGGCGAAAAAATATCTGTAGATGGAACAGTTGTTTCTGGACAAGCTTTAGTGGATCAAAGTTCGACTACAGGTGAATTTTTACCAGTTATATGTAAGTTAGGTGATAAAGTTCTAGCTGGTACGCTCATTAAAAGTGGTGTAATTACAGTTATTGCAGAAAAAGTTGGAGATGACACTGTAGTTTCAAGAATTATAGATATGGTTGAAAATATTGATTCTAAAAAGGCTCCTATGCAGCATTATGCAGATCAATTTTCAAATTATCTAGTACCTCTTAATTTTTTAGCTGCTCTAACTATATATTTAGTTACGAAAAAGACAGATCAAGCACTTAAGATGCTTGTTATTGACTATTCTTGCGGAATTAAACTTTCAACTGCTACAGCATTTTCCGCAGCTATTAATGCAGCAGTAAAAAAAGGTATTCTAATAAAAGGTGGAGCAAAATTAGAGATGATGAGTAGAACAAATACTATTATCTTTGATAAGACTGGTACAATGACAGAAGGTAAACCTGAAATTACTACAGTAAAAATCATAAAAAAGTCTTATAGTGAAAATGATGTTATCGGTCTAGCTTGTGCTGCTGAAGAAACTTCTTCTCATCCATTAGCTTCTGCTATACTTGATTATGGCATGAAAATTGGTGCAGATATACCGTTACATACTGAAATTGAGACTGTTGTATCTAAAGGAAGTATTACATATGTTAATGACAAATGCATAAGAGTTGGTAGCAAACGATATATGCTAGAAAACAAAATTAGCATTCCTAAAAATGCATCAGTCAGCCCTGAATTAGGTACTCCTATTTACGTAAGTGAAGACAATAAACTTATTGGCGTTATTTGTGCCATGGATAAACCTAGAGCGAATATGAGAAGAACACTAAATAGCCTTAGGAGCAAGGGTGTAAATGAAATATCTATGCTTACAGGTGATAGTACTGAACAAGCTCAATTTATTGCATCAAAGCTCGGAGTCGATTCTTTTAAAGCAGGCTTATTACCTGAGCATAAAGCAGAAGAAGTTTTAAAGCTTCAGGCTAACGGAAATCATGTTGTTATGGTTGGCGATGGGATTAATGATGCTTTGGCTCTTTCTTACTCAGATGTAGGTATTTCACTTGGAAGTAAATCAACTGATGTGGCCATGGAAACTTCAGACGTAATAATTAATAGAAATGATCCTATGCTTATTTCTAAAGTTAAAGTTTTAGCTGATGATACAATGAAAGTTGTAAGACAAAACTTCGGTATTGTTATAGCTATAAACACATTAGGACTCTTGCTTGGAGCAGCAAGCAATATATCTGTGTTTTGGAGTGCTGTACTTCATAATATGAGTACTATAGCGGTTGTTAGTAACTCTTGTAGATTGCTTTTATATGGAAGGAGGAATGATAAATAAATGAAACATATTGATTTAGAAATTACACATATTTTACCTAACAGAATGAGATTACACCTACCAGATGGAATTTCTAACATTAAAACTGCAGAAAAATATATATGTAGTGAAGAAAGCATTTATACGTTTTCTTATAACAAAGTAATAAAAACTGCCCTAGTCACTTTCGATAGTGAATTAACTAAAGATAAAGTTCTCACAAGAATCGCTACTTTATATAGTATGCAAAACGAACTTAAAAATGTACATATTAAAGATTGCACAAATTACGGTGAAGAAAAAGTAACTCCAAGTGGAACTATAGCATTATTGGGTATTATAACTAATACCGCGATTCAATTATCAATTCCAACGTCTTACATTGCAACAATCACAAAATGGTGTGCAGTGGGAACTACTGCTGGTGCTGTTATTGAACATGCGTATCATGAACTTTCTGACAGAGGTTCTTTTGATCCTGAAGTTATGTCAATTATGTATCTTTTAGATTCCATTGGAAAAGGCCAAACTATCTACTCTACTCCACTTGTATGGATATTAGTTTTTGGAAGACACTTGTTTTCAAGTGTTGAAGATGGTATAATAGTTAAAATAAAAGAAGAAAACTGTTTAAACCAAGAAAAAAAGTATAAAGTTTACGTTTTAAAAGAAGTTCCTAAACATGGAAAAGTAAACTTCTTCGGAGAATTTTTCAACAAATATATCAACAATTATCAAAGAATGAATTTGATGAGTAGAGGCACACAGCAAGGTTTATTTAATAAAAAATAAAATATAAATTATAATAATATTAGGAGGAAAAATGAATAATTTTTTTAGTAATGGATTTATTAAAGGTTTAGCTATAGGCTTAGGTGTAAGTGCAGCAGGATTTTATATGTATAAAAAAAATGAAAAACAAGTTAATAGTTTTTTGAATAAACACGGTATTTGCAACTGTGATTCAGGAACTAAAGATTTTTCTGAACTTTCGCTTGAAGAACTTATGGAAACTAAGGAAGACATAGAAGATTTGATAGCAGAAAAAGAAATGAACTTTAATGAAGATGATATTGTAACTTGCACAGAAGAAGATTTAGAAGATGCAATAGAAGCTTAATTTAAAAAAACAAGGCAACTTTTTTATTTAGTTTAGCCTTGTTTTTTATTGTTTAATTATCAGATATAATTAAAATCTACGTCTTTATAATTTATTATTAAATCAGCCGATTCTTTCCCATATTCATTTGCAAAATCTGACATTACTTCTGCAGATAATTTAACGCCAGCAGTTTTATATATTGATATTACTAAACGTGAAAATGTGTAATAAATGTGTGCACAGTGATATTCAAAAGACAATGGTAAATCTTTGGGCGATTCTATTTTATTTTTAAATTTAGCGTCACGTTGATATTGAAGACAAAATTCTTTATCTCCATATTGAGTTTGATTAACCTCGAAAGTAATATAGGGATTAAAACCTCTTGCAATAGAAATATCTAAATCATCACAATATGCAATACCACCGTCTTCTAGTCCCATATTTTTGAACTGAGTAGACCAAGGACATCCCCAAATTTTTATACATGCATCATTACTTTCATTTTCAATATTTACTTTGGTATTCAATTCATTTAGTGTTTCTTCGGTTAATTTCCACTCTCCATATGCGCGGTAAGTAGCAAAGTCAAGTTCTTTACCATCACGAAGCGCTCTTTGAGCCATTCTACTCCCTCTTTGTTGAGCATATATTTGTGTTGCCATACGAAAAACATCTGTATATTTGGCAAAATTTTGCTCTTTCATTCGTTTGTAAAATGTGGCAGATATAAAAGCATGCTGTCTTTCAGTAAAATTTTTCATATCATTTTAATTCCTTTCTTATCTAATTTTTAGAAATTATTATAGTCGTCTTCAAATCAATGATTATATTTATGAATATATATTTTATTACTCTATTTATTATAATAATATACAACAATTGTAAAAGCAAGTATTATTCTAACAATTTAACAGTGCTAACAATTTATTCGTTGTTACTATTCGTTAATTTTAAAGTGCTAAAATGAAATTTTAATTGATTTTTCTCTTAAAAACGTGTATATTTAATACAATATAGTTTTTTGGAGGTTTTATATGAAACTAGGATTATTTTATAGAGCTATTTTAATTGGGATATCAATTTTTTTACAAATGGTGTTTTGGATGGCACTTATTTATTTTTTAGGGAATTTTGTAGATTTACTTGTTTTAGTATTGTTGATTGTTAACTTAATTGTTACTATAAATATTATTATTATTGATACTTATCCTGAAACAAAGATTCCGTGGATTATAATTTTAAATTTACTCCCTATTGTTGGAGCAGTAATTTATATTGTTTTTGGAAAAGCTAAGATAAGTAAAAAGAAAAAAGATATTTTGAAACAAATCGACGTAGAACAAAAACGGGGATTAGCAAATGCAGATAAGTTGAATCCTGAATTTTTCAAAGAAAACCCTAGTGTTATGCGACAATCAGAATATATCAGAAAAATTTCTAATTCTCCTGCATATATAAATACTGAAGTAACGTATTTTCCTTTAGGAGAAGATAAATGGAATACTATGATTAAAGAGCTTAAAGCTGCTGAGAAATTCATATTCTTAGAATACTTCATAATCGAACAAGGTAAAATGTGGGATGCCATAGAAGAAGTTTTAATAGAAAAAGCAGCTGAAGGAATAGATGTCCGACTTATGTATGACGATCTAGGTTGTCTAATCACACTGCCAATAAATTTTGCAAAAAGATTGAAAAATTATAACATTAAATGTATTCCTTTTAATAAATTTAACAACCTATTTAATGCAAATTTTAATAATCGTGATCATAGAAAAATATGTGTGATAGATGGCAATGTAGGTTTCACAGGCGGTATTAACTTAGCTGATGAATATATTAACCATATTGAGAAACACGGACATTGGAAAGATACCGCAATAATGCTTAAAGGTGAAGCTGTATTTAATCTAACAGTAATGTTTCTTTCAATGTGGAGCTCTCAGACAGGCATGATAGAAAATTTCTCTAAATACGCTCCTACTAAAACATATAAAACTGATGGTGTAATTCAACCTTATGCTGACACGCCATTAGATGATGATGCTGTAGGAGAAAATGTTTATATGAGCATGTTAAATTGTGCAAAAAAATATGTATATATCACTACTCCATATTTGATTATTAGCCGTGAAATGATGGTATCTTTAATGACAGCAGCAAAATCAGGAATAGATGTTAGATTAATGTTACCAGGGGTACCAGATAAGAAGCTAGTATTTTTCTTATCTAGATCATATTACAAAACATTAATCAATGCAGGCGTCAAAATATACGAATATACTCCAGGGTTTGTCCATTCCAAGATGTTTGTATGTGACGATGAAACAGCTGTAATTGGCACTATAAACTTAGATTATAGAAGCTTAGCACTTCATTACGAATGTGGAGCATTTATATATAATTCATCAGCCGTATCAAGAATTAAAGAAGATTTTCTTAATACTCAAGCAAAATGCGTTGAAATAACCATGGAAAACCATCCTTTTCCAGAAAAATTAAAATTTGCACAATTAGTACTATTAGGAATACTAAGAACTTTTGCTCCACTCTTTTAATAAATGTGCATCAGACTTATGCTATAAGTAAAATTTCATCAACTAATTAAAAGTAATAAAAGAATAAAACTTTTGCAAAATACTATCTTGTTTGCAAAAGTTTTATTCTTATACTTATTATACTTATTAAATATCAAAATCTATCAATTCTTTAGCATTATTTAGTGATTTTTCTGTAATATTCATACCACTTAATAATCTAGCAACTTCTTTAATTCTTTCATCTTTTCTTAGCCTAGAAACTATGCTATTAGTCTTAGAACCATCAGACTCTTTTTCTATACAAAAGTGATTTTTTGAAATAGATGCAATCTGTGGAGAATGAGTAACGCAAATAACTTGGTTCTTTTGCGAAATATATTTCATCTTACTCCCAGCCATTTGAGAAGTTTTTCCACTGATACCAGTATCTATCTCGTCAAATACTAATGTTTGTGAATATTCATCTTGATTGCTCAGCTTTTTAAGTGCTAACATTATTCTAGAAGCTTCTCCACCTGAAACAATTTTATGTATCGGACTAAGTTCTTGACCTAAATTAGTAGACATTAAAAATTCTATATTATCTAATCCATTAGGTGAAAAGTCATCTTTTTTAGAAATATTTACTTTAAATTTAACGTCCTTCATGTTTAAATCTTCCAATTCAGACACAATATTATTCTCTAAAAAATTAGCTGATTTGTATCTCAAATTTGTCAATACTTCTGATTTTTCAAATAATTTCATCTTCAACTTATCAATATCTGAATTTAAAATATTTAAATTTTCTTCAGCATCTATAAGAACATTATATTCTTTTTCAATAGTTGACCGATACTCTTCAATTTTGTCGATACTAAAACCATATTTTCTCTTAAGTCTGTTTATTACCGATAATCTATCCTCAGCAATAAACAGACTCTCTTCATTAACTTCTAACTTTTCTGCGTAATTCATAATTTCAAAAACTAAATTTTGCAATTCATCTACTAATAAATCAGTTCTATTAGTAAAACTTTCTAAATTTTCATCTAAGTTTCTCAATTTACTTAACAAACTAAATGAATTATTCAACATATTTACTGCTGATTTCTCATCTTTATTTATATTATTAATTACTTCAAATAAAGATGCCTTTATCTCTTTTACATTAGATAAAATTTTTAATTCATTAATTAAATCTTCCTCTTCATTTTCAGTTAAATTAGCATTACATATCTCATCTAACTCAAATCTATATTGTTCTGCTTTTCTGTCTTTATTTACTAATTTTTCTTCAAGTTCTGAAACTTCTTTACATTTATCCTTATATTCAGAATAAATAGCCTTATATTCAAACAAGGTATTATCAGCCTCAGCACCGTTTAAATTATCTAAAAGTGTTAAATGGTTTTCTTTCTTATATATATATTGATGTTCAAACTGACCGAAAATATCCAATATGAAAGCACCAAGTTCCTTCAAAATACTAATTGATACAACATTGTTATTAATTTTGTTAATGCTCTTACCTGTTTCTGTTATTTCTCTAATAATTATTAAACAATCTTCTTCTTCAATTTTAATATTATTTTGTACTAAAAACTTTGCAACTTTTTCATTGCCCGATATGTCAAATACAGCGCTTACACGGGCATTTTGGCTATCTTTTCTCACTAAGTTTTTTCCGGCTCTTGAGCCCATTAGTAAAAATAAAGATTCTATTAAAATAGATTTTCCGGCACCTGTTTCACCAGTTATCACATTAAAACCTTTTTGAAAGTCAATCGAAACATCTTCAAATATTGCTAAGTTACGTATGCTCAAATTTAACAACATATAATCATCTCACCAAATTATCTTATACTTTGTCTAAGTGCCTCTAAAACATCTTCAACGTATTCCATATCTTTTACTGTTACAAATATTGTATCGTCTCCTGCTAAGCATCCAACCATATTATCAATATCCATAAAATCAATAGCTGAAGCACATATCGGTGCTGCACCTGGTATAGTTTTAATAACTACGATGTTCATCGCATTAGTTATTGATACTACTGAATTTTCAAAAATCTTGTTTAATCTTTCAGTCACGCCTTCTTGACTTTGGCCTATAGTTGTATACTTATGTTTACCGCTTTTAGCAGTAGTTTTTACTAGTCTAAGTTCCTTTATGTCTCTTGAAATAGTTGCTTGAGTAACTTCTATGTTCATTTCTCTCAAGCCTTCTGCTAATTCCTCTTGAGTCTCTATCTCTCTTTTAGAGATGAGTTCTAAGATCTTTGATTGCCTTGTGTATTTTTTCATTTTTCCTCCTTATTATTACCCTTTTTACATGTTTGGATAATAATTGCTTTCCAATTTTTCAAAGCTTTTAAAGGCTTCTTCTACAGTTTGCGTCACAATTCTACAAAATACATCCTCAAGTTCATGTTCAACAGATTTATTTGCGTGAATTAAATATTCAATATTCCCATTTCCGCCTCTTATTGGAGAAAAACAAATAGCTTTTACATTTAAGCCATTAGATAAACAAGAATGATAGATTTTTTTTAAAACCTCAATATGCAGATTTTTATCTCTGACTATACCATTCTTGCCAACTTTACCTTTACCTACTTCAAATTGCGGTTTAACCAATGCAACCACATCAGTTTTCTCATTTGAAATTTCTGCTACTTTCGGAAGAATTAAATCTAACGAAATAAAAGATACGTCAATACATACGAAATCTATAGGTTCCGTAAATATTTTCGTATCAACATATCTGAAATTTGTTTTTTCTAGAGATATTACTTTTTGATTTGTTACAAGATTTTCAGAAAGTTGATTATGTCCAACATCTACAGCATAGACTTTTATGCATCCGTTTTTAAGCATAAAATCTGTAAATCCGCCGGTTGATGCCCCTACATCAACTGCAATTTTCAGCTTTAAAGAAATTTCAAACTCTTGTATGGCTTTTTGCAATTTGTAAGCACCTCTGCTGACATACTCATCACTTTCTCCACAAATTTTAATTACGCTATCTTTGTTAACCATAGCTCCAGGTTTTATTACTTGTTTATCGTCTACAAAAACTTTACCATTTAAAATCAAATGTTTGGCTTTTTCTCTGCTCTTGACGAAACCCCTCTCATTTAACAAAACATCAATTCTGCAAACTTCCATTACTACTTTTTACCTTTAAATATACATGCATTGTAACTTGTAATACTGCAAATACAAGCATTTATTATTGTATTCATTTATATTATAGCATACGTTTTTACACAATACAAGCTTTTTTTGTATTTTTAACAAAATTTTATGCATTTTTGTTTTGCATACTTAAATCACTTTCTATAATTTTTATTTTTTTGTGTGTTTCTTCAAGTTTTTTTGCACAATAGTTATAAGCATTCATTCCGAGTTCATAATTGTTCACAATTTCATCAAGGTTTAACAACTTGCCATCATTAAAAACATCTACTGTATTTTTAAGAATTTCCATTGCTTTTTCAAAGTTTTCAAAGTTTTCAAAATTATCTTTCATTACTACCCTCTCTAATTTTTTTTACTTTTGCTTCTATTTCAAAATTATCAAATTTAATTAAAATTTCTTCATTAATCAAAAAGTCATCTTTAGTTTTTAGTAATTCATTTTTCTTATCGAAAACTAGTGCATATCCATTATTTAGCATTTTTTTATAATTATGTGCACTTAATTTTTCGAATAAAATATTCAATTCATTTTGCCTATTATTTAACTCTCTAAAAACAAAATTATTTAGTGTAGCTTTATTTATATCACATTGATTTTTTAGTTTTAAAACAATCATTTGTGGATCATACGTTTTTAAAATAAATTTTGATTTATTCAAATTCGTATCTAGTTGAGTTAAGATATAATTTTTTTTGCTTTGTAAGCTTTGATATAGATTTAGCAATTCTGTATTAAGGTTTTTATATCCTCTAATCACATACTCAGCTGCAGCTGTTGGAGTATGGCAGCGTACATCTGCGGTGTAATCTGAAAGAGTAACATCTGTTTCATGTCCTATGCCTGTGATAATTGGTATTTTTGACAAGAAAATCTTCTCAGCAATTTCAATGTCATTAAAGATCTTTAAATCTTCAAAACTACCACCACCCCTTGATAAGACTATTAAATCCGTTTTTTCTTGGAGATTAAAGTAATCTATACCTTCGAGTATTGTTTTTTTTGCATTTTCACCTTGGACTAGAGAATCAAATATGAAAACTTCAAAACTGCAGCTTACAGAATCAAATGTTTTTAATATATCTTTTACTGCTGCTGAATTTTTTGATGCGATAACTCCAATTTTTGAAGGCAATAATGGCACTACTTTGTTGTTTTCAAACATTCCGTTCTCATACAACTTTTTTTTCAACAGCTCAAGTTCCTTTAGTATATCACCTTTCCCAGTTTTTTCTACACTGTTACTAATGATTTGATACGAACCTTTTGCTTCGTAAACTGATAATTCACCTTGTATAGTTACTTTATCTCCATCCTTTATATCAGGTACTATGAAAAAGCAAACGCAATTTATGCTTGAACTTTCATCACTTAGATTAAAATAACTATATCCTGTTTTGCTTATTCTAAAGTTTGATATTTCACCTTCAACATTCAAATTATGAAACAGACTATTACTTTTTAAATATTTTTTAATATACTGATTTAAAAGTGAAACTTTAATCGGCTTTAATTTCATTATACCACCTATCAATCAATGGCAAAAATGCCACTCCTACTGCATTATCAGAGGAAAGTAATTTGTCAGAAAAAAACAAGTTGATTTTTTCACTTAATTCTTTGACCAAATAATTTCTGATATATGTATTTGAAGCAACTCCACCAATAATTACTAATTTGTCAATTTTCTTGTCTGCCATCACGCTATTAATTATTTTTACAGTACACAAACTTACATAATTAAACAACGCATATATTATTGTCGAAGTATCAAAATTTTCTTCATCTATAATTTTTTTAAAATAATTTTCAATACCAGATAAGTTTAAAAAATCTTTTCCTGAAATTTTTGGCATTGGAAATTTTAATGCACATGATTTTAAAACTTCATAATCTGATTTATCAATAGACTCTTCCATATAGCGGCCACATGGAAAATCATATCCCAAATAAACCCCTATTCTATCTATCAATTGTCCAAATGTAATATCTAGCGTACCACCAACGATTTCAGTCTTAAAACCTCGTTCTGATTTCTCAACCATAAGTAATTCTAGTGTTCCTCCTGAATTATGCAAAGCTAAAAATGGTTTTGTGCTGAAATCATGATTTTTGTAAAATTCCATTAAGCCTGCTGAAATATGATTTTCTTGGTGAGAATACTCAATATAATCAGCATTTGAAGATTTTGAAACAATTTTGGCAAAGTTTTTTCCAACTAAAAAAACAGGCATGTACGACCCTTCAACATTTCGAGGAAACGCACTGACTGTAACTAATTTTATTTGAGAATAATCAATGTCCAACTCTAGCAAAAATTGCGTTATTATGTTAAAATGCAAAAAAAGAGCGCTTTCTTGTCTTAAGCCCTTTTCGCCCTTAGGTATATCAAGTATTTTTTTAAGATTATAAATAACATTTCCATCAAAATCAATTAAAGCAACAGAAGCAGTATATGCACTAGTATCAAAACCTAATATATACTTTTTCATTGCTACAATCCTCTGAAAATGGTACCTAAAATTCCATTAATAAATTTGTGTGCATCATCAGTAGAATATTTTTTACCAATATCTACAGCCTCATTAATTGAAACACCATTAGGAATTTCTTCATTAAACAAAATTTCTGATAAAGCAATTCTTAATATAGCTAAATCAACCTTTGCTATTCTCTTTAATTTCCATCCTTTTGCATTATCCTTAATTTTATTATCTATAAGTTCTAGATTGTTTATAGCATCATTAAGTGTTTTAAAAAGGTAATTTTTATCAATCTGAGCTTCATCAAAATCAAAGTCTTCTGAGTTTTTTTCACAGTGTGAAAAGTATTCAAGATGATCATTTGCAACTACAATATCATAGCTGTTAATAACATCCATGATATAAATTATTTTAATTGCTTCTTCTCTTGTGATTTTTCTGTTTACCATAAATCCTCCGAGAAATAACCTATTGGTTACTTCTCTTCTTCTGTTTTTTCAATTTTTTCATTTTTTTCTGTAACTATGTTTTGTACATTAACATTTACTAACGTAACTGAAAGGTCAGTCATTGTTTCAACTTCTTTTTTAACAGCTTTCTGAACTTCTTCAGCTACTAAATTAATTTTACATCCATATTTGACATTAATAAACACATCAATACTAACAGTTTCTTCAGTAATGTCAACTTTTACACCTTTTGAATAGTTATTTTTTGAAAACAAATTTGAAAAACCTTCAACTAATCCCGTATGCATGCTATGCACACCCTCAATTCCAACAGTTGCAATGCCAGCAATGATCATTACGACATCATCTGAAATTTTCACAGCTCCATTTTCAAAAATTTGATTATTTTCGGACATAATTGCACCTCCAGATAATATTATAGCAGATACTTTTAAATTTTACAATTCATTATTGAAAAAAATTTTTAATTTCAATATATGAAAATTTGATTGAATATTATATATTTATTTGATACAATATTGATTAATAATAAATAGGTGGTTAATAATTATGTCAATGAGAATAGTAGGAATATGTAT
The DNA here is from genome assembly GCA_964371035.1 of uncultured Clostridia bacterium. Taxonomy (GTDB): domain Bacteria; phylum Bacillota; class Clostridia; order Tissierellales; family Sedimentibacteraceae; genus UBA1535. The sequence goes on along the minus strand of CAYJLG010000001.1, from coordinate 34,825 downwards.
ATCTACTCTAGGAGTAATGGCACTAGCACTTGAAATATACACTGGAAAAATTTTTATATCAACAGTATTACTTAGTATATTGTTAATACTTTTAGGTACTTTTACTTACGTTAAAAATGTAAAATTGAAATTTCCAAAATTTGATGACTCAGGTAAAAAAAGAGCTTCAATTATGGAAGATATTCCTTTAGTAGTTACAGATGACCTAGATCATTTAGATTCTATTCAACACAATATTAAAAAAATGAAAAAAGATAATGAACTTATGCTCAAATTAGTGACGTTACAAGGAAAAGAGAATCATGTTAAAGTTACCAATTTAAATGGGGAAACCTTAGGTGTTGTACCATACACTTATCCAAATAGAAAATTTTTAGCTTATAGCTTAGAAGAAGATGCTACAGTTTTAGCAAAAGTTTTTAAAACAGGACTTGGAATTACAGGAAAACGCAAAATTTTCATTACAATTGCTATATATTCTGTTAGTTAAAGACATATTTAAAAAATAAAAAACGCCATAGTGGTAAACCTCGCAACTAACCACTATGGCGTTTTTTATTTTTATATCATTCTGATAGAGTATTTTTGTAAACTACACCATCTATCATAGTCATTCTACATAATGTCATGGAGCTAAAAGGAAATCCATCAAAAATTGCAATATCAGCATCTTTTCCTATTTCAAGAGTACCTACTCTATCATCTACCCCTAAAAGTCTAGCAGGATTGATAGTAACTGATTTAAATGCATCCTCTTCTTTTAGTCCTCTTCTTATAAGATGTCCGATTTGTGCTGGCAACCATGCCGTTCCAGACCCTGTATCGGCTGATATACATACTTCAACTCCCGAATTAGACAAAATTCCAGCATTTTCTTCCTTAACTGCATGAAGTTCTTGCTTGACTGGTTCCATAAATAATGGTCCTATCACGCATGTAGGATTTTTTTGAGCCAATACATCTACAACCTTATATCCTTCAGTAGCATGTTCTAATGAATAATCTAGATCAAATTCTTCTGCTATTCTGATAGCTGTAATTATATCATCTGAACGATGACAATGAATTCTAGCCTTCATCTCTTTTCTTATAACTTTAACTAAAGATTCTAATTTAAAATCATATTTAGGTGCTTTAGACGGATCTGTTTCTGCTTCTTTAAGCTTATCTGAATAATCTTTTGCTTCTGATAAAGTTTGTCTCCAAAGTCCTGCTACGCCCATTCTTGTCATAGGTAATTTTTTATCATGACCATATACACCTCTTGGATTTTCGCCTAGAGCCATCTTCATTTGTTCAGTGCCAGGTATTATCATTATTTCCGCAGTATGTCCACGTAGCTTAAATGTAATTCCCGTTCCCCCTATTATATTAGCAGAGCCAGGAAGTGTGCAAACAGTCGTAAATCCTGCATCTCTAACTCTATCAACAGCAAAATCAAAAGGATTTAGAGCATCCATAGCTCGTATAAAAGGAGTTATTGGATTTGACATCTCATTGCCATCCATCATTGCAAATCTCGTGTGAGGTTCGCTAAAAGTTGATATATGCGTATGTGCATCTATCAAACCAGGTGTTATATAACAATTTGAAGCATCAATAACTTCAGCATCTGAAGGTATCTCAATACCTTTACCTATATTAGCAATTTTACCATCCTTTACAATAATCACACCATCTTCTATTATTCCATCTGAAACAGTGTTGATTGTACCACCTTTAATAACTATCATTTTTCCTCCTAAAATTGAAATTTTTTCGCAATATAAAATTACGAACTAAGTATGAATAAAAAATTTAGCAAATATGCTTAGAATTCTAGATTAATCTGCGTCTTCAAGTTCATATTTTGAAAAATCACTTTTTAGCATCCAGTTCATATAGTCGTTAATAATATTGTTTACTTCTACATTTATCTCTTCAGAAGTTAACACTGCTTCAGTATCTATTATTTCTAAAAATTCGTTGTATGCCCATTCAAATGGCATTTTTAAGTTATTCATATTTTTGAGGTTTTCTTCATTTATCAATTTTTTAAAATCTTCTAATTTTATCATAACATCACCTTTCAAAATATACTCTACATACTATAAATTCAACAAAAAATAATGAAAATAAAAAAAGAGTAGATCTATAAGCCGGGTTCTGTACTAAACAATCATCTATCTAGGCTTATCGTTACCAACAAGCTCAAGCAACCTACCTACCGGATTGTGACGAGCAGCCACTCTAAATCCTAATTTGGTTTTGCTCCGGGTGGGGTTTACACGGCCGATTAGTCGCCTAATCGCCGGTGAGCTCTTACCTCACCTTTTCACCCTTACCTTTACAGGCGGTAATTTTCTGTTGCACTTTCCTTAAGGTCACCCTCACCGGTTATTAACCGGCACCCTCGCTCTATGGAGCCCGGACTTTCCTCGTGCAATGCACGCGATTGTATGATTTACTCTTGGATTTATTATATAAAAACAATTAGTAAAAGTCAAATAATAATTTACAATAATATATTGTTACAAATATTTGTCTTGACAACTGACCCACTATACCATTAAAATTATAAGATTAATATATAATATGGATGTGATTACGATGAACTTAATATTATTAACTTTAGGAATTGTTTATCTTTCATGGAGAATATACTCAAATTACAAGAGTAATATTAAATATTCTTTTGAAATCATTTTATTAATAAGCAATATAATTATTGCTATAGGCAATATATATTTTAATGACAATATATATATTACGTTTATAAGTTTATCTTTTATAGCTATTGTTAGCTATCATGTTACTAGAAAATCTTATAGTAAGAGCTAAGATGTTGATAATTGTAAAAGGACATTATAATGATACCATTATAGTGTCCTTATTATTTATTTTCAATTTTCTGTTTCATACATTCTTTAAAATTCTTTGAATGAATTACCTACATCCATTTTTTAATCAATTTAAAGTTTATAATCGAGCATCAATTTCATTTTCATGATTTTTTCATTTAACAATACTGATTTATGTCTATTGATATCACTATCAGAATTTTTTAGATTTTCCAAAATTAACAGTTCTTTTTCTAATGAATACTCTAAATACTCCATAAATAACATGTCTCTATTTTTATATAAATACTTACTATAATCAAAGTAAATTTCATCAGCAACTTCATCTTTGCCATGTTCAATTTTCAATATGAAATAATATCTATGCAGCTCTTTGATAATCACTTCTTTTTTTATAGTATAATCATTTTCAAAAAGATATTTTCTTAATGCCGAGATATTAGTCATTGGCTGTAAAACAAATGAATTAATAGACTTAGCGATATCTTTTGAGTCTTCTAATATAGTAGCAATCAATTCTCCACCCATGCCGGCAATGATAACGCAATCCGCTTCATTTTCAGATAAAACACTAATCCCTGAACCTAATCTAAAATCAGTCAAATGATTAAGTCCGATAGACGTTAGATGTTTGATAGCGCTATTTAGTGGGCCTTGATTAATATCAGATGCAATAACTACCTTACACAGTTCTGCTTTCAATGCCATTTCAGCAACATATCCGTGATCCGTCCCCACATCTGCAATTATATTGCATTTATCAATTAAAGAAACTATAGTTTCCAATCTATTCATAAGCACCTCTTTTTAATAATGTTTACATAATATTGGTTCTGTAACCTTGCGTCGATCTATTTATTTAAAGATCTTTTTCTTTTTAATATTAAAATTATTATTAAAAAGAAAAGTATGCAAACAGACGCAGTTACTATTGTTTTAATGCTAAGCATATCTTTTTCAACAACTCTAAATGTAATACTATCATCAATATCATCACTAATATCAAAGACAATGTAATTACCATCTATTTCAAATGCTGCCTCTTCCCAAGCATCGTCAATCAAAATTTCTAATGTATCAATCTCAAAACTAGTTAAAAACCTAACTTTGTCTATCAAAAGATCAGGATTGTCTATAGTATATGCTTCGCCAACAAAATTTTCAATTTCTATCTGTTTATTATTTAAGACATAGTTATTGTCAAAAACTCCCTCAATCAATATTATAGGCTTTGTCTCTTCAATATTTTCTTCTGACGCTAAAGTAGCAATGTTTTTATTATAAACGGCATGTACATCTATGTCCATGGTTATATTTTCTGTCTGAAATTCATCCCATTCTCCATATTTTCCATTTACAATCCTTACTTCAGGCATATTTTCTATTGGAAAATCACCATTGTAATCTATCTCAATCGTATCGATTAACTGTTCTTCTATAAAAAAATCAACAGTAACCTTCTCAAAAATTGAAGATTGCAATTTTAAGTCGTCATAAGATATTGGTTGTGCAACACCTTCATAACTGATCTCATCTATACCTGACAAATTTTCACTTAGAAAATAATTGTTTTCTATCAATTCAAGATCTTCATAATAACCTAATATCGCGCCAGAATATCCTACATCAGAATTTGAAAATGTCATCGAATAGCTATCTCTTACTATATATCCAAATCCAGCGATTCCTCCTAGATATTCATTTCCTGAAATGTTAGATTTCGAGTAGCATTTATGTACAATTGCGTTAGAATTACCAACAATACCGCCGACATATATTCCTTCAGTGCTTTTAATAGTACCAATAGACGTAGATTCACTAATATATCCTAAAGTCATATTGCCTGCAATTCCACCTACTTGATCTTTTTTAGATATAATATCTGCATCATTGTGACATTTTTGTATTACTGCATTAGCTTTTCTAGTAGATGTAAAATCAGCGTAAGTCTTTCCTAGAAAATCATCTTCTCTATCGGTGACTTCCTCTACAGAAATTGAACCTGCGATTCCCCCCACGCTTATATCACCTTGTATTTTGCCATAATTATATGAATTTAGCACTTTACCCGCAGTAATGTTGTTTGTAGTTTCAGAAATATCTTCCAATACTATTGGAGATAGATAGTCGTATCCTGTAGCTTCATTAATAATTTCAAATAAATTATCAGAAACTATACCTAACTGTTGATTAATTTGTTCAAAATTTGACGAAAATGATTGAATGAAATCAGTGAAAGTTGTATTAACTTTTCTCAAATTTTCAAAAATAGAATCTAGTGATAATGACAAATTTGATTTTAATATTTCGTAACTATCATCAGGTGCAATAAAATAAATATCAGGTTGTTCGCTTAACCATTTAACAACACTATCTAATTCTATTGTCAAATCTTCAAAATCATAAGACAATAATTCTAATTCTTCCGCCAAAACCATAAATTGTTCAATAGTATCTCTTGCAGCATAATTTGCATCGCTTAAATCATCAAAAATATCGCTTATTTCGCTGTAAATAGACGCCATGATATTTATCGATTTTTCAAGAGCTACAGAAGCTTCTTGTAAGTCAACAGCTGCATCGTTTAGATGAATTAAAGCTTGTGGCAAATTAGCAACATTAATTGCTCCACCTGTAGTCGCAATATCAATTGCTTTTTGAAAATCTTCTAATCCATCTTGAGTTTTAGCTGAAACGACATCCATTTCCTTCGATAATTGTCCAACGTATACATCAATTGCATCAACATCACTATCTATTCCTTGTAATTCATATAATACGCTGTCTAATTCATCAAGTGATAAATAGAGCAATCTACTGACTTCAGTTAAATGACCAGCTACTTTTGTCATTTCATCTGTTAATGGAACCAATCTATCTATTAATTCTGATATTGTTACGCTTAAGATATTGATTTGATCTAAATTTTCTTCAGCAATATTTTGTGTCTGATTAATTAGTTTTTCAGCGTCTGCCGTAGCATTATCAACAGAATCAATTAACGAACTAACACTTGTGTTCACTAATTCAGAATCTTGATTAATTCCTAGATTCAAGCTAGTTATCATATTTCTAAGAATATTCAACTCATTTTGAAGTTGACCTAGCTTAGATTCTGAGTATACAGTGAACGAATAAGGTTCCATCTGACCAATAATACCACCAACGTCTTTCCTACCATAAACATTACCTTTGTTAGTACAGTTAGTAACATAGCCTGATTGTTTTCCAATAATACCACCAATATTATATCCCATATGCGGATATCCAATATCTGATAAATTTGTACAGCCTTGAATTATTCCAGTATTTACTCCAGCTATTCCGCCTATATCTACTATTTCTAAGTCTATAGTACTATCTATAGTTTCATTAACAACTGTGTTGTTTGTAGCTTGAATTATGCTTCCAAAGTTTTCCCCAACAATGCCACCAATGCTTGTTTCTCCATTTATTTTACCATCAGATTTAACTTTTATCAATTTTCCGCTAACAGTATTTACTCCAGCAATTGAACCTAATTTAAAATTTCCTGTAATATTTCCTGAAAAACTACAGTTTTGTATTAGCCCAGAGTTTTCGCCAGCGATACCACCTGCAATACCATTATTGTTTCCTAAATTAATATCACCTATTACTTCTAAATCTTTAACTACTGATTCAGTGGTTAAATATCTGAAAAAACCTTGAAAATCTTTCTGATTATTAATATTTAGACCTTTAATTGAATTATCATTTCCGTCAAAAGTTCCTCTAAAAATTGGAATTCCTTCAAAGTTGGTTCCAGATAAATCTATATCTTCCATTAATATTACTGTCAAACCCTTGCTATATCCATCATATACGCAATTTTCTGCAAATAATTTTAGATCATCATAATCATATAGCTCTAATTTTTTAGTGTCTTGTATTTGATCTGCTAATGCTATCTGAAAATTCGAAACACATAAGAAAACAATAAGCATTGTAAAATAAATTAAAATTTTATTTTTCTTCATTTTCTTCTGCCTCCTCTATGTCATTATCAGATTTTACAACTCCCGAAAAATCACCAATCAGCCTTCCTTCAACTTTAGCGTCTATAAAACCAGAAATTTGTCCTTTTATGTGTCCACGCATAGATATTTTTCCTGATTTTGCTGTCGAAGAAATATTAGTTTTCATGCTAAAAGAAGTTTTTTCAATAAGTGTTGTGCCTAAATATAGCAATTGTGGTAAAACAAAAACTACTAAAACCATAGATATAAAAGTTCCTCTACCTAAAACTCCTCCAAGTGAAGAAATAGAACCATCAGAGCTTAAATATTGGATAATTATTCCTGCTGAAGTCATAATACTACCTGAAGTAAAAATAGTTGGAAAAGCTTGGTCAAGTGCTGTAATTACAGCTTCATTTTTGGGCATAGTTTCTTTAGCTGTTAAATATCTACTTGTAAGTACAATTGCATAGTCAACATTTGCACCCATCTGTATGGCTGAAACTATCAAATACCCTAAAAAATATACTCCCATTCCTTGAAAATAAGGTAAGGAAAAATTTGTCCATATAGCGGATTGAATTAAAACGATAAGCAAAACGCTTAATGCTGTAGATTTAAAGGTCAATAACAATACCAACATAACAAAGAGAGCTGACAGTATACTAATTATTGCATTATCCATAGTAAAAGTTGAAGATAAATCTTTAGTGCTTGTTGAATTACCTACCATATAAACAGTGTCATAATATTGTCTAGTTTCACTTTCGATAACATCAAGAAATTCATACGTTTCTTGTCCTTCTTCAGGCAAATTTAAAAAAAGTACTATCCTGCTATAATTTTCACTTTGAATTTGAGAAAATGATTCTTCCGCTTCATCTCCCATATTTTCAGTTAATTCTGACATCATATCAGAATTTCCAGAAATTCCAGATAAAGTATCCAAATAACCTTCTTCAGCTGCCTCCATAATAAAGAACATTAATTCTGCAAAAGGAATTGTATAATTTCCTGTAAGATCTAACGTGTTGGCATAATCTTCATCGTTTAATGCATAAGCAGTAAATAGAAGCTGAGCTTGTTCATAATCTATATTGGCAAATTCTGAAAATTCTCGTGCAGTTAAAGCGTCACTCAAAAAATACCCATCTGAAATCTCTGTATTAGCCAAACTAAGCACACTGTCTACCTCATCATAACTTTCGAATTTTTCAACTAACTCTTTTTCTGATTCGTAATCACCTTTAGGCACTAAAATAGCTAACATATTTTTAATGCCAAACTTTTCGTTAACTCTATCTGTTTGTAATTGTGACTCTGAAGGATTAACTGCTCTTGCGCTAGAAATTCCAAATTGATAATCAATTTTTCCCGAAAAATAAATTGCTAATATTGTTATAAGTAAAAATATCGGAGGAACTATAAACCTTGTTTTTATTGCAAAATTTCCTAATTTTCTCATAGATGGAACAAAATTTCTATGCTTTGTTTTAGTCATTAATTTATCAAATATCATTAACAATCCTGGCATTAAAGCAAAAACAGTAATTAAGCTACACAGTATAGACTTAATCATTACAAACGATAAATCTTCGCCAATTTGGAAAGTCATAAAAGATAAAGCAAAAAGTCCTGAAATTGTAGTTAAACTACTTGAAAAAACTTCAGGAATCGCTTTTGATAAAGCTGTTATACAAGCTTCTCTTAAGTTCAAATGTTCACGTTCTTCAGTAAATCTATGGCAAAAAATAATTGCATAATCTACCGCTAAAGCTAATTGCAAGACAACTGCAACTGAATTGGACATAAATGAAATTTCGCCAAAAATAAAATTTGTACCCATATTCAAAATCGCAGCTACCCCAAAGGTAATAAACAACACAGGGATCTCTCCGAAAGATTTAGAAGTAAATATTAAAACTAAAAATATAATAATTGCTGCCAAAATAGTAATAACAGCCATTTCTTCAGCTAGGCTAGCTATCATATCAAACCCTATTGAACTTTTAACAGAAACATCATATGATTTTGTAATATCATTGATTTTATCCATAGCAGACAAAGTAACTTCTGATTCTGCTGTATCAGAAAAAGTTACAGATATTAACGCTGTAGAATCCTTATAATACTCGTTTGTATTTTCAAACATGACACTCATTATTCCGTCTATTTCGCTAATTTCATTATACACTTTTTCAGCTTGTTCATAAGTAATATTACTAAGCATAATATCTGCCATTCCCAAGGTAACAAATTCTTTATTTATTTCAGTAACACCTTGTCTAGTCATCGTATTTTCATCAAGATATACAGTGATATCTTCTTGTACTTCTACCCATGAAAAAGAAAAGGCAGAAAAAATAGTTGCCAAAATAAAGAATAAAAATATTAAGTTTCTTTTATCAACAATAAAAGTTGACAGTTTCAAAACAAATTCTCTATTATTTTGTTTCATAAATTAGAAACTCCTTTGGAAATCACTACAAATTTGCTGCGCCTACTATTCCTGCGTCATTGCCTAATGTCGCTATTCTAATTTCAGGTATTTTCAATGCACTTACACCATAAGAATTATCTGTTACGTACTTAGATAAAGGTATTGTCAAGTTATCACCTTGAGAAGAAATGCCTCCAGATAAAAGTATAATTTCAGGTCTGAAAATATTAATTATATCAACAATCCCTTCTCCTAGACATGCCACATAATTTTCAAGTACTTTCACTGCTACTAAATCACCCAATTCTGCAGTTTCAAAAACAGTTTTTCCATCTATCTTGTTTAAATCTCCACCTATCATTTTCCATATCAAAGATTGTTTATTTTTTAATGCAGCGTCTCTTGTTTGATTTATTAGTGCTCTAGCACTTGCATACATCTCTAAACATCCTACTCTACCACAGCCACAATTAATCCCATTTTTATCTATTACAGTATGACCTAACTCAGTCCCACCTACTCCACCTTCAAAGATTTTTCCATCTAAAACAATGCCTCCACCTACACCTGATCCTAATGTAAACAAGATAACATTCTTATAACCTTTAGCTGCACCTGCTAATACTTCACCTAAAATTGCACAATTAGCATCGTTACTAATTTTTACATCTTTTTTTAATAACTTTTTAAGTTCATCTCTTAATGGAGTCATTTTCCATCCAATCAAATTACTAGAAAATACTACTACTCCATTTTTAGAATCTATTGCGCCTGGACATCCAATACCAATATTTTCAAACTCGTCAATCGATAAGCCTTCTTTTTTTATCATATCAAGCGAAAACATTGCTATATCATTAATGACTTCTTTCCAAAATCTATTAGGCATAGTTTTATAACTATTTTTTACTATTATTACATTCTGTTCATTTACTATACCTATCTTAATATTTGTTGCTCCTAAGTCAATTCCTAATTTTAACAAAGCATCCTCCAAGTAAATACTAATAAATATATCATAAAAAGGCAGCTATTTATAACTGCCTTTGAAATAATAACCTGTTCCCCATTTGGTCAATATGTATTCATAATCATGAGATTTTTTTTCTATTTTTTCTCTAAGCCTTCTAATATGTACATCTACTGTTCTTAAATCTCCGAAATATTCATATCCCCATATTGTCCCAAGCAGTTCTTCTCTCGAATAAATTTTTCCAGGATTAGTAGCTAGCAACAATAGTAAATCAAATTCTTTAGCCGTTAAATTTATATTTTTATTATTAATACTAATTTTTCTGCCTAGAGTATTTATGGTAAAATCATCAATCAATAAGATTTGTTCTCCAGAGTTTTGGTTGTTAAATTTTGTTCTTCTCAGAATAGCCTTAATTCTTGCTTTTAATTCTAGAAGGTTGAATGGCTTTGTAATATAGTCGTCTGCACCATACTCTAAGCCTAATATTTTATTCATATCTTCATTAACAGTAGATAAAATAATAATCGGAACACTACTTTTCTCTCTAATAATCCTACAAATTTCAAGACCATCATAATCAGGCAACAACAATTCTAACAATACGATGTCAAAGTCTTCTCTGCTGATTGAATTTAAAGCTTCCGAGCCGCCATCAACAGACACGATTTCACTACCATCCTGTTCTAAGCTATATTTAAGAGTTTTCACAGATACTAAATCGTTGTCAACCAGCAATACTTTCATCATTAACTCCCCAAACAATAATTTTAAAATTTTGTAATATGATTATTACAAAAAATACATTACTTATAATTTTACTTGCAAATTCTATATTTGTCAACATTTTAAAATAATAAATAATTTAAAATAAAACTCTGTCATTTTCGACTCGTTTAGTAATTTTTAAAGCATCAAAATACTCTAATAACAAAATAGCGCTTTTCCTATTAGCATCTAACATGTCTCTAAATTCAGCAGCTGAAATTTTATTTTTTTGATTTAAATATTGTAATAACTCGTGTTTTGCATCATCTACAAGTTTTTTATATGTAAATACATCGTCTTCAAATTTAATGATATCACCTGATTCTATCATTAAATTTAATATATCCTCTAAATTTTTAGCGTCTTTATCAAGTTCAAGGATTTCCGCAATTTTTACAAAATTATAACCAGATGATTTTACTTTTTTGTCAATTTTTTCTCTTGAAATTTTATATTTTTCATCTTCAGAAATTGTAAATTCATTTAAACTTAAAAATTCGCCTTCTAGTTTTAACTTGCTATTTTTAATAATAATGCTAAGCACAGAATCAAAAACATTTTGTTTTAATTTAGGTAAAAACCTACTTTTAACTTCTGATTTTTTAATTCCATGTTTATACCTATTTTCCACATGAAAATTTTCTATAACTGAAAATATTTTTGCACTCATTTCATCTTCATAAGATTTGTGCCATATAAAACTGTCATTGTTTAATCTGAAAATCGAAATTTTCCCCTCTTTTTCAAGTTCAATTAAATTTTCATCTATTTCATCTTTCGAAAGAGCAGTTATTTTAGCTAACTCTGTGATAGACGGAATCAGATAGCTATTTTCTTTTACCTTGCTTTCAATTACATCTACTTTGGAACCTTGTTCTTTAATTTTAAGATTTTCTATAAAAACATCATCGCTGTTAGCTTTTTTTATAGCTACAGGCTCTACTATTACTCCACCACCAATAGTTTCCATAGGCGAATAAAAACGTAAAATAAATTTATCGCCTCTTCTTACAGCAATTTCTTCTTCAAGCCTTAGCTGTGCATAACAACTTTCTCCAGGAGATAACACATCTTTTTCGAATAACACGATTCGACAAAGAACTTCGCTAGTACCAGTGTATAAATGAAGTCTACTTCTGTTTTCTACCATACGTTTAGACGACTTTAATAAATTTATTTTCACATCTAACATCATTGTATTTTTCATGCTATTCATAGGAGCAATTACACATCCTCTATAGAGCTGGCTCTTCTTTACGTTTGATAGATTTATTGCTGTACGTTGACCAGCATAACAATTATCTGTATCATGTCCATGCACCTGAATATTTCTAATTTTGCAAACTTGATTTATCGGATATATCTCAAGTTCATCACCTTTTTTAATTTGACCAGAGATTAACGTTCCAGTAATTACAGTGCCAAACCCTGAAATTGTAAAAGCTCTGTCTATTGGAAGTCTTGGAATTGTATAAATATCTCTTTCTTCAAGTTCCTCTGATGTAATTCTTTCTATCGCAGAAGTAAGAACGTCTAGCCCCGATCCTGTAACAGATGAAACTTCAATAATTTCAGCATCTTTAAAAAAAGTATTTTCCAATTCTTCTTTTATATCTTCTTTTACGAGTTCTATCCAATCTTCATCAGTTAAATCGCATTTAGTTAAAACTACAATTCCTTTTTTTATTCCTAGCATGTTTAATATATTGATATGTTCTTGGGTTTGAGGCATAATACCTTCGTCTGCAGCGATTACCAATAAAACTAAATCCATACCAATTACGCCTGCAAGCATATTTTTTATGAATTTTTCATGCCCTGGCACGTCAATGATACCGATCCTATTGCCATTTGGTAAATCAAAATAAGCAAACCCTAAATCAATAGTAATGCCACGTCTTTTTTCTTCTTCCCATCTATCTGTTTCCTTACCAGTCAAGGCTCTTATAAGTGAAGTTTTACCATGATCTATATGTCCTGCAGTACCGACTATAATATTTTTCATATTTGAGAATTTAATCCTTTCAATTAATAATTTTGATTAAAATACATATTAATCGTTAATAGGCTTTGAAAAAACTTCTATTATCGCATTTGCAACTATATCTAATTCATTATCAGCTATAGTTCTCAAATCAAATATAGCTTTATTTTCTGCAATACGTATAATTACAGGAATATTGACTTCTCTTAACCTTTTTTCAAACAAAGCAGTACTCATATACTTTGGAACAATAGAAATACATTTACTATTAATCCTTTCAAGAGGTAAAGAGCCTCCACCAATTTGAGATAAACAATCTTCAATAGAAACATTGATTTTAGCTGCAACTGGCATTATTTTTTCTTTTAACGACTCCGCAGCTAATTCAATCAATTCAATATTTTTGGTCATCATTTTTAACACTGGTATATGATTTACAGCTTTTTTTTCATCCAAATATTTATGAAAAATAGCTTCTAGTGCTACAACTGTAAACTTATCTATTCTAAAAGCTCTAGTCAAAGGATTTTTCTTCATCATGTCAATATATTCTTTTTTTCCAACAATAATACCAGCTTGTGGTCCTCCTAGCAGTTTGTCTCCACTAAAGCAAACTACATCCGCACCGTTTTTAATAGATTGCTGAACAGTAGGTTCATAACTTAACCCGTATTTGCTCAAATCTATCAAGACGCCGCTTCCTATATCTTCTATTAAAGGAATTTTATATTCTTTTGATAATTCTGATAAATCCTTTATAGAAACATCTTCTGTAAATCCTACTATCTGGTAATTGCTAGTATGCACCTTCAATAAAGCAGCAGTTTCTGCAGTGATAGCTTTTTCATAATCAACTAGATGCGTCTTGTTTGTAGTTCCTATTTCTTTTAGAATAGAGCCACTCTGACTCATTACATCTGGAACTCTAAAAGACCCACCAATTTCAACTAACTCACCTCTTGATACTATTACTTCTTTATTTCTAGCAAGAGTACTTAAAATAAGCATTACTGCCGCTGCGTTATTATTTACAGCCATAGCAGCCTCCGCGCCTGTAATTCTACAAACTACATCTTCAAAATGCGAATATCTTTCGCCTCGCATGCCGTTTTCTATATCGTATTCTAAATTAGAATAGCCAGTAATTATAGTTTTTATATCTTCTGCTATTTCCTCAGAAATTACTGATCTACCTAAATTTGTATGAAGAATTGTACCTGTTGCATTTATAACTTTTCTCATATTAAAGTTAACTATTCTATTGAATTTTGATAAAATATCATCTATAAGATCATTTAATCTTTTATTGATAGCCTCTTCATCATTGCTTGCGAAAATAAATTGCCTTAATTCTTCAATCTTTTCTCTAACTACATCTACAACAAGATCTCTATTGTTATTTTCAATAAGTAATTTTAATTCTGGTTCTTCTAAAAGCAAATCAACTTTTGGAATGTTCCTAAAAAATATGTTCTTATTCATCACAAAACCTCTCTAAATTAAATATATCCACTTGTCTTTTTTCTCTATTACTTTTCCAACTATAGCGCATTTTGTATCTATGCCTGCAGCTTCTAAATCTCTCAAACATTTTTCAGCCAATTCTTCGCTGATACTAATCAATAAACCTCCTGAAGTTTGAGGATCATAAAACAAATCTATATAAGCGTCTTCTACATCACCTAACATGACTTCATTTTTAAAATAATTTGCATTCTTGTATGCACCTGCTGGTATTAGCCCAGTTTCTGCATAATCTAATGCATTAGCTATTAAAGGCACACTGTTAACATTTAATTCAAACGAAACATTGCTCCCTTTTGCCATCTCAACACTATGTCCAAGCAGCCCAAAACCTGTCACGTCTGTACAACTACTAACCTCATAATTATCTAAAACTTCTTTTGCTTTTTTATTTAATGAAGTCATAACAACAACAGCTTCGTCATAAGATTCCTGTGAAACCATATTTGCCTTAGATGCTGTATTAATAACACCTGAGCCAATTTGCTTTGTTAATATTAACATATCACCCACTTTAGCACCTGAGTTTTTAAGTATTTTTTTAATATCTACAAAACCAGTTACACAAAGTCCATATTTAGGTTCATCATCTTCAATAGAATGTCCACCTGCAAGAGTTGCGCCTGCTTCTATAACTTTTGAAGCTCCACCAGCTAATATTTCTCCCATAATTTCTGGATCAAGACAGTTAGGAAATCCGATAATATTTAAAGCTAATTTGGGTTCTCCACCCATTGCATACACATCACTAAGTGAGTTTGCTGCAGCAATCTGGCCAAAAAGATACGGGTCATCAACTACAGGTGTAAAAAAATCTACAGTTTGTATCATCGCGAGTTCATCTGTAATTTTGTAAACTGCGGCATCATCAGAAGTTTCAATCCCTACTAATAAATTTTCATCATTAAATTTTGGTAATTTGCACAAAACTTGTGCAAGGGTCTCAGGACCTATCTTGGCAGCTCAGCCTGCCGTTTTTGAATAATCAGTTAATTTAACATCATTTATATTCATTTCGCACCACCTATTCTATAATAATATTATCTTTAATATTTTCAAAAGTTTTTTCACCTATTCCTTTTACATTCATTATTTCTTCTATAGTTTCAAATTTTGTTTCTTCTCTATAGTCAATAATTCTTTGTGCAAAAGATTCACCAATACCCTTTAGCGTCATTAATTGTTCAGCAGAAGCAGTATTTAATTCGATTTTTCCATCTTTTCCTATGCCGCTAGCATTGTTGGAATCAAGTAAGTTTTTTACTTCTTCAATGTTTTCATCGTTTGAAGGTATGTAAATTTTTTCTTCATCCTCTAAAATCTTGGCTTGATTTAGATGTTTTGAAATATACTCCTCGTTAGCTGTTTCAGTAAAACCACCTGCTATTTCAATTATATCTGAAACTCTAGATTCCACTTCTATTTCATACACCCCTGGATTATTTATGGCACCAGTAATATCAATAAAGATGGTCTCTATTATTGAATCATCTTTTATCTCCGTAGCAACATCTTCTACACTTAATTCTTTAGTATTTTCACTTGAGAAGACTAATGAATCAACATCAAAGGATGAATCCTTAATATTTTTAGACATACTAATTTTATATCCAAAAAATGTTAATAAAGCAATTAAAATTAAAGATAAAAAAACTAATCCCCTTTTATATATATTCCTATTCATAATACCCTCCAATATTTTTTCTTAAAATAATTTTTAAGCCCAATTATATTATACACAAAAAAATTCAAAAATACAAAATTTTTAATATCTTTTTTAAAATTTTTCTGCTATAATATCTCTTAATTGATTGTTACAAATTTTTATTACTTATTGACATTGAATTACTTTGTATTTTAATGTTTATTATATGTGTAGTTTAGGAGTTCAGCATGATTCGTAAAATTTTCATTATTATATTTTCGCTTTTAACTGTTTTTCTATTTCCATTTAAAATATATGCTACTACAACTAGCTGTGAATCTTTGTTAATGTTTGAATTAGAAACTCAAACTGTATTATACGAAAAATTACCAGATCAACATATGTACCCTGCAAGTCTCACTAAGGTCATGACTGCTATTTTGGCTATCGAATTAGGTAATTTAGATGATGAGCTAGTTGTTGATGAAAGTATACATACACTTCTTCCTGCTGGAAGTAGCCATATAGCTTTAGAAACTGGTGAACAACTCTCTTTAAAAGATTTGCTTTATGCACTTATGCTCCCTTCGGCAAACGATGCGGCACTAGTAATTTCTATGCACTATGGTGTCACTAACGATCATTTTGTTCAAATGATGAATGAAAAGGCTAAAGAATTGGGAATGAATGATACAAATTTTATGAATCCACACGGTTTTCATGAAGAAAATCATTATTCAACAGCTTCAGATTTAGCTAAATTAGTAATATATGCAATGGAAAATGAAACATTTAGAGAAATTGTCAAAGTACCAAGGTATGAGATTTCAGCTACAAATTTAAAAGAACCAAGATTAATCGCATCTACAAACGATTTACTCAATTCTAAAGATTTGTTTTTATATGAGGGTGCATGGATTCAAAAAGAATATCCTGGATCTTTAGGAGTAAAGACTGGTTATACTCCGGAAGCTGGACATTGTTTAATTTCTTACACTAGAAATAATGGTATGGGATTAGTAGTTATAGCATTAAATGGTTCTGCAAATGACAATTATACAGATATTCATACACTACTCGATTACGGATTTGCAAATTACAAACTAGATTTATTAGAAAAATCAAATGAATATATTGAAGATTTTATAATAAATGATGAAGAATCTGTTCCTTTAATCACAAAAGATGATGTATATGTTGTTACTCCAATAACATCAGATGCAATCACTGAAAGAAAAATCACGCTAAACGATCCAATTTTTCCTATAAAAAAAGGAGATACTATTGGACAACTAGATTTTGTATCAGAAGGTGTAGTCGTTGCTACGACTGAGCTAATAGCAGCCGAATCTTCCGATATAGAACCTGAAATTGTTAACGTTATAACTGAAGAACCTAAAGAATCTTTTGATATGCCATTATGGCTAGACATCATTATAATCTTAATTCTTTTAGTTCTTGCATTAAGATTCTATAATAAATCTAGAATAAAATATCGAAAGTATAAAAGAAAAAAAAGGCGTGAACAACTTAGGCGACAAGGAAGATTATAAAAAAACTTCTTAAAGCAAAAGTTCCAATGCACCTATCACAAGTGTTGCTTGTATGGTTGGCGCATTGGAACTTAATTTTTCTACATTATTAATTTTCATAGTAACAACAACTTCTTTATTTCCAGTTTTCAACTCCATAGTCTTCAGAATTAATAAATTTACCTTCATTCCAAAGTTCTTCAAGATTGTAAATATCTCTTTCATCTCTATGAAAAACGTGTACAATTACATCACCCATATCAATAAGAACCCATCTTCCAGTATCTAGTCCTTCAATATGATAAACTTCATTACCTTCTTTTTTGCTCTTAAATTCTACTTCATCTGCTATAGCTTGTACTTGTTTGTCGCTATTGCCACTACACAAAATGAAATAGTCACAAACTGAACTTACCTCAGAAATATCTATAACACTAAAATTATAACCTTTTTTGTCATCACACGCCTCTAAAATTGTTTTTATTTTATTACTTAAATCTATCAAAAAAATACCTCCATAATTTTTATTTATATTCTTGAGAATATACGTTTGCGTATTTCAAACATCCGTTTAAAATACCTGTTTTTTCTTCTTCTGTAACATCTCTAATTATCTTACAAGGATTACCAACTACCAATACATTTTCTGGTATTTTTTTATTTGGAGGTACTAAACATCCAGCTGCTACCATTGCACCTTTACCAATTTCTGCACCGTCAAGAATAATAGCTCCAATACCTATCAACGCATTGTCTCCTACTGTACAACCATGAAGTTTTGCCCCATGTCCTATTGTTACATAGTCTCCAATATTTGTAGGATATTCTGCATCTACATGAATTATTGCTCCATCTTGTATATTAGTATATTTTCCGATTTTAATGCTGTTTGTGTCACCTCTAATAACAGAATAAAACCATACATTAGATTTTTCTCCTATTGTCACATCTCCAGTAATAGTACATTCTTCTGCTATAAAACAGTTTTCATGAACTTTAGGCTCAATTCCTTTATATTTTCTAATCATATTATCTCCTATTCTCAAGACAAGAGCGACTAATATGTCGCTCTCTATCATTAAATATAACTTTCTGCTAATTTTTCAAACTCATCAATGGATTCTACTATTTTATCTAATGACATCTTCCAAAAAGCTTTATCTCTTACATCTATACCTACAAGTTTGCACACATCGTATATTTTCATTTTACCTGTAGATTTTAATAAATTGTTATATTCATTTACAAAAGATTCGCCTTTTTGCTCATAAAGTGAATATAATCCTAAAGAAAATAGCAATCCAAAAGCATAAGGGAAATTATAAAAATTTCTTTGTGGCATATAATAATGTACTTTATTTAACCACATATAAGGATTTAGAAGTTCAGGATCAAGTCCATCTCCATAACTCTTCTTTTGCGCGTCTATCATCAATTTTTTAATTTCATCAACTGATAGCTCTCGATCATTTCTCTTATCCATAAATTCACTTTCAAAATAATATCTTGAAAGTATATCGACTGTTACTTGAATTCCGCTTAGCAAACTGAAACTTAAAAATGATAGTTTTTCTTCATCAGTTATGTGTTTTAACAATTCATTCTTTAAAACTTCTTCACAGAACGTAGAAGCAGTTTCTGCAAGTGGCATAGGGTAAGCATTATTAAAAATGTTTTCAGTTGCAAGTTGTCTGCCGTGATATCCATGACCTAATTCATGAGCTAAAGTATTAATGTCTTTAATATTACCATTAAAGTTAGTAAGTATTCTACTTTCTTTAATTGCGTATACACCCATACAAAAAGCTCCACTTCTTTTTCCAGCTTTTGGTTCGTAATCTATCCAATTATTATCAAAAGCTTCTTTTGCAAAATCGTGCATTTCTTGGCTAAAAGCCTTGAATGATTTAAGAACTAATTCTTTAGCTTCTTCAATTGTATATTTTTTATTAGATTTACCTACTGATGCAGATACATCGAAAAACGGTAAGCCTTTATCATACTTTAATAGTTTCGCCTTAATTTTAAAATATCTTCTAAGTTCAGGCAAGTAATCTTCAATACTACCAATAAGAGCATTCAAAGTTTCTTGATCCATTCTACATTCATTTAGAGTCATTTCAAGAGGTGAATTGTAGCCTCTTAAATCAGACAAAGCAATAACTTCACCCTTTAGATTATTTAAACAAGCTGCTGAAATTTCAGCATAAGTATCGTAAGCTCTACATTCAGCTTCAAATCTCTTTTTCTTTACATTCACATCATCTGTGCTAGGAAGTTGTGGAAGTGCAGTAACAGGAATGATTTTTTTCTCATTATTTTCTTCAATTTCAACCACAGCCTCTGAAGAAACTTTACCTTGCAACTTAGCCCATGCAGCTGATCCAGTCAACTTCATTTTAGAGATTAAAATTTCTTCTTTATCGCTCAACATGTATTTAGCATGCTCAACTAATTCATTTAAATGAAATTCATACTGTTTCAAAAACTCAGAACTGTTTATTATCTCTTGTAAATTATCACATTCTTTAAGATAGATTTGAAAAGCAGTTTTAGGGCCTGTTAATTCACTAGAAAACTTGCCTATTTTTCCCATAAATGCATTTGCATCTTTATCTTTTGAGTTAGTAGATACTCTAAGAGAAGAATATGCTGTTAATCTTGATGCTAATGCGTTGTAATCACTAGTTAATTTTAAGTATTCTTCTATTTTTTTTGCAGTATTTTCATAATTAGATAATTCTTTTTCACAAAAACTTTTCATTACATTTCCTGCATTTTGTAACTTTTCTAAATCATTAACAAACTCTTGTGAATCATAGCTCACATATAACTTATCCAAACTCCATGAATAGCTCATTAAACAATTCCTCCAAAATTATATTTTAAATTTAACTGCTGTACCATATGCCATAACTTCAGCTGCACCTTGCATTACTGCTGAAGAAGTATATCTCAAATTAATAATAGCATCTGCACCTATACTTTCAGCATCTTTTACCATTCTAAGCGTAGCTATTTTCCTTGCTTCATCCATCATTTCAGTATATGCGGTTAATTCTCCACCTACAATCGTCTTTAATCCTGATAAAAAATCTTTACCTACATGCTTTGATTGAATGATACTGCCTTTTACTACACCTAAAACATTAAATTCTTTACCAGGAATATAATCAATATTTACTAGCATCATCTTCCTCACCTCCTTTAATTTCTTTTATTCTTTCTAATGTAACATATATAGCTCCACAAGCAATCCCAATAGGAATTAAAGTAAATAATAATTTATAAAAAAGTGATATTGATGCATCACTTGAAAACCAAATGTGCATGCCCATAGTCGAAAGATAAATTACAAGAAACAGACCTATAATTATTGGTGCAAAATATTTTTTCATAAAACCTCCATAATACACAATTGTTATATTTCAAAACAAAATTATTAGTAATATTATTCTATTTTAAAATTGGCATAACTACCATTAAGAGTCATGGTTAACATAATGTTTATTATCTTGCCTTCTTTGTCTTTGCTCTCTAAACCCTTAAAAACTTTTTCTGTGATTAATATTTTAATTAATTCTGGTGTTAATACTATCTCATTTTCTTCAAAAATTTTATTAGATTTCCATATACCAAAATTACATTTTGGATAATTTCTAAATCCCGCACAATAAAAACCTTTTTCACTTTCGTAAATATTTTCGCCACAAGCAGGACATATGCCTATACTCTCTTTATTTGGATTGTTGAGCGATTGTCCTGTAAAATTAATGTTTTTAACATTGCTTTTTTTACCTTCATTAATAATTTCATATACATATTTTTTAATACTTACTATAAAATCTTGTGCCTTCTCTTCACCTGATGTGATTTTGTTTAATGTTTGTTCCCATTCTCCCGTCAAATCAGGTTTTTTCAATTTTTCAGGAACTAATTCTATTAATTTTATACCATTTTCTGTAGGTAGTAGATTTTTTTTGTTTCTCTTAATATACCCTACAGAAACAAGTTTTTCAATAATTCCTGCACGAGTTGCGGGTGTACCCAATCCAACACCCTTCATATTTTCTTTTAATTCTTCATCTTCTATATGTTTACCAGCAGTTTCCATGGCTGTTAGTAGTGTAGCTTCATTAAATGGTTTAGGAGGAGAAGTCTTTTTTTCTGATAACAACAATTCCTGAACCTCTACAGCATCATTTTTCTTTAAATTTCCAGTTATTTCTTTTTCTTCTTCTAAGTCTGGATTAATATTTTTACCTAATAAAGTATCTTCCGTTTCTTTCCATCCAGCAAAAGTAATTTTTTTACCTCTTGCCTTAAAAGTTTCATCTTCTATTACTAATTCTATGTCAGTCTGATCAAATTCATGTTTTTTGTCTAGAGACACAATAAATCTTGTAAGAACTAGCTGCAAGATGTTTTTTTCTCTTTCAGGTAATTTAATATTTCCTAAGTTTTTAATATTATCTGTAGGAATAATTGCATGGTGATCTGTAACTTTTTTATCATCAATTATTCTTTTATCTGTATTTAGTCCTTGGCCAATAATTTTATCAATACATTTATCAGCAACTTTCCATCCTTGTTTTACATTTTGCAATATTCCAGAAAGTTTAGGTTTCATATCTGTACTTAAATATCTACTATCTGTTCTTGGATATGTGGTCAACTTAAATTTTTCATACAGGTTTTGTGCGGCTTCTAACGTTTGCTCTGCAGTATATGCATATTTTCTGTTGCCGTCTCTTTGAAGTTCTGTTAAATCATATAATAAAGGTCTTTCGGTACTCGATTTTTTCTTTGTAATTTTAGTAATTTTACCTGTCTTACCTTCACATTTTTTGATGATTCCTTCAGCTTTTTCTTTTACTTTAATCTTTGTACCATCTTCATCATACCAAGTGGCAGCAAAATTTTCACATTCTGCTACTACTTCATAAAATGGTTCAGAAACAAAATTTTCAATTTCTAGCTGTCTTTGAACAATCATAGCAAGAGTTGGAGTTTGCACTCTGCCTATAGTCAATTTTTGATTATATTTCACTGAAAACAACCTTGTAGCGTTTATTCCTACGAGCCAATCTGCTTCAGAACGCGATTTGGCAGATTGATAAAGCAAAAAATAATCTTTATTATCTTTTAAGTTATCAAAACCTTCACGTATTGCTTCATCTGTCATACTATTGATCCAAAGCCTCTTAACAGGTTTTTTACATTGAGATGCAACATAAACGTATCCAAATATTAATTGCCCTTCTCTTCCTGCGTCAGTTGCACAAATGATTTCATCGACATCATCTCTATTCAGAAGTTTACTGACTATATCATATTGGCTCTTTGTAGAGTCATTTACGACATATTTGAATTTCCCTGGAAAAATTGGTAAAGTATTTATATTCCAAGATTTGAGCTTTAAATCATATTCTTCAGGCATAGCTAATTGTATCAGATGTCCTACACACCAAGTAATTATATAGCCATTTCCGCTAATATAACCATTTTCTCTTTTAGATGCATTTAAAACACTTCCTATATCTTTTGCAACAGAAGGTTTTTCTGCTATAATTAACTTCATTCTTACACCCCTTGTACTAAATCAACACATTTTCTAAATTTTAAAAATTAATAACACAAAACAATTAAATTCAATCCTTAAATACTGTTAAATAATCGGTTTTGAATTTATATCTAGAGATTCTGTTTTAATTGCAGAAAAATAGATTACTTTTGAATTTGAATTTTCTTCTAAAACTTTTACAACTTCAGACACTTTCATACTTCCATCACCTGAAGTTTTTATTACAACTTCTGCTCTAACTTGGTCTTCACCTATTTTGCTCAGTTTTAAAAAATGTATATATTCTTTAGTATTTAACTCTTTTATAACAGTTTTATTAGATTTATTTTTCTTTTCTCTCGTAAATATCACACCACTTGAAGTTATTAAATCAGCTGTATTATTTAACGCTTCAAAATCTAAATTTTCAAAATCAAACTTAATCAAGTATTCTGAATACTTACACATTGACATAAGAGATTCTTTACCTTCATAATACTTAGCCCCTAAGACTTTAACTTTTTCAGGCAAAGCTTGATTTAATAAATCTACTAAATTTTCAATCTCAATTTTTTCAAGAAGTTCTAATTCAAAATATTCACCGATACTTTCTACTCCTAGCGATAACGGAAAACCAAAAGTCAGTTTTATATGTGGATTAAATCCTTCTGAATATTTGGCAGGTAATCCAGCTCGTGAAACTGCTCTTTGCATCATTCTCAAAACATCTAAGTGTGATATAAACTTTAGATCGCCTGTCTTAGTATATTTGCCTATTACTTTAAACACGTTCACATACACCACCTATCTCTCTTCTAAGCATACCGCAATTGCTACAGCTTTCCTTACAATTAGGAGTAGCTGTTGCAGCCAAAGCTTTTTCATATTCCTTCATCAAATAAGATTTATCTACGCCTATATCAATAAAATCCCAAGGCAAAACTTCATCAAGTTCTCTTTGTCTATTTGCATAGAAAACAGGATCAATGCCTAATTCGTCAAATGCTTCAATCCAAGAATAATACTTAAACTGATCACCCCAACCATCAAATTTACATCCTTTTTCAAAAGCCTTAATCATTACATCAGCTGTTTTTCTATCTCCTCTTGCATAAACAGCTTCTAAATAACTAATTCTTGGTGCATGATAGTTAAAATTAACTTTTTTATCTTTTATTTCTCTATCTATCATTTTTGCTTTATCATAAAATTCATCTACACTATTTTGCCCTACCCACTGAAACGGTGTAAAAGGTTTTGGAACAAAACATGCTGCACTCACAGTGACTTTGAGATTACCTTTAACTTTTGATTTTTCTCTATTAAAAAAAGAATCTTTAACTTTGTACGCCAACTCTTTAATACCCAACAAATCTTCTTCTGTTTCTGTTGGAAGTCCAATCATAAAATATAATTTTACAGTCGACCATCCCATATCAAAAGCAGTTTTAACTGGGTTTAAAATTTGTTCTTCAGTTAAATTTTTATTAATTACATCTCTTAATCTCTGCGACCCTGCTTCAGGAGCAAAAGTAAGTCCTGATTTTCTGACTTCCTGCAACCTTTCAATCAAATCAAAAGTTACAGTATCAAGTCGAAGTGAAGGAAGAGATATGCCTATATTTTTATTTTTATATTCATCCAAAAGCATAGTAGTCAATTCTTTGATACATGAATGATCACTTGAACTTAATGAAGATAAAGAAATTTCTTCATGCCCTGTGTTTTTAAATAAAGTTTTTGCTTGTTCAAACAAAGTTTCTGCTGTTTTTTCTCTATACGGTCTATATAACATCCCAGCTTGACAAAACCTACATCCTCTTATGCATCCTCTTAGAATTTCTAAAACTACTCTATCATGTACAGTATCAATATACGGCACAATAACTTTATCTGGAAAATAACTCTTATCAATATCTTTTACTATTGCTCTTTTTACTATTTTAGGAGCTTTATCATTTAATACTATTCTTTCTTTAATTGTGCCGTCAGTATTATATACTTCCTCATAAAATTCTGGTACATATATACCTTCAATTGCTACAGCATTTTCTAAAAATTGTTTTTTTGTAAGACCTAACTTTTTCTTTTCTTCGTACAATTTACATAGTTGTGGCAAAACTTCCTCAGATTCGCCAATAACAAATAGATCTACCACGTTATAAAGAGGCTCTGGATTAAATGCACAAGGCCCACCCGCTATTACTAATGGCATGTCATCGCTTCTATCCTTGCTTCTAAGAGGTAATTCAGACAAATCAAGCATGTTTAAAATATTTGTATAACTCATCTCATACTGAAGTGTAAATCCAATAATGTCGAAATTTTTTAATTCATCTTTACTTTCTAATGCGTATAATGGAATATTATTTTCTCTCATAACTTTTTCCATATCTACCCAAGGAGCAAAAGATCTTTCACACCAAATATTATCATACGAATTTAAAAGTCCGTAAATTATGTGCATACCTAGATGCGACATACCTACTTCATACGTATCAGGAAAAGCAAATACAAATCTTACATCAACATCTTCTTTATTTTTAACTATAGAATTTAGCTCACTCCCAACATACCTAGCTGGCTTTTCTACAGTCAATAAAAGTTTATCTAATTTTTTAGTTTCAATCATAAATCTCCTTACTTATTCGCCTCAAAAAGCTCTTTAATCATTTTTATTTCTAACTTATGACCATCTTCTTCTAATGGTGTTTCCAAGAAAAACGGTAAATCTTTAAGCTTTGGATGATTCACTATTCTAATTATAGCGTCTAATCCTATTTCGCCTTTTCCAATTTCAGCATGCCTATCTTTTTTAGATTCAAAAGGCACCATACTATCATTTAGATGAATAGCTTTTAATCTATCAAGCCCTACAATTTTGTCAAACTCTTCAAGCACGCTTTCCAAGTTGTTTACAATATCATATCCTGCACTATATAGATGACAAGTATCAAGACAAACACCCATTCTCTCTTTATGTTTAACACCATCTATAATATCTCTTAATTCTTCAAATTTACTTCCTACTTCTGAGCCTTTACCAGACATACCTTCAAGCAATACAAAAGAAGTTAATTCGCCTGTTACTACTTCATTTAAAATCTCAATTATTTGTTCTATACCTTTTTCAACGCCTTGTCCAACATGGCTTCCAGGATGAAAATTATACAATTTAACAGGCAACAATTCTAATCGCTCTAAGTCTTCTCTCATTGATCTTTTTGCAAATTCTCTAGTATCTTCAGATGCAGAGCATAAGTTATATGTATAAGGTGCATGACAAAGAATTGGTGCAAATTTATGCGTATCTACTATTTCCTTGAACCTTTCAACGTCTTTATCATCTAAAGCTTTTACGCTACCACCTCTTGGATTTCTTGAAAAATATTGAAAAGTATTACTATCAATATCTACAGCAATTTGTGCTGCTTTTGAAAAACCTTTCGAAATAGATAAATGCGCTCCTATATTTAACATAAAGTACCTCCAATTTTCTAAATTCTTAAATCTCGTTTGTTATAAAGATATCCTCCAACTACAAGTGAAGCGATATAAACTACAATATATATAGCTAAAACAATGTATAATTCACTTCCTGCTTCTAAAATATTTTTAACGCTAAATGAGATAAAAGGTGATAGATTTAAAAGAAATTCTCCATTCTCGCCTAAAAGTTCGCCTAAATATCCTATCATATAGCTAGAAAGCACTACACCACTCACAATTCCACCTGTTCCAAATTTTGAACTCGCACCTGCAATTAAAAACGCAATTCCTGAGAAAAACAATGCAGAAAAACTAGTTATTTTTGCAGTAGAAATTATATCAAATAAATCAAAAGAATCTCCTCCGTTAATCAAACCACAAATAATAGTCGTAATAACAGCAAGTGTTAAAATTATACCTATTGAAATTGTAGCAGTAATATATTTTGCAACATATATTTCAGCTCTACTTACAGACAAAGAATTCAAAAATTCTATAGATTTAGTTTTTTCTTCTTTAGTTATAAGACCTGCTGAAAATGTAGAAGCAAATATTGCCATTGCAGTAAGTACGAGTGTATAAATCATGCCAAAATATGTAGTAAAATCACTTAAGTCAGACATGTCGCTCATACCTACAAATTGTAAAAGTTGTTCAGGCATAGCTTCAAACTTCATAGTAGCCATGTCCTGTATAGAAGAAAATAAAATCATATAAAGAAACATTATGCCCATAATAGATAAGGACCAACCAAAAACTACTTTTCTTGAAGTATAAAAATTTAATTTAAATATATTAAACACATTTTTAAAATCAAAATTTTTCATTTAGTTTTCCTCCTTGTAGTAATCAATAAACTCATCTTCGATAGTTTTTGCCTTGATTTCAAGTGTTACTAAATCTAATTTCGACAATTTAACAATCAATTCATTGATATTGCCTTCAATCTCAAAACTTTCTGTCTTACCATCTGATGTAGTATAAGTAACTACTTGCTTATGCTTAATTTTAATATCTTTCATATCAAAATAATCTACAAGAACACCTTCTTTGATAATTGCTACTTTATCACAATATTTTTCTACTTCGCTTAAATTATGGCTAGATAAAAATATTGTCTTGCCTTTTTCTTTTTCTTTTAAAATAAGTTCGAAAAATTTATTTTGCATCAAAGGATCGAGTCCATTAGTAGGTTCATCTAAAATCATTAGTTTTGAATTTTTAAGAAATCCTTGAATTAGCGTAACCTTTTTTCTGTTACCAAAACTTAGTTCTGTAATCTTTTTAGATAAATCAAGTTCAAAATACTTTGCTAAATTTTGTATTTCTTCATCAGATGTATCTGTAAATTGTTTCGCAAAATCAAATAATTGTTTGCATGTGATATCATCATAAAAAGATGCTTCGCTTGGAATATACGAAACTGAATCTTTTATTTTTTTAGTGTCTTTGATACTATCTAATCCAAAAACTGAAATGCTTCCTGAAGTAGGATTAATCATATTCAAAATACTTCTAATTGTAGTACTTTTACCAGCACCATTTTTACCTACAAATCCAACTATTTTCCCTTCCGGAATCTCTAAATTTAAAGATTTTACAGCCTGAAAATTCCCATAATTTTTACTAAAATCTTTTATTTCTAATATGTTCATTAGTCCCCTCCATATAGATTTTACATGTGTTCATCCTTTTTTTCCCTCAACATTAATTCAGCTACTGTTTTTTTAACGTCAGCAGAATTTTCAAGTACTTTATACATAACATTTACTATAGGCATATCTATATTATGTTTTTTTGACAACTCATACACTGCATAAGTAGTACTCATGCCTTCTACAACCATGCCAATTTCTTTAACCGCCTGATTTTTTGTATTGCCTTTACCTATTAAAAATCCCGCATTTCTATTTCTACTATGCTTACTTGTACAAGTTACTATCAAATCTCCAATCCCAGATAATCCTTGAAATGTAGCTACTTCAGCACCCATACAAACACCCAACCTTGATATCTCTAATATGCCTCTAGTAATTAATGCTGCCTTTGCATTATCTCCAAATCCAACACCATCAGATATGCCTGCACCTAATGCTATGACATTTTTAACCGCTCCTCCAAGTTCCACGCCTATTACGTCTTTACTTGTATATACCCTTAGATAATCCGTCATAAACAAATCTTGAGCTATTTTAGCTGTTTCTTCACAAACACTAGCAGCTGTAATTGCTGTAGGAAGCTTAAGTGCAACTTCTTCAGCATGTGAAGGACCCGATAAAATTACATATCTACAATTATTTATCTCCTCTTCAAAAATAGCTGAAATCAAACTATGTGTTCCAATTTCAATACCTTTTGATGAATTTATTATTATTTTTCCTTCTAAAAGTACTTTTGGAATACCTTTCAGCACCGACCTAATCATTTGAGTAGGAATAGCATTAAGTACAATTTCACAATCTTGAAACGCTTTCTCAAAATTTGTTGTAAATTTCATAGTTTCAGGAAGTTCTATGTTAGGTAAATATTTTGAATTAATTCTTGTATTTTTAATGTTTTCACATTGTATTTCATCTCTTAACCACACTGTTACATCATGTCCATTTTCACATAATACTTTTGCAAGCGCAGTCCCCCAGCTTCCTCCGCCTAAAACGCCTATCTTTTTCAAATCAAACCTCCAAAAAAATGTAATTTATAATATAGAAAAAAATCAAATTACACCTTTATATAAATTATAGTTTTTTCTCTTCACCCTTTATTAATCTCTTTATGTTTTCTCTGTGCTTAAATAAGCACAACGAGGTATAAAACAACGAAAATATAAAAAGCGAAAAATCAAATGGTTTATAAAAAATTAATATTACTAAAGGAGAAATTCCTACACCAATCAACGAACCTAAAGAAACAGTTCTAGTAAACATTGCTATAGACAATCCAATCACAAAACAAATTACAGTAATTACTGGAAGTACAAACAACATGACTCCTATTGTAGTTGCAACACCTTTTCCACCTTTAAATTTCAATGCTAATGGCCAGTTATGACCTACTATAACAAAAGCTCCTGCAACATATCCTCCCATTTCGCCACCAACTAACATGCCTATTAAAGCAGCTAAAAAGCCTTTTAAAGCATCACCTACAAAAGTAATTATTCCTGCCTTTTTCCCAAAAGCTCTAATCATATTGGTAGTACCTGCATTACCACTACCATAATTTCTAACATCTTTTTTGTAAAATATTTTACCTATAACAACGGCAAACGATAGATTTCCAAACGCATACGCTATTATCGCAATAAGAATAATTTTCAAAGTCAAGTTATTCACCACCCCTATTTTTAAATTCAATAACTATAGGGTTTCCTTTATATTCATAATTTTCTCTAATTTTGTTTTCTAAGTATCTGATATATGAAAAATGTACTAAAGTGTGATCATTACAAAAAACAACAAACTTTGGCGGAGCAACTTTTACTTGTGTTCCATATAAAATTTTAAGCCTCTTTCCTTTTACAGATCTAGGTTGATTCATTAATACTGCTTCAGTAATTATATCATTTAGAACACCTGTCGAAATTCTAAGATTTCTAAATCCTATGACCTCATCCACCATATCTAATACCTTATTTGCTCTTTGTCCTGTAAGCGCAGACATCGTTAATATTGGTGCATAAGTCAAGTATGCAAGTTTATTTCTAACTTCTTCAATATATTTGTTAAAAGCACTATTATCTTTTTCAATCAAATCCCATTTATTGACTATAATTATCATAGCCTTTCCACTTTCATGAGCATACCCTGCAATCCTTGCATCCTGCTCTGTAACTCCATCTGCCGCATCTATAACAAGCAAGCAAACATCCGCTCTTTCAACTGCTGCAAAAGAACGAATAACACTATATCTTTCAATGTTTTCATCTATTTTACTCTTTTTTCTTATCCCTGCAGTATCAATTAATGTATACTTTTGTTCGCCTCTTTCAAATTCAGTATCAATTGCATCCCTAGTAGTTCCTGGGATGTCACTAACTATAACTCTTTCTTGACCTATTAATCTGTTTATTAGAGAAGATTTGCCAGCATTAGGTTTTCCTATAACAGCAATCTTAGTTACATTCTCTTCAACTTCTGTGTCATGAGTTTCATCAAATTTAGAAATAATTACATCAAGTAAATCTCCAAGTCCTAATGCTTCAGAAGATGAAATTGCAATTGGATCTCCAATACCTAAATTATAAAATTCAAAGATATTTTCTTCATTAACGTGTTTATCGATTTTATTACAAACTAAAATAATTTCTTTTTTAGATTTTCTAAGCATTTGTGCTACTTCATAATCAGAACCAGTCAAGCCCTCTTTTCCATCTACCATAAAGATTATGACATCTGCCATATCTATGGCTATTTCAGCTTGTCTTCTCATTTGAGCAAAAATCGTGTCAGTCGTATTAGGTTCAATTCCTCCTGTATCAATAAGTGTATAATAATTATCCAACCACTCACATTCTGCATAAATTCTATCTCTCGTAACTCCTGGTGTATCTTCTGTTATAGCTATTCTCTTTCCTGCCAATCTGTTAAACAATGTTGATTTTCCAACATTTGGTCTTCCGACTATAGTAACTATAGGTCTTGCCATATTAATTTCCTCCTAAGCATGTCTTAACAGCAAATCTACAAATTCTTTGCCATTGACATTACATACATAAACTTTCGTATTTAATTTATTTTCAATTTCTTCAATCTTAGTGTCATCAAGAAATATCTCTTCTTCATGCTCTACCATTACCTTTGGTATGATAAGATTACTAAATCCTTTATCCTCTAATTGCTTAATTATATCTTTGCCCGTTATTAGTCCCGATACAGTGATGTTTTCACCAAAACACTCATTTATTATCTTCACTGTATTTATTTTAATACCCGTCACTGCACTGATTTTTTCAGATAATTCTTTCATGATTTCATATGCAGCCACGCCAGTGACTATTGTGAAGGTTTTAGTACCATTATCCAATTTTTTCAAATCATCTAAACATGTAGAATTTCGATGAGATACTTCTTTGAGTGCTTCATCTACTTCTCTTTCTAGAAGTCTATACAATCCTATTCCATTTTCAATCTGATCAAAATCCTCATATTCATCATAATTCGGAAATTCACTCTTGCTCAAAATATAAAACTCATCAGCTATGAAAATAAATCTTGTAGTCAATTTATTTAACATCTTAGATTGAATTGTTTTTACTTGCTCAATTAAACCCAAAGAACTTTCATAGTCAAACTTGTTAAGTTTATATAAATTTTCCCTAAAATCGGTAAGTCCAACTGGTACTACCGCTACACTTCTCACATAAGGATACAAATCAGATAAATCTTCAATAGTTTTTTCAAGCACTTTTTCATCATTAAGCCCTCTGCAAAGAACTATCTGACAATCAACAGTTATTTCATTGTCTGCCAATCTTTTTAGATATATCATGACATCTTTACCGTTTTTTTTGCCCATCAGTTCATTTCTAAGCATCAAGTCAGTAGCATGAACAGACACTTTTATTGGACTGATTCTATATTGTATAATTCTGTTTATCTCATCATCTGTCAAATTTGTAAGAGTGATGAAATTTCCATATAAAAACGAAAGTCTTGTGTCATCATCTTTGAGATAAAGTGTTTTTCGCATCCCTCTTGGCATCTGATCTATAAAACAAAACACACAATTATTTTCGCATACTTTAATATTATCCATCAAAGGGTTTTCAAATATGATACCCAAATCTTCATCATATTCTTTTTCTATTTCAAACTCCCATATTTCTCCATCTGGCTTCTCGATATCTATATTTATAAAGTCATCCGAAATTTGAAATTTATAATCTATATAATCTTGAACCTCAGCACCATTTACGCTCAAAAGCACGTCTCCGACTTGAAGTTCTAGCTCTTCAGCTATGCTGTTTTTCAAAATTTTAACAATTTTATTCCTAATCATTTTTTTCTCCGTTTTTTAATCCTATAAATTATACCACAAATAATTAAAAAATCAAAGAAAAATAAAAATTTTCTTTGATTTTTTTTACCATTTGTGATTATATTATTTTCAATATAAATTTCATAAAGTTTGTGAAACAACGAACTTTCTTTATGAGCTACTTTGCGTAGTTAATTATTTTTTCCACGATAATACTTTTTCATTTGTTGTATGCCAAAATAAACATGACCTATAGATACTATTAATGATAAAACCCTAGCATGCATTATATATGCAATAAAATTTAAAATTGCTATTATAAAAATAACTATCCACATTTATCAATACACCAATAGGCTTTGTATCATTTTTTTTACTCATAATTTACATCCTTTTTTATATCATCACATATCGCATACACTGATTTACACTTACTGTTATGAAAGCTCTTGAAAAATCTGATGTGCTTAAACAGGGTAAAGGTGGTCGGAGGAAGTAATATTTGTATACTTCACTCTAAAAGCTATCTTAGATGGCAGGCTTCCTAATGATGTTTGCATAAAACAACATTTTAATACCTTACTGGAATATTAGAATATGTAGTGGATGTATGTGGGAAATTCGAGCCTTTAAGTTGCTCATCTAAAATCTGCGTTTGTAGATATTTTTGATCTTCGGAACAGGTTAAAGGACCAAAAGAGGTTTCTAATACGGTTGATTTATTAAATTTGAGTTCTATATAAGGGATTATATATCCAGCTGAATTTCTATACTTAATATCAAATATTGAAACTTTGGTTTTTTTAGGAATGCTAACTATCAATCTTACTTCTTCCTCATGTTTGAAATACTCACTTTTAAATATTAAGCTCCACTCTTCTAAATAATTTGAAATCATATATCTAATAGATGTTTCTTCTTCTTTTGAATACAATGCTATAAGTTCATTTAGTACATTTCGAATTAGAGGTTCTTGCTCGCTTTGCCCGTAAAATACAGAAGAAATTTTGTAATTAGTATATTCTAACTTGTTTATATTCAATTCATCACGTACACTTAGGCTATGTACTCCAATGTTAAATCCCTCATACATATTACCTTTTGAGTAATAATTCCACATTGCCAAAGAATCATTATTTTTAGAAAATGAACAAATATATCTATCACATTCAACTCGTGTAAATCTATTAATATCATTTTCAAGATATGAAATATAGGTTGTCTTTGTAGGTTTAATATCCACAAAAAAATCAAATAACTCTTTTGTTAATTTATTTTCATTTAGCATTTTAACACAAACTTTTTTATACATTTCAAGAGCTATTTTTCCCTCACTGGTATCATTAAGACAATCGTACCTACTTGCCCATAAAGTAATCATATTTTTATCATTAAATAAAATTGAGTTAAACCCAAATGAAGATGTATAATGATACATCATATCGTTATATAATCCCTCAGTTCTCAATTTAAATGTGAGCTTTGCCATAAAAACATCAAGTTGACTTTCAACTTTATTCATAATTTTAGACACCTCTTCCTAAAATATAATAAATTTATTTAATTGCTCAGAAATCTGCACAAATTTTTCACCAAAATCCAAACTCCTAACCTCAATCCGATTTCCACCCATACTAAACTCTGCATTTGGGGTAACTTCTTCATCTGTTTTTGCATATAGAAGCATACCACTGACATTACCAGCGTTATTTACATCCTTATTCTTCACATAAGTGAAAATCTGATAGAGGTTGTGTGAGTGAAAAGTTTGCTTATTGCCGAACTGACTTGTTGCCATACTTCTTGAATAATATTTTGCGTCGATAATAAGTGTATGTTTTCCGTTAGAAATCATAATATCTGATTGCATTTTTGGTAAGAACGACACATGTTCATTGTCGCTTTCAATGTCCCACTCTATTTGCGATGAAGACACTTTAAATTCTGGAAAATGTTTTTTATAATACTCTAAAATAAACTTCTCATATAGCCTTGACATTCTCTGTTCATCGAGGAACTTTTGCATTTTCATATCGCCATTTTCATCTTTTTGAAGCAATCCTTTTATAACTAAATAGCAAATAGAAGTAAGCATTTGATAGCTTTGATTATTA